>CAZKLE010000175.1:0-4939 GCA_964553415.1 uncultured Myxococcales bacterium
GGTTGAAAATCGTGGCTTTACAGGCTCGGACGGTATCTTGCGTGCAGGATTGGACGCCATGGCCGATGGTCAAACAGGGCTGGAGTATAGACAAATGGGAGCGACGAGGCCAATGACGCCGGCAGCAGGCTATTTGTAATCGGGCCGGTAGTCGAAACTGTGCCGGGTGTCGAGCAAGCGGACAGTGCCGCTCACCGAGCGCATGACCACCGAGTTGGAGGTCGCGCCACCGCCGAAGAAATGCACGCCGCTCAGGTACTCGCCGTCGGTCACCCCCGTGGCCGCGAACAGCAGCTCACCGCCGGCCATTTCTTCAAGGCCGAGGATACGCTCAACGTCGCTGACTCCGTGATTGTAGAGCGCGTCGGCCTCTTCGTGGGAACGAGGCCGGAAACGGCACTGCATGAAGCCGCCCATGCATTTGATCGCCGCCGCCGAAAGCACGCCTTGCGGCGCACCGCCGGTACCGAGCAGCAAGTCGACACCGGACCCGCGCCGGCATGCGGCCATGGCCGCGGCTACGTCGCCGTGGGGAATGAGCTTGACCCGCGCCCCCGCATTGCGAACCTCTTCCACCAAACGATCGTGGCGCGGACGGTCGAGAATGACGACGGTAAGATCCTCGACATAAATACCGCGCAGCTCCGCCAGCGCCTTGAGATTGGCCTCCGGATCCTTCTCGAGAGACACAGCCTCGGCCGCATCTCCGGCTACGGCAATCTTCTCCATGTAGGTATGCACCGGACAGCGCAGGAATCCGCCTTTGGGCGCAAGCGCGACGATCGACATGGCATTGGGCCCCCCCAATGCACAACTGATGCCTCCCTCGACGGCATTGACCGCGATGTCGACTTCTTCGGACTGCGGCGCTGAAGTGCCCAGACTGTGGCCGACAGCCAACTCGTCCCCGTATTGGGTGCCACCGACGACGACTTCGCCGTGGACACCGATGGTATCGAAGACCAAGCGAATCGCATTGACCGCCGCACGCTCGGGGGCCATCTCATCACCGCGGCCATTCTCCCGCGCGGCCGCGAGCGCCGCCGCTTCCGTGACGCGGACTAGGTCAAAAGCTAAATTTCGTTCCACGTGTCACCGAGAAAGCGACCGAGGAGCGTCGAGCCATCCTCGATCATGACACCGGTTGCCGCCGCCTCACGTTCGCCGTAGGCACAGCCGCTGCCCCTCGCCTCCCTCGAACCCAGTATAGCGAATGGAACCGGATCCGCCGAATGGGTCTTGGTGGAGACCGGGGTTCCGTGGTCGGGTAAGACCATCACGGCCCACTGTTCGAAGCGGCCGATGCCCTCGAGAATAGTGCCTAGGACTTGGCTGTCGAGCTCTTCGATGGATTTTACCTTGAGTTCCGCGTCGCCCATGTGGCCGGACTCGTCGGGAGCCTCCACGTGAACGAAGACGAAATCCATCGTGTCAAGAGCCGCCAACGCGTACTCGCCCTTGCCACGGAAGTTGGTATCGACGAAACCGGTTATACCCGGCACTTGGATACGGTGTAGACCGGCCAAGCGCCCCAAGCCTCCGACGACGTCGACGGCCGTGATCACGCCGCCCTCAATCCCGTACTTCGAGGTCAAGGTCGGAATCGCCGGTCGCCGACCCTGTCCCCAAAGCCAGATGTCGGTCACCGGCGACTCGTTACGCGCCGTTCTCCTTTCGTTGACGGGATGGGACGCGATCAGTTCGCGGGCGGCGTCGCTCAGTTGCGCTAGGGAGTCGGCACCGCGCCCCGACGGCAGGTGGTCGGCAATCGGACGATCGGTTATATCGTGCGGCGGTGTCGTTTTCATGCCGTCCTCACCGCCGTGCCAAACCATGAGGTGCCGGTAACTAACGCCCGAGTGGAAGTCGAAGCCGTCGCCGCCGAGTCGTTCTTGCAGAAGGCCAATGATCTCCGCCGCCTCTTCGGAGCTGACGTGTCCGGCAGTGAAGTCCTTCATCACACCCGCGCGGCCGTTGTCGCCCGCATCACGATCGATGGTCACGAGATTGCAACGAAACGCGACATCGTCATCGGCCAGATCGATTCCCATACTCGCCGCTTCGATGGGAGCACGGCCGCTATGAAAACGCAGGGGATCGTAGCCGAGAATGGTCATCGTGCCCACGTCGGTGCCCGCCGGCATACCGGCGGGAATGGTGCGCACCAAGCCCAAGCGCCCCTCTCCGGCCAATCGGTCAAGATAGGGGGTGTGGGCTTTCTCCAATGGCGTGAGGCCGCCGAGCGAAGCGACCGGAAAATCCGCCATTCCGTCACCCTGGATCACTACGTATTTCATCGCGGTCGTCTCAAATCCCCATGGCTTGCAGTGCCGAGTCGACATCGGCCGCAATCTTGGTCGCAGCGCCGCTGACCTCGATCGCCGTCGAAGGATCTTTCAAACCATGCCCGGTAAGCGTACACACCACAAGGCTGCCGGCCTCGATGCGGCCGGCTTGCGCAAGCTTCCGCAAACCGGCAACCGAGGCCGCCGAGGCCGGCTCGGCAAAGATTCCTTCGCGCGCAGCCAGGAGTTTGTAGGCCTCCAGAATCTCTTCGTCGGTGACGGCTTCGATGCTGCCGCCGGAAGCATCACGGGCGGCTTCCGCGCGCTTCCAACTGACGGGATTGCCGATACGGATGGCCGAAGCAACGGTTTCGGGATTCTCGACCCTGTGACCGAGAACGATCGGCGCCGCACCCGCAGCCTGGAAGCCGTGCATCTTCGGCAGATCGCTTACGACACCGTCGCGTTGGTACTCGGTGTACCCCATCCAGTAGGCGGTAATGTTCCCCGCGTTTCCGACCGGCAGGAGATGATAGTCGGGAGCTCGACCGAGGCAGTCGCAGATTTCGAACGCCGCCGTCTTCTGCCCTTCGAGGCGGTAGGGATTGATCGAGTTCACCACCGTAACCGCGCGCGCTTCGGCGACCCCGGTAACCACCTCGAAGGCCTCGTCGAAGCCGCCCTCGATCTCTAAGACGCGGGCACCGTGCATAACCGCCTGACTAAGCTTACCAAGCGCAATCTTCCCCTCGGGGACGATGACGAACGCCTCGAGACCGGCTCTCGCGGCATAGGCGGCGGCGGCGGCAGAGGTGTTGCCCGTCGAGGCGCAGATAACAGCCCGGGATCCCTCGGCAACGGCCATCGTCATCGCAACGGTCATGCCGCGGTCCTTGAAGGAACCGGTAGGATTGAGGCCTTCGTATTTCACGTAAACGCGAGCACTCAGCCCGAGGGCTTCGGCAAGACGCGGAACGCGGATGAGCGGAGTGTTACCTTCCAGCAGCGTCACCGCCGGGTGATCGCCTACCGGCAGCCGTCGTCGGTAGCTGTCCACGACCCCTTGCCAATTCACCGCAGCTCTCCCCCTCCCAGGCGCTCTTCGACGCGAATCGATACCGGCTTGGCCCGGCAATCCTTGAGTGAAGAAACCCTACGGAGCGCACGCTGGAGAGCCCCCTCCTTGGCGCGATGGGTACGCATGACCACCGGTACGGTTCCACGGATGGACTCCTCGTGGCGTTGCGCAACGGTCGCGATACCGATCTCTTGTGCCCCCAGTATGTTGGCAATTTTTGCAAGCACACCCGGACGGTCGGCCAAGCGGAAACGAAGGTAATGCTCGTGCATCAGATCGGACATCGGCAGCACACGGGCCGCGCGGATCTGCGTCACCGGTCTTCCATAGGGTGGCACGGCCGGCGGCATACCGGCGAGGAGAGCACGCGCGGCATCCATGACGTCGGCCACCACCGCGCTGGCCGTCGGCATCATGCCGGCGCCCTGACCGTAGTACAAAGACGTCCCCAAGGCCGTGCTTTCCAGAGCGATCGCGTTGAACGCGCCCGACACCTGGGACAAGAGATGCGAATTGGGAACCATCGAGGGATGCACGCGAGCCTCCACCCCGTCGCTTCCGTCGCGAGCCACGGCGAGCAGCTTGATCGTGTAACCGAATTCGTTGGCATAAGCGATGTCGGCTGAAGTGATCTGACGAATTCCCTCAACGTGCACGCGACGAGGATCGATCTTTTTGCCGAAGGCGACGGCGACGAGAATCGCCAGTTTGTGCAGCGAGTCGATGCCGTCGACGTCGTAGCCGGGGTCGGACTCGGCCAGGCCGAGAGCCTGGGCTTGAGCCAAAACCTCTGCAAACTCCCCGGCCCCGGCACTCATCTCAGAAAGAATATAGTTCGCCGTACCGTTGACGATACCGTAGACCTCGCGGTTGTGATCGCCGGCGAGCCCTTCCCGAATCGCGCGAAGGATCGGAATGCCGCCGCCGACGCTGGCTTCGTAGCCCAAGGCAACACCGTTGCGTTCGGCCAGACGCGCTAGCGCCAATCCCTGCGTACTCAACAAGGCCTTGTTTGCTGTGACCACGGCTTTACCGGCGGTGAGGGCGTTACGAATAAAGGATTTCGCCGGTTCGTTGCCGCCGATCAGTTCGATGACAATATCGACGTCGGGGTCGGCGATCAGGGCCGCGGCATCATTGCCGAGCACCCCTCTACCCACGCGGACGCCGCGGTCGCTCTTGGTGTCTAGATCGGCGATCCGGACCAAGCGAAGGCGGGCACCTAACTTATCCTCGATGTCACGGGCACGTTCGCGAAGAACACGCACGACTCCGCTGCCGATGGTCCCGAAGCCGATCAGGCCGACACCGATCTGTTTAGCACCCACGCGCGCCGATGGCGCGGAGAATCGTCGGCCGCTCATGCGTCGCCACTCAGGAGCTTTCGGATTCCGCGTACAGCCTGGCGGGTGCGGTGCTCGTTCTCGATCAAGGAAAACCTCCCGTATTCATCCCCGTAGGGACCGAAACCAATACCCGGCGATACCGCAACCTTGGATTCGTGCAAAAGCAGCTTGGTAAACTCGAGCGACCCCATCGAACGGAACTCCTCGGGGATCTTCGCCCATACGAACAT
>CAZKLE010000176.1:0-4931 GCA_964553415.1 uncultured Myxococcales bacterium
CATCATCGAAGTCGACGAGCTACGTCTTGCCCCGGATGCCGCCGGCCCGGGCACTGCCTCCGCGCAAGCCTCCCTGATGGTGGTCCCGGCCTTGGTCGTGACTCCCGAGGGCGTGCGAGTCGATCCGAGGCTCGGTCGAGCGGCCGACGACGCCGGCGGCGGGCTGAACCTGGAGCATTTGTTCGCGTCGTTGGCGCATGACTTCCGCAATCCCTTGGTGCCGATTAAGACCCTGGCGTCGATGCTCAAACAGGGCGAGACCGATGCAGCGCGAGCCAGCAGTCTGATCGACAGCGCCGGTCGCGCCTGCGACCGCATCGCCGGAGACATCGATACGCTCAACGGTTTCGCGGAGCTGGGGGCGCCCTGTCCTGCCCCGGTCGACGTTGGCGCCGTGCTCGCTCGCTGTTTGCAAGAACGCGGGTCGGCCGTGCAAAAGACCGTGCGCGTAGATTTGCCCGACGCGCTCGAGGTTATCTGCGACCCGGCGCAGCTCGAATTCGCCGTCGATGCCCTGCTCGATGCCTCGTTGGCCGAAGTCGGCGAACGCGGCACCGTGGCGGTGAGCGCGAGCGGAACGGGAACGATTCAGTGGCGGCTCGAAGCGCGCCCCGGGCCGGTGACCCACCTGGGGAGATGGTCGGGGCGTAGCGGTCAGCGGAAACCTTGGAGAATCATGTTGGCGGAAGCTCTCACCGTTCGTAACGGTGGGAGTTTGGAGATGGACGCGGCGGGTTCGGCCACGACGTTGGCTTGGACCTTACCGGTGAAGGAAGGGGGTGGATCCCGTGGCAGACAAACCAATCGTACTCATCGTTGACGACGAACCCGGCGTTTGCGAGTCGTTTCGCATGGTCCTCAAGGACCGCTACGACCCTGTAACCGTCGACAGCGGTGAAGCGGCGCTCGCATGGCTGGCCAAATCGGAGGCGGCGCTGATTTTTCTCGACATTCTCATGCCCGGCATGGACGGGCTCGAGGTGCTCGAGAAGATTCGTGTAACCGACGGCCTCGTACCCGTCGTCATGGTCACCGCGACCAAGACGGTAAAAACCGCGGTCACGGCCATGAAGCTCGGCGCCTTCGACTACATAACCAAGCCCTTCGACGTGGAAGAGCTTCGTCTGGTGGCCGAGCGTGCGACCGAAAACGGCGACCTCAAGCGCGAAGTCGAACAGCTGCGCGAGGAAGTCGGGCACCGCTACCACTTCGACAACATCATCGGCGAAGCCCAGGCCATGCAGGATGTTTTCAAGACCGTTCAAGCGGTGTCACGTTTGAAGACGACGGTGCTGATCACCGGCGAATCGGGAACCGGCAAGGAGCTGATCGCGCGGGCGATCCATTACAACAGTCCGCGTGCGCAAAAGCCTTTGGTCGCACTCAACTGTGCGGCAATCCCCGACAATCTGCTCGAGACTGAACTGTTCGGACATGAGCGCGGTTCGTTTACGGACGCTGTCGAGAAAAAAATCGGCCAGTTCGAGATGGCCGACGGCGGAACGATTTTTCTAGACGAGATCGGCGAGATGAGTCCCAGCCTTCAGGCCAAGCTCTTGCGCGTACTCGAAGAAAGTGAGGTACTGCGCGTCGGCGGTGGCAAGCCGATCGGCGTTGACGTGCGCGTGATCGCGGCGACCAATTGCAACTTGCGCGAGGCGATCGGCAACGGAAAGTTTCGTGCCGACCTGTATTACCGCATCAACGTCGTATCGATCAAGATTCCGCCCATTCGAGAGCGGCCCGAAGACGTGCCGCATCTGATCCGTCATTTCATGCAGCGCAAGACCAAGGAGCTGGGCGTTCCCGCCAAAGAACTTGCTCCCGATACCGTCGAGAAACTGCTCAGCTACCCGTGGCCCGGCAACGCGCGCGAATTGGAAAACGTCATCGAGAGGCTGTTGGTGTTGAGCAACGAGGATGGGCCGATTGGGCCGGCCTGTTTGCCGCAAGAAGTGCTCGAGGGCCGTTCGGTCAACAGCCAGGTGCGTGAGCGCGTACTCAGCGGCAAGCTGTGCCTGAGCGACGCTGTGGATGAATTCGAACGCGATATCATCTCGGAGGCGCTGGGTAGATTCCACTTCAACCAGACCCGTGCGGCTTCGGTGCTGGGGACCACGCGGAGGATCCTCAAATACCGTATGGACAAGCTCGGCTTGATCAGCGACGACAACGGCGACGGCGCCGAAGCTCGTTGACATACGGGGTTCGCCTGCGTACAAGCAGTCAAGGTTCTCGTACATTCATGCCAGTGTCTCATCCGGCAGATCTCGCTCTTGCCAAAGCTTCGACGGGCGACCGTCTCAGCGCCGAGGATGCCTACGCGCTGACCGCTCTCCCCGACGGCGACTTGGACGCGTTGTGCGAAGTAGCGGCCGATCTTCGCAGCCGACACCACGGCCGGACGCTGACGTATTCGCCGAAAGCGTTTCTGCCGGTGACCAATCTTTGTCGCGATCGCTGCACCTATTGTACTTTCCGCCGCGACCCGGGCGATGCCGGCGAGTGGACGATGAGTCCCGAAGAGATCGCCGACTGGTCGCGCCGCGGACGCGAGTTGGGCTGCGTGGAGGCCTTGATGTGCCTGGGCGACAAGCCCGAGCTTGCCTTCCGCGGCTTTCTCGACGTACTGCGTTCCTACGGCGTCTCGGGCACAGCCGAGTACGTGCACATGGCCTGCGAGATTGCGTTTGCCGAAGGGCTGTTGCCGCACACCAACGCCGGCGTGCTCACCCGCGAGGAGATGATGATGCTGCGTCCGCTCAACGCCAGCATGGGATTGATGCTCGAAAACGTCAGCCCTCGTCTGCGCGACCGCGGCATGCCGCATCAATACGCGCCCGACAAAGACCCCGCACGCCGCATGCAGATGATCGATGAAGCCGGAGCGTTGCGGATCCCCTTTACCTCGGGTCTCCTGATCGGCATCGGCGAGAACGAAGCCGAACGCGTAGCGAGTCTGTTGGCTCTGCGCGAAGCGCATGAGCGCCACGGGCACATCCAGGAAATCATCGTTCAAAACTTCCGCGCCAAGCCGAGTACGCCGATGGCCGAGAACCCCGATGCGAGCGAGTCGCAGTTGCTGCGCACGGTGGCACTGACGCGCCTGATCTTCGGAGGCGAGATGAGCGTGCAAGCGCCGCCCAATTTGAGCCCCCTCGCCCACGGCCGTTTGATTCGCGCCGGCATCAACGACTGGGGCGGCATCTCGCCGCTCACCATGGACTACGTCAACCCCGAGGCTCCTTGGCCGCATCTCGAGGTGTTGAGCGAAACCTGCCGCTCCGAGGGCTTTACGCTCAGGCCGCGCTTGCCGGTGTACGACGGTTTCGTCGACGAAACGTTCCTGGACCGAGCTATGCTTTGCGCGGTGCAGCGGATGCGCCAAGATAGCGATGTCGGCGATGCCGGCGGGGAGGCGTTGGCCGTATGAGTTACCAGACTGAAAACAATGCCGATCGTGTGGAGTCGTTACTCGCCGACAGCCGCAGCTTGGCCGAACGCCTTTGCAGCGTTGCGCCCTACACCCGGTCGATTCTCGAGCGCGGCCTGGCCGGTATACGGCCGACGGTGGAGGAAGGCGCCCATTTGCTCACCCTACGCGGCAACGAGTTGTCGGCCCTGATCGCCGCCGCCGATGCCGTGCGCCACGAGGACGTCGGCGATGTGGTCACCTACGTGGTCAACCGCAACATCAACTGGACCAACGTCTGTTTCGTGGGTTGCAAGTTTTGTGCGTTTGCTCGTCTGAAAGGTGACGAGGACGCCTACGACCACCCCATCGATGCGGTGATCGATCGCATCCGTGAAGGCGTTGAACGCGGTGCGACCGAAATTTGCATGCAAGGCGGAATCAATCCGGAAAATCCGGCGCGTCATTACATCACGCTGCTCGAAGAGATCCGCGGCGCGTTCCCCACCCTTCACATCCACGCCTACTCGCCGATGGAAATCTATTACGGTGCCCGCCGTGTGCACATGGACTATCCCGAGTATCTGGCCGAGCTGAAAACGGCGGGGCTGGATACGATACCGGGCACCGCGGCCGAGATTCTCGACGACGAGGTTCGTGAGGTCCTTTCGCACAAGAAGCTCGATACCGCCACCTGGGTGCGCATCATCAAGACTGCGCACGCGCAGGGCATCCCCACCACTTCCACTCTCATGTACGGGCACATCGAGACGCCGATGCACATTGCCCGCCACATCGAGCTGCTTCGTACGATTCAACTGGAGACCGGAGGCTTCACCGAATTCGTTCCCCTACGGTTTATATGGCAAAACACAGTTCTGCATTCGGAAGGTACGGTCGGGCCGCGGCCGCAAGGTCAGTTCGACATGGCGATGTACGCGACTTCGCGTCTGATGTTGCGCGGGTTGATCGACAACATCCAGACCTCGTGGGTCAAGCTCGGACCCGAGTTGGCCACGCTGTCGCTGCGTGCCGGTTGCAACGACATGGGCGGCACGCTCATGGAAGAGAGCATCTCGCGCGAGGCCGGCGCGGATGCCGGCGAATATATCGCGCCGGAAGAGTTGTGCGCCATGATTCGTTCGATGGAACGCATTCCCCGTCAGCGCGACACCGTGTACGGTCTGATCGGCGGGCGCGATGAGCAAAGCGAAAGCGATGCGCAGGCCTGCCGGCCGCAAGCTCGTGCTGCTGGCGGGTGGAGTGGGTGCAGCTAGACTGGCGCGCGGCTTCGCGGCCCTGCTCGAGCCCCACGACCTGACGGTCATTGTCAATACTGGAGACGACGAAGAGTTCCACGGACTGAGCGTCTCTCCGGATCTGGACACGATGATGTACGCACTGGCCGGCATGTCGTCCTGGTTGCCGGGTTGGGGAATCCGCGGCGACACCTTTCACGCCAAAAAGGCCCTCGATCGCTTGGGGGGTCCTGATTGGTTCGCACTCGGTGACCGCGACC
>CAZKLE010000177.1:0-4915 GCA_964553415.1 uncultured Myxococcales bacterium
CGAGCGGCCGCGACCACAAACCGTGGAAAAAAGGCGAAACGGCCGGCGGGCGCGCGGCCGGCGCGCCCGCCGCGCCTCCCCCATTCGCGCGAGACCATGCGATTCGCTACCGCCTAACCGTCCCCCCCAGTCCAGGGGCAGCCGCGGTCCGACGTGCAAAAGAATGCGCTCGAACCGGGGCTCGCAATCAGTAATGGTCGGTGCGATTCTCGCGTAGGCAACGCAACCAGCAAAAGTATCTGACGTCGATCAGCGGATGCACGACCGCTGGACCGGTGGACCGGTGGACCGGTGGAAATGACGATGAGAGAACTCGGCGAGCAGAGACCCTCACGTACGCTTCCGGCCGTCACGCTCCTGGCGGGCCTTGTGCTCGTGTACGTACTGGGGACGCTGACCACGGTGCTCCTCATCCCATGGCTCGAGCGTATGGATGGGGACATCGGTCACGCGCTCCTGCGGCGGGGACCACACCGGCTCCTGGGCCGGGTATCGATGATTTGGCTCCTGCTCTATTTCCCGTTCCTGCGCAGAGGTATCGCCTGGGGCGGCCGCCGAGACATCGGATGGACGTCGCCCGGGACGTCCCGCATCGCACGGGACATCTTCGTGGGTTTCGCCATCGGTGCCGTGACATTATCCCTAGCGCTCTGCGCGATGCTGATCGCGGGGCGAGTGCTCTTTGACCCGTTCGAGGGCCTGGCTCCTTTCGTCGGCCACCTGGCCGGGTTCACCCTGTCCTGCTTCACGGTGGCCCTTATCGAAGAAACACTCGCGCGCGGTATATTTTTCCGATCCCTCGCGCGTGCCTGGAACGGGTGGGCCGCCGCGCTCGTGGTCAGCCTTCTGTTCGGCCTACTGCACTATGCACGACCGCTCCCCGAGTCCTTTGGTGACGGCCCTGTCCTGGCGGCGACATGGCATGTGCTCTCTTCGATACCCGCCAACTTCGCGCAAACTCCGAACGTGGTGGTGTGCATTCTGAACCTTACGATTTTCAGCCTCCTGCTCTGCGCGACTGTACAGATACGTGGCACGATTTGGCTAGCAGTCGGGCTGCATGCAGGATTCGTGTGGATCAAGCACATTGGCGGGAGCCTGACCCATTCCGCCTACGATGTTACCACCTGGGCTTGGCTGGGACGCAAGACCGACGCCACGGACTCTTGGATGGCTACTGTCATCTTGCTGCTGTTGCTACTGTCCGCTTTGAAGCGACGAGGAGCGTTCTCTCCACGAACTCTGAGGTGAGAATCCGGGGACATGTATCGTCGATTACGCACTCACATAGACATCATCGCGCAGCCGCAGGCGCGGTCCCAGTCGCCAGTGGATGGCGTGTTCGGCGTCACCGTGGGCGCGCACGATGCCCGTGTGAATACCGCGCAGGTGATGCCAGGCACAGATTGAGATTCGGTTCGACCGCGCGTTATCGCCGCCGCGCGAGCGAAAGATGACGTGATGCTCCTGCAGATTGCGCCGTGAACTGCAGGCCGGCACGCGGCAGCGCCAGCCCTCGCGCTCGTGAATGGGATTGCGATGACGCGGCACGCCCTCCCATTGGGCTTTGACGTGCAAGAGAATGCGTTCGAAGGCTTCCCAGGCGGGCTCCCCCGGCTTCTCGGGATCACAATAGGCTCGCAGCGCGTCTTGAAACAGCGCTATCACGGAGGCCGGGCCGCTGAAGTACAGGCTCGTAGTCGTCTTGCTCGTTGGCTGCCCGATGCCCTCGGTGGGCTGGCCGGGATAATGCGCACGTATTTGCCGCTTCGCCTCCTCGCAGCTGAACTCCAGGGCCGCGCCCAGTGCCGGTGGCTTTAGTGCCAACATCCCGCAAGTACGGTCGCGCATGTCTGTGGTCCAACGGACCTCGTCTTGTAGGCGACGGACGGTTACTTGGCCGGCCCGTTTGATCCACGCAGCACCCGTGTGCTCGGAGAGTACGGGTAAGATTATGAGCGCTCGCAGCCACGAGAGCCTCCCGCTGCGATAGGCCTCAGCCAGTTCGCCGCGCCCGTCGGCGGGATGGGCCTGGAGACGGACCAAGGAGCGGGCCTTGCGCTCGCTGATGCCCAGGCGCTCGCTTACGTAGGCCCCCATACAGCGGTACCCGATGTGGCGGTACAGGCGCTCCCCCGCAAAGCTTGCAAGCAGGCAGCCCAGTTGCCAGTCGATGTTTTGCATAGAGCCAGTCACTGCGCGCAGCGCCCGATCGAGTTCGACAGCGCTCGGATCACCCGCGGCATCGCTGGTGTCGCGGTCGGAGAAGTCGCCTAGAGCGAGCAGCTCTAGATCCGCAGCCGTGTTGCCATCGATGAGTTGGCGCAGGACTTCGAACTCGCTTTTGCAGTCTCCGTGAGGTCGAGAGCTGTCGTCTGGCGCCAAGAGCCCGCGCGCCACAGACAATCCGCGGGCGACGGCGACGGCATGATCGCGCGGCGCTCCCGAGGGCGCGCCCGAGAGGGCCTCGGCGCACACGGCCTCTAGTGCCTGCCAGGCCGATAGCACGGCACCGCTCGAGCGTGAGGCCGACTCGGCAAGCTCGCGCCAGAGCGGCCGCATGTGAGCGGGACACGCGATGCGGATCTGTGCGCGCGGCTCGCCGTCTATCGTATCGGCATCCTCATACTCACCGTCGGAGACGCTCGCGGGCGGGTGCCGGCGCAATGCCGGCGGCCCAGGAGAGTCCTTGATATGCGCGGCCAACTCACGTGTGCTCATCGCCTCAGCCCGCGTGATCCAATCATCGACCGTCTCTTCGCTGACGACCTCGCAAAGCATGCGCAGCTTGGTCCAGTTCACTCGTCCCGAGCGGTAGGCCTCGGCCAGCCGGGGTATCGCATCAACGGCCCGCCACACCCGCGCGACCGACTGTAGTTCGCGGCCGGAGAGGCCGAGCCGTTCGATGGCGTAGTCCGCGAGGCGGGCAAATCCAAGATCGTGATAGCCGCGCGCATCCAACAAGTGTGCGGCCAGCCGGCCAAGGCGCAGTCGGCAGACCGACTCGTAGCGAGAAAGGCGCAGCAGATAGCGATCGAGTAATACGGCCGCAGCCTCGCGCTCAAACTGCGGGAGTTCGTCGCGGGCCGGGGGCTCGAGGTATGCCGGCGGCACGAGCGGCTCGTCTGTCCGACGGGAGGTGGCAGCCGCGGGGACAAGGGCGAAAGGACGAGTATTATCGTGAGCTTGCAGTGCGGTCATGGGCTACCCGGTAGGACGAACGTAATACGAAAGTCGTGCCCCCGTCAAGAGAAATCCGCCGACCACAGCGGGTATATGCACACTGTGTAATGAAGAGCCGCGCGTGAGGTCTGCCCGAACGCAGCGACGATGGGAACACGAACGCTCGAACACACGGATGGGACCGCAATGCGCAACGCGCAATCCGCAATACACTCGGTAACCCCCTGGAATGGCGGCGAAGTTTGTCGCGGGTGTCAAAAACTTCGCCGGGCGGCCCGAGCATGAGCATCCGAGCATACGCATAGATGGTATTCCCCGGACGACCCCTGTATTTCGCTTCAGACTAGTTCCCGCCGGTACTCACCAGCATGCGCACGAGACTCCCCGCCGTAGCAGTCGTCTTGATACTCGGGTGGTTCGTGGCAAGCCGTATCACGATCCTCGTCAGCTCCTACGACGCCAACCACAACTGGGAGGAACCGGTATTCTTGTTCAGCGCAACCGAGCTCGCACACGACGGCCTAGGCGAGCTGTTCGATTACCAAGACGACCTCAACCACGGCGGCTCTTTGCCTCTTTTGCTGATCGCCGTGCCCTGGGTGCAAGCCTTCGGCAGCTCTCTCGTGACTCTAAAAGGAATCGCAATTTTGTGGTCGTTCGCGACGCTATGCTTGTTGATGTTCACCCTGTGGCGATTCTGCTCGCCCGGCGCTGCGGTGGTGGCCGGCGCAGGATTTGCAGCCATGAGCCCGCAGTGGGCCCGTCTGAACGTAACGCTGGTAGGCTCGCACCCGGAAGCATTGTTGTTCTGCGTGGCAGCGGCGGGCGTGTACTTGGCGTGGGCTCGAGCGAGGCAGACACAAACGGCGTCCGGGCATCAGACTACGGCGTTTCTGCTCGGTCTGTTTTCCGGGCTCGCCGTATGGACGGCGTATTTGTCGCTGGCTTTGGTGGGGCCTCTGGTCGCCGTGCACGCCGCCGCGCACGCGGCACGCAGCCGCAACCGCAGTCGCAAAGCGCTAGCCGCTCTGTGTACGGGCGGCGCCATAGGTCTGCTGCCGTGGGCAGTTCAAAACCTCTGGCTGCGACCCTACGGTGCGAGCTTATGGCGCGAGCACCTAGGATCGGCGGCCACACACGGCAGCGGCGCAAGCGCCGTCCTCGCCAATACCGTCGAGGCCTTCGGTCCACCGACCGGCCTCGGCATCGCGGTCGTGATCGCGGCCTGCTTAACATGGATCGCTCTCGCCGCTACCCGTCGCAAAGACACATCACGCGGGGAAAGCCTCGATCGTGTCACAGTGCTTCCCTTCCTTTTATTCCCCCTCGTCGCGCTCGCCATGCTCGCTGTCGCCGACCCGGCGAGACACCCGAACGAGGGATACTACTGGTTTCGCTTCTACTCACCCTTGTATCTCGCCGTCGCCTATCTGTTCGCCTTCGCGACGAAAAGATTCGACGGTCTCGCTCGACGACTGTTCGTCGTCGCGTGGGCGGGGCTTATAATCGTCGGCGCATGGGGACAGATCGCGCTTTGCTATCAGGGCAATAGCTACGAGCCCAACCTCCGGCGTGATCTCAGTAAGGGCTGTCTCGTATTCGGCTTGGCCGAGGCCAAACGCGCAGGCGGCGTTATCGAGGCTGCGCATAGACTCTCGCGACTCGAGGAACCCTGGTGTAAACAGCGCGCCTACGCCGGCATAGGATGGGCGATGGCAGGGGCCGAAGCCAA
>CAZKLE010000178.1:0-4868 GCA_964553415.1 uncultured Myxococcales bacterium
ATAGCGCTGGTACGACAGCAGCAGTTCCATACGTTCGAGCAGTCGCAAGAAGGCGCGATCGAGCAGCTCGTGAGTGGGCGGAAAACCGCTGCGGGCCGGGGGACGCCGTGGCGCCGACAGGCCTGCGAAGACCGCATCCTCGGGCGCCACGCTGAACAAGTAGGGAAGCCGCCGCACCTGCCGGGCGCTGAAGCGCGCAGCAAAAATGGGCCGCAAGGGCGCCAGGGCGGCCGGCAGAAACTCGCGTGCGAGTCGTACGCCGGCGTCGTTGTCAGTGGCCGAGACGACCCAGCGGTTGTGATGGACCATGTAGAGTCCGAATTCGTCGAAATATTCATCGATCAATCGCGCGGCGAGCCGCAAGCAGGGATCGGCGGGCAGGAGTTGGCGCTCGGCGCTGAGGTGGCGGCTGTCCAACCACGCGGCCATGGCGCTGGAGTCGTAGACGTTGGTTCCGTCCTCCCCGAGCAGGAACGGCACCAAGGGGAACTCGTCGAGTTCATCGGCGGGAGGAAAATCCAAGGGCAGTTTGCCCGATTTGATCTTGCGAACGCGGCGAGCGGCTCTCAGGTTCTCGCGCAGGCCGCCCTCGGCAGGAATCCAGCGGTAGGGCACACCGGCATACACACACATCGCGCGCGCTTTGAGCGAGAAGGGCGACAGTTCCGAAGCCCAGATGGAATAGCTGCATGTGGGCATGGCGGAGAAGAGACTAGGCGGCGCTGGAACCGGTTGCAACGGAGCGGTTTTACTCGCTCCGCAGGGCTTTTTCGGCGCTGGGTAAGTCGCTGACGGTGGCGATGGCGAGGCCGGCGGCCTTGAAAAAACCGCGCAGGACCGGGGCTGGTCCGACTTCGATTACGCGCCCGCATCGCCCGCGTAGGGCCTCCATGTTTTCGCGCCAGCGCACGCGCGAACTGATCTGGCGCAGGAGATTCTCGCGGATGTCTTCGCCGTCGGGCTTGTGAAAACCGCCCGTGTAATTCGAGGTTACCGATGCCGCACGCTCCGTCGCGTTCAGCTGTACGCTGCCCAGTATTTCCGCGAAAGCCGGTTCGATGCGGGTCATGAGACTGCAGTGAAACGGTGCGCTCACCTTCAGCGAAATCACGCGAAAGGACTTGGGCGGAAACGTTTTGGCGAGACGCTGTTCGAAGATCTCGACATCGGCCGCCAGTCCCGAGACGACGATTTGTTCAGGGGAGTTGTCGTTGGCCACGGCGCTGGCGGTACCCTCGGTACAACGCTCGACCTCGGCGGTGTCGAGGCCGCGGACGAAAACGGCGACCATGCGACCGCGTCCGGGGGGCACGGCGTCTTGCATCAAGCGCCCACGTTCGCGCACGACCCTTGCCGCCTCACCGAGGCCGAGCACGCCGGCGGTGACCAGGGCCGTGTATTCTCCGAGGCTATGGCCGCCGAAAGCCTTGGCGCGCAGGCCGAAGCGATTTTCCAGAACGCGGCTCATCGCGACCTCGGCGCTAAGAAGCGCCGGCTGCGCGAACTCGGTCAACGCCAAGCGTTCGTCGTCGTTGAAGCATAGTTCGGTCAGATCCAGGCCGCAGGCTTCGGAGGCCTCATCAAAGACCGCGCGCGCGTCAGGATCGGCGTCGTAGAAATCGCGCGCCATGCCGTTGCGCTGCGATCCCTGGCCGGGGAACACGATGGCCGTCGAATCGTCGTTTTGCTCGATCGCGTTGCCCATGGTCGTTGCCGAAGTATAGACGCGGACGCAAGCGCGTTCACGTGACGACGGCCGTGTTCACTGGGTTTGCCCCCGTGCTATTCCGGCAGCGATGAAGGACGACGCAGCCGCTCAGCGACTCGCCCGCACCTAGGTGTGGTGGCAGCCTGCCGAAACGACACTTGCGAACCCCCGAAGGCTTCTTTCAGTCGGGCGACTTTGGTTTTTTCTGCACGGACAGCCTCGACCGACCCTCCCTTAGGCGCGCATGCCCGAGCCTTGCGCGCAGCCGCGCTCGTTTTTCGGCCCGACACCGTCGCGGCCGTGAAGGAGGATGCGGCTAGGGATTTCAAGCGTAGGCAGGGGAGTACACGCGAAGAGAAGATTTGTTTTCGCCGACCATGGTTCATCAGTGCTTCATCAGTGCCCGTGGCCTGGCGCGATTCTGCGGCGCAAGGGTTTGTATTCCTCGCACCTGACGAAGTGGCGTAAGCAGCGACGAGACGGTACGCTGAAGGCCTTGGACAAGAAGCGAGGCAAGCAGGGGAAGAGCGAGTCGGAGGCGGAGCTGGCGAAGTTGCGCCGTGATAACGCCCGGTTCGTGCGTGAGCTCGAGAAGGCGGAAGTGATCATCGGCACCCAAAAAAAGCTTGCCGAGAAGAGCGTCGAAAATACACCATGGCGGCGTTGCGCATGTCCCCTCTCGTTCTGATCTCCTCAGCGATGGAACTCGTATCCTTCCTATGGATGGCCCAAGAAGCCTCGCTGGCTCGTTGGGATAACGAGTGTCGGTCGTGTAGGCTTGCGCCACGACCGAACCCACGGAGTAACCCTATGGAAAAGATATCACTTTTGAGCGACGCGGCGATCGTCTCACTTACGAAAACGACCGCGACGGGCAGGCCTGAGGCCGCTGCTACTGGCGGACGAGACGTACCGAAGTTCTTGCGCACCGTATATGCTGCGCTCGGAGTCTTGGCGTTGGTCGTAGCGATTCCGCATTTCGCGGCGGCGCAGGCATGTGGCGACGTCAATGGGAGCGGGACGGTAACGGCAAGCGACGCGTTGCTCGTTCTGAGCAAGGCCGTCGGTATCGACGTGCAGTGCGAGTCTGGGGGATTGCTAACGACCGGCCGAACGGAGGCGTTTGGGTCGGGCTCAGATGGCGATATGCAGGCCGGAACCCCACTCGCGTACACGGACAACGGTGACGGTACGATAACGGACAACAATACGGGGCTTATGTGGGAGAAGAAGGACGACTCCGGTGCCTCCGGCAGTATCCACTCTAGGGGCAGAGCGTGGTCGTGGTCATCAGGAAGCGCGGCAGCGTGGCACCTGGGTGGTTCGACTAGGTTTTTTCTGGATGCTCTCAACGTGCAACGCTTCGCGGGCTACGACGATTGGCGGCTCCCCAATGTAAGGGAATTGTACAGCATCGTTCATTTCGGAAAGAATAACCCGGCGGTTGATCGGGTATTCCACCAGCCGGGCTGCACCGGCTGTACGGACGTGACACTGACAACGTGTAGCTGCAGTGCGTCGTCCTTCTATTGGTCGTCTACTACAATCGCGACCTTTCCGGGCTCCGCGTGGGTCGTGTTCTTCAGCAATGGCAACGTGTCCGGCGCGAATAAGACCCTCAGCAGGCAGGTTCGCGCTGTGCGCGGCGGCTTGTGATTGCTGATTCGGTGATTTGTACGATTCGATCATGTGCTGCGGGGCCGTCAGTCCCCGAAGCGATTTTTCAGGAAGGCCTTCATGGCGCGCGGCCTCCGGCCGTCCAGGACCGCGGCAGTGCAACAACTTCCGCCCCCTCTCTCCGACCGCGTGACACGCCGCGAGTCAACATAAGGTGCGTTGATCGAAACCGCTGCGCGGTAGTCTATCCGCGTTGATCTGCTGAGCAGGGCGACGCGCGCACTCCAGTATCTCGGCTCCTCCATCACCGCCATTCGGTGGTCACCACGGCCATCAAACCGACACGCATGGAGGAGTACGCCATGACGCCACTACGCCAACCCATGATCGAAGATCGGCGCATCCGAGGCCATTCCCAAAATACGATCGATAGCTACGTAGGCGCCCGTCCCGGGCCGCACGGCGGCAGGCTTCGGGCGGCTAGGGATTTCAAGCGTAGGCAGGGTAGTACACGAAACGGTCGATCAAGGTCGATTATGTTTGCTAAGAGGCTGTCGGCACCGACGAAGAGAAGATTTGTCTTTGCCGACCATGGTTCATCAGTGCCCGGTGCCCTCCGAATTCAAGCTTTCTCAGGTGGTCGGATCCGCGATGGTGCGTACGAGTGCATCGTCGTCGGCGGTCACCGACCTGTTTGGGAGTGGGTTCATGTGCGAGGTGCTCGGTCTTGGCTGTCATGGGGGCCGTTGTTGTTTTCGGTCGAGTCGCTTGAGCAACGCTTCGATCTCACGCGGCCGTGTGATGATGGCGACCGGTCGCATACGTCCGCCGCAGTGCGGACAAGCCAGCACGTCGACGGCGAATACTTTCTGTAATAGCAGAGCCCAGCACGTGCGCTGCTCGGCCGGGACGCGCGATGTTCCACGGCATTGGAGGTTGGTGGCTCGAGGTACGACCTTGTCGCGCCAGTTTGCGGCGGGCGCCAAAATGCCATGGTAGCGTGCCTGGTGGGCACGCGGTGGCGGGATCTGCGCGGCCAGGCGTGCCATCAGTTCTCTGGGCTCGAATACGATATGGGTAGTACCGTCGTGCCAGGGGGTGCGAAGTGCGTAGGCCAAGCGTCCGTCGCTGAGTTCCTCGAGTCGCTCGGTCGCGATGGCCGGTCGTGCAGTGTAACGGCAAATCCTTGCCAGCCGATGCCGGTCGCTGCCCTGTACGAAGACGCCGGCGCCGATGGCCAGGGCGGCGCCGCTTGGGTGGGGTGCCCGAACCTTGCCGTGGGCTGACCGGCACGTGTGCCGTCGGGGACTCGCCCCTGCACGGATGCGGCATAGAGCTGCGCGAGCAAGGGGTTGTCGCGCGCTAAGGGGTCGGCTTCTTCTTGGGGCGCGTCGTTGTCCAAGCCGCGGCGCTCGAGGCGTTGTGCGATTCGCCCGGCGGTATCGGTCAGCACACCGAGCACTTCGTCGGTGCTGGGGGCGGCCAGCGGCAGAAACTCGATCGTTCCGGCCTTGGTATCGACCGCGTAGACACCGTCGAGCAC
>CAZKLE010000179.1:0-4866 GCA_964553415.1 uncultured Myxococcales bacterium
GGGCGGTGCGTATGGCACGAACGCCTATGGGTTCCAGACGGCGATAACGCCTCAGGCTTGCGCGTCGCGTCGCTGGATCCGTGCGACGCCGGCGATCCGTTTGCACCACCGTCGCAAGCGGAAAGCCTCGATCGTCGCGAGGAATCGCGCAGCGCCCTATCCGCCATTCGCACGCAAGAGTCGGCCGCCGATTGGCTCGAGCGTACGAACGCCGCCATCGAACGCATTCACGCCGGAGAACTGAAAAAGATCGTGCTCGCATGCTCGCAGTCCGTGGACTTGCCCGATCGGTTTTCGCTTCTCGCGGCCGTCGCGCGTCTGTGCAAAGAGCGTCCTTCCTGTGCCACGTTCTTGATACGCAACGGCAGCAGCTCGTTTCTTGGATCCTCGCCGGAAGTGCTCGCACGTGTTGATGACGGGCGTTTTGAAACCGCGGCGCTGGCCGGTTCGGAGCCTCGCGGACAAAGCGAACAGGAAGACCGCCGCCGCGCGGAACATCTATTGAGTTGCGCAAAAAACGCCCACGAGCACGACATCGTCGTCGAAGAACTGCGGGCAAAACTCAGTCGAACGTGCAGGGAACTTCACGTTTCATCGCGTCCCGAGATTCGCCGCCTGCCGGAATCCTTTCATCTTTCCACGGCGTTCTCCGGTCGATTGACGGCGGACCGGAATCTCTTCGATCTGGCCGCTGCGTTGCACCCGACAGCAGCTGTGTGCGGTATTCCTTCCTCGACAGCCATGCAGGAACTCGTTAGCGACGAACCCGGCCGCGGGTGGTATGCCGGGGCCAGCGGTTGGATCGATGCGCGCGGCGACGGCGAACTGACCGTGGCCCTGCGGAGCGCATTGGTGAAGGGGGGACGGGCGCTCGTTTGGGCCGGCGCCGGTGTCGTCGACGGCTCGCTGCCCGAGTCGGAACTGGCGGAGGTGGAGAATAAAATGACGGCACTTGCGGGCGTGCTCGAGGACAGGGCCCTATCGAGTCCGGGAGCGTCGACGACACCCGCACCGTCGACCGCCGGAGCGAATTCGGAGGCCGAGCGTGCCTGAGACCGCCCGAGCAAACGTCGACGCCGCCCGGGCGCTTATCGGCGAGTTGGCCGCGTGCGGCGTTCGCAACGTCTGCATCGCACCGGGGTCGCGATCGACGCCGCTCGTTTTCGCCGTCGCCGAGTGTAGCGAGCTCCGAGACTGGATCATCCACGATGAACGAGGCGGCGCATACTTCGCCCTCGGTATGGCGCGTGAGCTGCACGAAGCGGTCGCCATCGTGAGCACCTCGGGCACCGCGGCCGCCAATTTTCTTCCGGCCGTCGCCGAAGCTTCGCTGGCCTGTGTGCCGTTGATCGTCCTTACCGCCGATCGCCCGAGCGAACTACGCGGCTTCGGTGCCGCGCAAACCATCGACCAAGCGCGCATCTTCGGATCGCACGTGCGCTGGAACTTCGATGTCGCGCCGCCTTGCGGCCACAACAAAGAGCTGGAATCGATGCGTGCGCTCGGCTGCCGCGCGGTCGCCGAAGCAACCGCGCCACCCGCCGGCCCCGTACACCTGAATCTCTGTTTCCGCGAGCCGCTGATCGACACCGATGCGGCCGACTCCCTCTCCGAACCGGAGCGAGGGGGGGCGGCACAGACGAAGGCACGCCGGCATCCTTCGATTCGAGTTCATCCCAGCGCTCCGTCCCTGTATCCACAAACTATCCGTGAACTCGCACACGCAATGACACGAGCGACACGCGGACTCATCGTCTGCGGACCGCGCACGCAGGGTTCACACGCCGACGATTCGAGCGGCGATGTCTCCAGTGCCGAAGCCATATCGCGGCTGGCAACGCGGTTGCGCTGGCCGATTCTCGCCGACGTCCTTTCCGGGCTGCGCTTTGGCGCCCACGATTTGTCGCAGGTCGTTCACGCTCACGACCTCCTACTGCGCGAATCCGAGTTTACGGATCGCCGGCGACCGGACTTCATCTTGCAGTTCGGCTCGCTTCCGGTATCGAAAGCAACCTCGCAATGGCTGGCCACACTCCGGGATGTCCGCCACATCGTGGTCGCCGAGCCCGGCCTGTGGCCCGATCCCGAACACGCAGCCAGCGATTTGGTTCACACGACCACCCTCGAATTTTGCCGATCGCTTGTTCCGGAACTGTCCGGCCGGACGACGGATGCGGCCACAATACAAGCCGGTCCGCTTGACCCGCACTGGTTGCAGTCGTGGATCGAAGCCGGACGCCTCGCCTACGACGCCGCGCACGCCGAGTTCGCCCGAGTGTCGGAGCTGTGCGAAGCCGCCGTTCCCGGCATCGTTGCCGAGGCCCTGCTCGAGCCGGCCAATCTGTCGGTCGGCAACAGCATGCCGGTGCGCGATCTGGACAGTTTCGCTGCACCTTCCCCGAAACGAATCCGAATGCTATGCAATCGCGGCGCAAACGGCATCGACGGTGTCGTATCGGCTTCGCTGGGAGCGGCGGCGGTATGCCCGACACCGCTTGTGCTCGTGATCGGTGACTTGAGTTTCCTGCATGACGTCTCGGCGCTGCAACTGGCCGCTCGCCAGCAAATCGACATGACCGTCGTCGTCATCAACAACAACGGCGGCGGGATATTCTCCTTCCTACCGCAAGCCCGAAGAGACGGCGTCTTCGAACGCTACTTCGCAACGCCGCACGGCCTGGATCTGCGACCCATCGCCGGCTCCTGCGGCGCGCGCTACACGGAAGCAAACTCCGCCGAGGCGCTCACCCAACAACTGCAAGCCGCCGCGGCCCGTAGCGGACTCGACATCATCGAAGTCCCGAGCAGCCGGGCGGTTAACCTTGCGCAACACCGAGCAATCACCGCCGCCGCGCGCCGCGCACTGCGAAAAGCTTTCGGTGAGGCCGCGTGAGAGGACCTCGCAGGTGATTACCAGCCCACTCCTCGGCAAGCGCTACGCACGCGTGATCGACGTCGGACCGCACAATGCCCCCACTCTCCTTTTTCTGCACGGCTTTGCCGCCGACGCCTCGTGCTGGCGTACGGTGAGCGAAACTCTGCTGCCACGCTACCGGATCCTAGCCCCCGATTTTCCAGGCCACGGGGGTGAAAGCAACGCAACCGCGGCCGACTGCACCATGGAACGTGCCGCCCAGCGGCTCAGCGAAATCCTGGATTTTCTCGGCGTGTCCAAAGCGATCACCGCGGGCTACTCGATGGGGGGACGTTTGGCTTTGAATTTTGCGCTGGCTCACCCGGCGCGCGTTCATGCACTCGTACTCATCAGCGCATCCGCCGGGCTGAAAGAGCGAAGCGAACGGGAGAATCGCGTGCATGCCGATGAAGGCCTGGCCAAGCTGCTGGAGAGCGACGGTATCGAGGCCTTTGTCAAAAGGTGGGAGCAACTCCCCTTGTTCGACAGCCTCGAGCGAGGCCCCGGCGATAGGCGCAAGGCCATCCGCCGCATGCGCCTGCGGTGCAGCCCGACAGGCCTGGCCGCCAGCTTGAGAGCAATGGGAACCGGCGTACAGCCCTACCTCGGTGACCGCCTAGGGGAGTTACAAATGCCGACACTACTCATGGCGGGGGCCCGAGACCACAAATTCACACGAGCGGCTGAGGACATGCACGAGCGCATTGTCGGGTCCAAGCTCGCGACCATTGAAGACGCCGGCCATATGGTCCACGTGGAACAACCCGAGCGATTCACGCAGGCCTTGCTGACGTTTCTCAGCGATGAATCGACGCAGACACAGGCAGGTGCCGCAGGAGTAGGAGCAAAGCCATGAACCCCGACTGGAAAACGGTAAAAGGATACGACGACATTCTGTACACAAAATCCGAGGGCGTGGCGCGCATTTCGATCAACCGCCCCGAGGTTCGGAATGCGTTTCGGCCACAAACCATACGAGAGCTGATCGACGCCTTCATGGATGTGCGCGAACAGGCCGATGTCGGCGTGGTCATCTTGACCGGAGAAGGAGGCATGGCGTTTTGTAGCGGCGGCGATCAGCGTGTACGCGGCAGCAAGGGCTACGTCGGCGACGACGGCGTGCCGCGATTGAATGTTCTCGACCTGCAAAAACTCATCCGCAGCCTACCCAAGCCGGTGGTCGCCATGGTCGCCGGCTACGCGATCGGCGGCGGCCACGTTTTGCATTTGGTCTGCGATCTTACCGTAGCCGCCGACAACGCCGTGTTCGGCCAAACCGGCCCACGTGTGGGCAGTTTCGACGGCGGCTTCGGAGCCGGTTACATGGCACGCGTGGTCGGGCAGAAAAAAGCCCGTGAAATCTGGTACCTGTGCGAACAGTATTCGGCAAAAGACGCACTCGCGATGGGACTGGTCAACAAGGTCGTGCCCCTGGCCGAACTCGAACAAACTACGCTTGCCTGGTGCCGTCGCATTCTCGAGCACAGTCCGATGGCGCTGCGCTGTCTCAAATCGGCCTTCAACGCCGAGACCGACGGCATGGCCGGCATTCAGGAGTTGGCCGGCAACACGACGATGCTATTTTACATGAGCGAAGAAGGACAGGAAGGGCGTGACGCCTACCTGGAAAAGCGCCGGCCCGATTTCTCGAAGTTCCCGCGCCTTCCCTAGAACGGTGGCAAACAATCTGCGTGCATGGCTCGAGGCTGCTCGGCCGCGGACCTTGGCGGCATCGGTGGTGCCGGTGGTCGTGGGATCGTCTCTGGCTTTCCACGAAGGCCGTTTCGACGTTCGTCTGGCGACGATAACCTTGGCAGCGGCCGTACTCATCCAGGTCGGCACCAATCTGGTCAACGACGCCTACGACTTCCTACACGGCGCCGACGATGAGAATCGCCTCGGTCCCGTGCGTGCCAGCCAAAGCGGAATCATTGCACCCCACCGGGTACGCC
>CAZKLE010000180.1:0-4782 GCA_964553415.1 uncultured Myxococcales bacterium
GGCAAGAACGGCGTCGTGTACGCGCACAACCCACCGTTCGTCATCGAGCACTTCGGCGACCGGTGGGCCGAGCGTCTGAAAAAACCCGTCATGCGCAACGTCGTTCGTATCGACCGCGAATGGGACGACCCGCTACCGGCCGGCGTCGAAAACCTCGATGCCGTCTTCATCGTGCTGTTCTATCACGACACCGTCTGGATGGGGGCCGACCGCGCCAAGATGAACGCGGCCGTCTTTCGCGCCCTCAAAACGGGCGGCGTGTACGGGATCATCGACCATAGCGCACGCGAAGGCGTCGGCGCTGCCGAGGCGGGCACGCTGCATCGAATCGAAGAGAGCGTCGTTCGCCGCGAAGTTCCGCAAGCGGGTTTCAAACTGATCGCGGTTTCGGACTTCCTGCGCAACCCCTATGACCTGCGCGACTGGAATGACTCACCACGCGCGGCCGGCGCCCGCCGTGGATCCAGTGATCGCTTCGTGCTCAAATACATCAAACCCTGACCCGGAGGGCCTATGGAACAGGTACAACTCAGCCGTGAATGCAAAGCCGTGCAGGTGCCGGCCGGAAACGAAACGACCTTGGCCGAAGGTCTCGAGGTCACCATCATGCAATCGCTGGGCGGGACCTTCACCGTGCAGGTTCCGGCCCTGGGCGGTTTATTCCGCATCGCCGGCAGCGACGCCGACGCTCTCGGCCAAGATGTTCCCGAAGAGGCCGAGATCGACTCGCCCGAGGACGCGGTTCTCGAAGACAAGGTATGGGCGGCGTTGCGAACTTGTTTCGATCCGGAAATCCCCGTCAACATCGTCGACCTCGGATTGATCTACGATCTGCAAATTCGTCAGCACGAGAGCGGCGGCCACTGCGTACTCGTGCAGATGACGCTCACCGCCCAGGGCTGCGGCATGGGCGCGGCAATCGCCGGCGATGCCCGATTGAAGATCGCTTCTTTGCCCGAAGTATCGGCGGCCGAGGTCAGCATCGTATGGGATCCACCTTGGGGCCCGCAGATGATGACCGACACAGCGCGTCGAGCGTTGGGCATCTAATCGCGGCGGGGACGACGGGCCTCAGAGTCGGCTCGTACGATTCCCGATTCTGCGAATCCGCCTCGCACTTGATTCCCAGCAACGGCAAACGCAAACAGCGTCGGACCTTACCCGCCAAGGCCCGCGCTGCGGGCATGAGTATTGCTTTGTCATTCGCCGGATCGGTGTGCGCAAAGTCACGCCCCTTGCCAACCAACCAGAAGGAGAACCCATGATGGCCGATTTTCTATCCGCATACTCAATACAGAGCTGGCTCGAGTCCTGCCCGCAAAGTTACCTCGAAGAGACGGTCTACGGACACGCCCCCGAAGAAGGCGAACCCGCGCTGGTGATGGACAACGACGTTCTGCGCGAGGACGCCATTCGCACCACCGTAGCCCTGGTGGTCGGCGAGCGTTGTGCTCTTTCGGCCTCCTCGGGTCTGATCAACCTAGCGCCCGACGAAGGCAGCAAGCGTTTTCTCGCTACCCAGACCCTCGACGAGGCGCGCCACGTGGAGATATTCACTCAGCGTCTCTACGACCTCGGCGTCAAAAAGGATGAACTCGAAGGGGTCATTCAACGGTATGCAAACCCCAACCTCGTCAAATTTGCCGAGCTGCTACTGGGAAAAATCGACAAAAAGGACTTCGTCGCCGGTGTCGTAGGTCAGAATATCGTTCTCGAGGGCATGGCCTTCAGCGTCTTTGAAATGATGCACACCGCCAACGCCGAGATGAATCCCAAGTTCGCTCAGACGCTCTCCGGTACCATCGCCGACGAACGTCGCCATGTGGGATTTGGTGAAAACCGTGTCGGCTCGCTGATCAAGGATTTCCCCGAGAAAAAACCGGAAGTCGAACGCATGCAAAAAGAAATGTCCTATTGGATGCTCGCCACCTTCTCGGATGCATTTAAGGACACGCAGGCCATCGACGAACTCGATCGTATCGGCCAGGAACGTTCGCACGCGCGTTTCCACGGTACCGATTTAGGGCTCGCCTCCCCCGAAGAAATGGAGGCCGTGCTCGCCGATACGGTACTCAAGGAGTTCAAGGTGCGCTTGGGACGGATCGGCCTGGACTACCAAACACCTTCGCGGCCGTAGGCGGGCGGCTGTGAGTACGCCCGCGAAGAAGACGGCCGGCAAAACACCCGCGGAGGTCCACGATCTGAAACCGTCGGAATTTCTCGAGGAAGTCCACTCCTTCGAGTTTTGGTTCCAGGCAGTCGAGGGTTATTTGTCGGATACGACCCACGGGCACCGCCCCGAGACCCCCGACCAACCGCAACAGGGCGAAGACCGTGATCGTCTAATCGGCGTTCTCTGCAACTACTGCGTGGCCGAGTCGGCGGCGTTGGATACCGCCAGCGGCCTGGTCACGATCGCACCGAACCGGCAGAGCAAAATTTTCCTGTCCACGCAGGTCGTCGACGAAGGCCGGCACTTGGAAGTCTTCCTGCATCGCCTCGGCGAGCTGGGGGTTGCCGACGCAGAAACCGAAATCGAAAAACGGGCCAGTCCATCGATGCTCGCCTTCAAGAGCCGCCTACTGCAACTCATTGAAGGGAAAGATTGGGACTCGGCCCTTTTCGCCCAGAACGTCGCATTGGAATCTCTCGAATTCGTCGTGTTCCGGCGTCATTGCCAGACCGCCGATCCGGTCACCGCCGAGATTCTCGCGCGGGTGATCAAAGACGAGCGACGCCACATGGGCTTCGGCGAGAACGAACTCGGCCGCCGCTTTCGCCGTGATCCTACCGCTCGTGTACGCATTCGCGAGTTCCGCAAAGAGATCGATCACCTGGTGCATGAAACGCTCAAGGATACGGCCCAGCATTTGGGTCTGCCCGCCGGCGACAAAGAAGAGCTCGGGCGGCTGTATCGCGAATCCGTCGAACGGCTGGGCTTGAGGTGAGCGCCACAATCGAGCAACCCGCCGCAGCGACGGCGACCACGGAACGCCGCCGTTTCGTATTGACCGATACCGGCTTTAACGAAGTTCCGAAAAAGTACCGACGCTTTTACCGAAAATGGAAAGGCGACGGCGACAGCCTGGCACCCAACGAGGTGATCTGTCCGGTGTGCAAAGTGGTGATTCGTTCTTCGCGCGAGTTGCGCGAAGGCGATCGCGTCTATTGCATGCCGTGCATGTCGCGTCTCGTCGTCGAACGCGGCGAAGACGGGCGCCTCGAGGCCCGTGTCCGTTACTAAGCCCGCGCCCGCGGCGCGCAACGCCGATCGTAGCCTGGGGACTGGCACCGGCGCCGCCCTCCCCCTAGACTCGCCGCGCGTGCGCCGCGCTACACGGCCTGCGCCACCGACCATGACCTCCGCCGGCTTACAAGACACACTTGCCCGACCGCTACGCGATCTTCGCATCTCGGTAACCGACCGTTGCAACTTCCGCTGTCCCTATTGCATGCCCGCCGAGGTGTACGGGGCCCGCTACCGTTTTTTGCCGCGCAACGATCTGCTCAGCTACGAAGAGATCGCGCGTCTGGCGCGCATCTTCGCACAACTGGGAACCCGTAAGATCCGAATTACCGGGGGTGAGCCTTTGCTGCGTGCCGAGCTGCCGCAGCTGGTCGCACGGCTGTCGGCCATCGAGGGCATCGAAGACCTGGCACTGACCACCAACGGTTTTCTTTTGGCCGATGCCGCAGCTTCTCTGGCGCAAGCGGGACTGCGACGCGTGACCGTCAGCTTGGACAGCCTCGATGAAGACGTCTTTCGTAAGATGAACGGACGCGAGCACCCGGTCGCCCGTGTGCTCGAAGGAATCGAGGCCGCGCAAGCGGCAGGCCTGGGCCCCATCAAAGTCAACTGCGTCGTTCAGCGCGGACTCAACGACCACACGCTGGTCGATCTGGCCGGCTTCTGCCGCGAGCGCGGGTACACCCTGCGCTTCATCGAGTACATGGACGTGGGCACGCTCAACGGCTGGAACCTCACCGATGTGGTCCCGGCCGAGGAAATCCTCGAACGGATCCGCGCCGACGTGGATCTGCTGCCGCTCCCACCCGCCTATGCAGGCGAGGTGGCGCGGCGTTACCGATACGCGGATGGTTCAGCCGAGATCGGCATGATCGCTTCGGTGTCGAAACCGTTTTGCGGCGGCTGCACCCGCGCCCGCTTGTCGACCGACGGTCGACTGTTCACCTGCCTATTCTCCGGCAAGGGAACCGATCTACGCACGGGACTTCGCTCCGGTTCCGACGACCGAGAGCTGAGCGAACGGATCCGCGGCGTGTGGCAACAGCGTTCGGACCGTTACTCCGAGGAACGCGCCTCGCATACGCCCGAGTCCCGCAAACGGCGCGATACACGCAAGATCGAGATGTTCCAAGTCGGCGGTTGAGGCTGCGTCGAACGCCGCCGGCGGCACTCGCGGCATCCGGTCCCTGGCCATGCCTGCGCGGGTTGGCTACAAAGTCGCGTTGAGCCCCGAGCAAACCCAGACAAGGAGTCTCCGATGATCGATGCCGCTGAACGATACGACAAGAAATTCACCCAGGTAAAGGCCAAGCGCATGGCCTATGTGGAAAGCGGCCAAGGCGATCCTATCGTGTTCCTGCACGGCAACCCGACCTCTTCATACCTGTGGCGCAACATCATTCCGCATCTCGAAGACGCGGCGCGTTGCATCGCTCCCGACCTGATCGGCATGGGCGATTCCGAAAAACTCGATAACAGCGGACCGGGTTCCTATCGCTTCGTCGAACACCGCGAGTACCTCGACGGCTTGCTCG
>CAZKLE010000181.1:0-4758 GCA_964553415.1 uncultured Myxococcales bacterium
GATCGTCGCATCGGCAAGCATGTCTTGTTCTTGCTCGTTCGCGCGCAGCATGAACTCCCAACGGCGGTGGCCGTGACGTCGGGGAACGGTCACCGTAGGCCTGGCGGGGTTGCACCAGACGTCGACTTCGAGCTCGCGGTGATCTCTATCCGGTCCCCGTTCCATGGTGTCGAGTACGAGCCAGCGTTCGTGGTAGGTGGAGCCGCTCATCGCAATGCCGAGGTCTCTCCGAATGTGGCTCTGACCTCCGTCGCAGGCGACGATGTAGTCTGCGCGGATCTGGAAGTGACTCTGGTCCGAGCGCAGGCCGGACACGGCTACGCCGGCTTCGTCGGTCACTTCCTGCACCTCGTGCCCGAAGTGCAACGCGACATGTGGGAAACGGGAGAGACCGTCGACGAGAACACGTTCGGTCAACGGCTGGATGAAGCCTGCAACACCCGGGTAGCCGTAACGTTCCGAGAAGCGGCGCAGCCGCATGAACACACGGCCGTGTGCGTCGCGGTATCGCATCCACGGGTCCTGCCGGTGGGGGACGCTGAGATCGGCGGCGATTCTTTCGACGAGCCCGGTGGCTTGCCAGGTTCGCAACGCTTCATCGTCGATGGCTACGGCACGCGGCGTATCGTAGATCGCCGCGTTACGTTCGAGGACGCAGGTACGTACGCCGTAAACCCCCAATAGGTTGGCGAGCGTAGTGCCCACCGGGCCGGCACCGACGATGACCACGGAGGCATGCTCGGTGTCGATTTCTGCAGCGGCAATCCCCATGCTCTTTGACGGTTCTGTCATGCCTATAAGCCGGCTCAGCGCAGCGGTCGGCGGTTGCTTGCGTGTTCGCAGGTTATGAGGACCTGGGTCGGGTCAAAGCGCATCGCGTCAGTCTAGGTCGTATCCGAGGTGGAAGCACAGGGTCGCCCTGAGGATCTCGTTGGTTTCTCTGCGGTAGATCGGCTAAACCCGAGCGTCCGCCCTGAAGTAGTGTCGCGAGTCGGAGCCGTGCGCCTGATGAAGGGGCGTCGGCGACGAGCGACGTCAACCAAAATGCGGCGGCTAAGGGAGTAACGAGATGGCGGACGAAAAGCTTTACATGTTGAACGTGCTTTGGTTCAAGCGCGACGGCGGCGCGGAGAAGTATGCCGAATACGTGGCCGCGGCCCGTCCGTATGTGCAAAAGCACGGCGGGCGGATGGTCGCCGGTTTCGAGCCGCAAACAGCACTCATAGGAGAATGGGACGCCGATCTCTTTTTTGTTGTCGAGTGGCCGGATCTGCAATCGTTTGCGAAACTTCCGGCCGACGAGGGTTATTCGAAGATCGCCCATCTGCGCGAGGAAGCGCTCGAGAAATCCCTACTGATCCAATGCAAAGCGGTTCCGGCCATGTGACACGAGCGCCCGAACCGCGCCTCACTATATAGCCGATTCGAGGGCCGGTGCGGCTCGCGGGGAGTTGCTCCCGGCGTCGAGGCAGATTGGCTCATTGGACAGAATCATAGAGAAAACAGATAGATAGACGAGTTCGCTTGCGACGGCTTGCGTGTGGCCCGCCTCGGCAGTAGATAGTGAGCCGGACTCACTAGTCTGGTTTTTCCCAGGATGGCTGAAGCAATCGTGAAAAGCGCGGTGCGCCCGCGCCTAAAAGCCGCAGATCGCAAGCGAGAGATTCTGGACGCGGCTGCGGGAGTCTTTGCTGCGAAAGGCTACGAGCGAGCTTCGGTGGCGGAGATCGCCGCCAAAGTCGGCGTGGTGGAGAGCGCCGTCTATCGCCACTTTGCGACCAAGCGTGATCTCTTGTTCGCGACCATGCGCGCCTTTTATGCGCCCGTGATCGAGCGCAACCGTAGGCAGCTAAGCGGAATTCACGGCACTCGGAACCGTTTGCGCTTTCTCATCGGCGAACATTTGCGGGCCTTCGCCGAGCAGCCGGGGATCTGCCGCCTCATTATCCAGGAAGTTCGCCCCTATCAGGATTATCGGGACTCGGTCGTGCACGAGCTGAATCGCGAAACCACAGCCCTGGCTCTTGGTGTCATCGAGGATGCCATGGCGCAAGGAGAGTTCCGCTCCGACCTGCCCGCGACCCTTGTACGCGATGTGATCTACGGTGGTATAGAACACGTGATGTGGCGCGCGTTGAGCGGCGGTCTGCGTGCGGATGTCGTACGCTTGGCCGACCAACTGACCGATCTCATCGTGCATGGAGTTGGCGGGCAAGACGGACGTGTAACGGCCGGCGAGGACCGGGTCGAGGGCCGCCTTGCTCGGGTGGAAGCCGGACTCGATGCCGTAAGAGGGGAACTCGACAGGCGAGAGAAATGCGAGAACAGAGACAAATGAGGGTGGGACTGTGAACGTAGAGACGGGCATTCCTCTGAACGACTGGCGCGCCATCGGCGCCGCTGCGAAACGTGCGGAGGCGGCCGGATTCGACGGTCTGGTTAGCTACGAGATCGCCGACGATCCCTTCATCCCCTTGGCGTTTGCGGCTCTGGCCACCGAGAGGATCCGATTGGGAACCGCCATCGCGGTGTGTTTTCCGCGCAGTCCGATGGTCGTGGCGACCACGGCTTGGAACTTGAACGTTCAGTCGGGCGGGCGCTTCGTCCTCGGGCTCGGGACGCAAGTCAAAGGGCACAACGAACGCCGCTTCAGCGTTCCGTGGAGCCCGCCGCTGCCGCGTTTGCGGGAGTACGTGCAGTCGTTACGTGCGATCTGGCGCTGTTGGGAACACGGCGAGCCGCTGTCCTTCGAGGGCGAGCACTACCGGTTTACTCTGATGACGCCCGAGTTTTCGCCGCCGGCCTGCGGTCTGCCGCCGATTCCGGTGACCGTAGCCGCCGTGCGGCCGGCCATGATGAAGCTGGCGGGCACGATATGCGACGGCGTCAGACTGCACGGATTCGCTACCCGCAGGTACCTGGAGAACGTAGCCTTGCCGGCAATCGAGGCGGGGCTGGCGAAAAGCGGGCGCAAGCGTTCCGAGTTCGAGGTCTGGGGCGGAGGCTTCGTGGCTACCGGCAAGGATGAGCAGGCCGTCCGGCAGCAGCTCGAATGGGTGCGTTATCGCATCGGGTTTTACGGTTCGACGCGCAGTTATCACGGCGTATTTGCCGAGCACGGCTGGGAAGACCTTGGCATGAAGCTGCACGAAATGTCCAAGACCGGGCAATGGAAGGAAATGGCGGCGCAGATCTCCGATGAGGTGCTCGAGACCTTCACGGCGGTCGGGACCTACGATCAATTGGCCGGCAAAATCGAGGAGCGTTTCGGGGGCATCAGCGATAGCATCGCCTTGGAAGTTCCACCCGAAACCGAGCAAGGGGAGATGCGCGAAGTGTTGCAGGAATTGAAACGCATTCCGAGAACTTTCCAGGGTTTCCCGAGCACGTGGTAGTCACGCAGTCCAGAGGAGAGAGAAGGCATGGCTGATGATCTATTTGCGACACCCGAACACGAAGCGTTCCGCACGACCGTGCGAAAATTCGTCGAAGCCGAACTGGCTCCCAGAGCCAGGGAGTTCGATGCCATGGGGCGTATCGACAAGAAGTTGTTCCAGCGTATGGGCGAGTTGGGTATGCTCGGCCTGCGTTACGACCCCGAGTGGGGTGGAGCCGGGCTCGACTGGTCGTTTACCGCGGTCATGTACGAAGAGATGGTTCGTTGCGACAACGCCGGGGTTTGTATGGGGGTGACCGTGCAGACCGACATGGCAACGCCGTCGCTGCACCAGTTCGGCTCCGATGAGCTTCGCCGGAAGTATTTGGTTCCCGCCATCACGGGACACATGGTCGCGGCGATCGCGGTGACCGAGCCCGACGCCGGATCGGACGTTGCGGGAATCAAAACGCGCGCCGTACGCGACGGTGACGACTGGGTGATCAACGGATCCAAAATCTACATCACCAACGCGGCCACCGCCGACTGGCTGTGTCTTCTTGTGGTGACCGACCCCGAAGCCGGTTACGGTGGCTTCTCGCAGATCGTCGTGCCGACCAACAGCCCGGGCTTCCACTACGATCTTCTCGAGAAGATCGGCAATTGGGGCTCGGACACGGGGCAGCTGTTCTTCGACGATGTGCGCGTGCCGGTGAGCAATACCATCGGCGACATCGGCCGAGGCTTCCAACAACAGATGATGCAGTTCCAGGACGAACGTCTGGTGGCATGCGTAAGCTCTTGCGCCGGTGCGAGGCTGAATTGGCAGCGGACCCGCGAATGGGCCGAACAGCGTGTTCTTTTCGGTAGGCCTTTGTCGAAGATGCAGGTCAGCCAATTCAAATTCGTGGAGATGCTCACTGATATTACAGCTGCCCGCCAGCTGACCAAGGAGTGTGTCCGCAAGCGCGTTGCGGGCGAGGACGCGACCCAGGAAATTACGATGGCCAAACTGTTTTGCGGAAGAATGTCGCGTCGTGTCGCCGACGAGTGCATGCAGATGCACGGGGGATTCGGCTACATGAAGGAGAGTTCCGCCGGACGGGCTTTCGTAGACACGCGATTGATCAGCATCGGCGGTGGATCGGACGAGACCATGATGCATTACTTGGCCAAAATTCTCGGCTTCTAAGAGCACCCTCGCATGGAAGTGCTGGCCAGCCACGTTGACACCGGCTCGGAGACCTACCGCGCCAATCGAGAGGCGTTTCTCGATAAGATCGGCTATTTGAATGAGCAGCTCACGCTCGTCAAAGAAGCCGGAGGGGACGCGACGGCCGCCATCAAGCGGCTGGGCGTGCCCCTGGCCGCCGCGGGGGTGA
>CAZKLE010000182.1:0-4755 GCA_964553415.1 uncultured Myxococcales bacterium
GAGGCTTTCGGGCTGCGCCCAACCGGGCGTTGCATGGCTCTGAACAGCATGGAGAACCGCGTCTACCAAGTCGAGGTCGAAGCCGGCGAGGGCGGCGAAGCCGACGAAGCCGACGGGGGAGGCGGAACGTCGTTTCTGGTGGCTAAGTTCTACCGCCCCGGGCGCTGGAGCCGCGAACAGATACTCGAAGAGCACCGCTTCCTGCACGAGCTGGTCGAGGCGGAAATCCCTGCGGTCGCGCCTTTGCCCTTCACGGATGGTTCTACACTTGCGCGTGCCGGGGAGCTGCCGATCTGGTGTGCGGTCTTTCCCCGTGTGGGCGGGCGTGCGCCCGATGAATTGGACGACGAGGGGTTGGTACGCATCGGGCGTTTGATCGGGCGTTTGCACAACGTCGGCGCACTGAGCGACGCGCCCTCGCGCATCCGTCTCGATCCAACCAGTTACGGCCGCAACAACTTAGCCTATCTTCTGGAAGCGCGTGCGGTTCCAGAGCCCATGCGCGAGGATTACCGACGAATCGTCGAGTCGATCTGCGAGATCAGCACGCCTTGGTTCGAGGCCGCCGCCTATCAACGCATTCACGGGGATTGCCATATCGGCAACTTGTTGCTGGGGGGGCAGGGTGCGTTCTTCGTCGATTTCGACGACATGGTGCGTGGCCCCTGCGTGCAGGACCTGTGGCTTTTGGCGGCGGGCAAAGACGACGAGGCGCGGCGCCAACGCTCGGCTCTACTCGATGGTTACGAACAGTTCCGCGAGTTCGATTATCGGACCTTGCGACTGATCGAACCCTTGCGCGCGCTGCGCTTCATCCATTTCAGCGCGTGGATCGCGCGGCGCTGGGAAGACCCGGCCTTCCAGAGAGTGTTCCCGGACTTCGGCAGCGAACGCTATTGGGCCGAAGAGCTGACTTCGCTGCGTGAGCAGTTCCTCGAAATTCAGCAGTCGGCCTGAGCGGCTGTCGTGTGCGCCGGCAGCGCCTGCTATTGAAGGTATCCGAGCGCTCGCAGGCGCCTACGCAGGTCTTCGGCGACCTTGGGGCCGGCCTCACCGGCTCGCTCGGTCAGTTGGCGAAGATAGAGCACCGAGATCCGTTCGGCGTCGCTTTCCAGCTCTCGAAAACCTTGATCGCGAGGAAGCTCGGCCAGTGGCGACATCTCAGCCGGGTCGTCAACGCGATCGTAGCTTTCGATTTTTCCGCCGCGGTTGTCGATCAGTATCGTGTGTTCGGCGTCGCGCAGGCTGACCAACTCGGCGTGGAAACTGGCCGCGTGTGCGTTCGCCCTTTCGCCGTCCGAGACGTGGGCAAGGCTGCTTCCACGCAAATGTGCAGGCAAAGCGATACCGGCCACATCGAGAACGGTGGGAAGGATATCGACACTTTCGACGGCCGCTTGGTAGCGGCTCGGCGCGATGCCTGACGATTGGGGGAAGCGGATCAGCAAGGGTACGTGGGTGAGTTCCGCGTTCAGGTTCATCTGCCCATGTCCGAAACCGCCTCGTTCGCCGAGTTCTTCGCCGTGGTCGGCGTTGAAGATCACCAGCGAATCGGCCCAAAGGTTCTTATCGGACCGCAGCGTATCGAGAAGCTCGGCCAGAGCCTGGTCGGTGGCACGAAGATCGGCGTCGTATAGGCCGCGAATGTAGGCGAGCTTGCGCTCGACCCCGGGCTGCGCCGCGTCCCAGTCGTGTCCGTGTTGCCACATCAAGTCCTGGATCTCGTCATCGCTGACTACTTTTTGTGAGCCGGCGAATTGCTCTACGTAGCCGCTGTCCAACCTGTAGGGCCAGTGCGGTTCCTGGTAGTGAACGAAAAGAAAAAACGGCTTCTCTTCGCCGGCCAAGCGTCTCAAGGCGGGCAACGCGAAGTCGTTCATGAGGCCGGCGGTCGAACGCCCCGGCAGTTGCACGTAGGAGTCAAAGCCCTGGGCGAAGCCGAACTCGGCATCGAGGTTGGGGTTTTGGGTAAAGCCCATCGTTCGATAGCCGTGGTTTTTGAGAATTTCGGTCAGCGTTGCTTGTCCGGGGTCGAGGCGTTGGCTGGGGAAGTCCCATTTGTACAAACCGGTGAACATCGATGCGTACGAGGGGCGCGTCCAGTTGTGTTGGGCAAAGGCCGACTCGAACAGAACCGACTGCCGGGAGAACCCATCGAGCGCCGGTGTGGTCGGTTTGCCGTAGCCATAGCAAGACAGGTGATCGGCGCGGGTCGAGTCCCAGGTGATCCAGATGACGTTGACCGGACGTTTTGCTACTTGCGGTGCTTTTGCCATCGCAGACAGGTTTGCAACGGCCGTACAGAGCGCAACCATGGTTACCGCCGTGCCGAGCAAGCGGTCGCGGGTGGGCGATTGCCACCAGCGCATGTCTAGCCGCTTGCGTCGACGTCCGGCAAGGGCGACTGCCGCCGCGAGCAAGGGCAGCGCCAGGATCATAGTCGCCCAACGAAACGGCTCGTGGTAGGCGCCGTCGATCCAACGCCAGACGATCAGCGGCAACGGCAGCTTCAAGACCATGGTCTCGGCGCGCCAACCGCGCCAGATGCCGATGGAGACCATCTTGGCCGACCAGTCCACGCCGTCGAAGAGGCGACTGGCAAGCAGGAGGACCTCGATGGAGACGCACAGCCATACGGCAAATCGTGCGATCGATCCTTTTCTTCGCCCCAAGGGGGACAGAGCGATGAGTCCGTAGAGTACGGTCGAGCTGAGCAGCGCAAACACCACCGCCGAGTTGATTTGCGAGGCCGTGAGGCTGAGCGCGAGGTAGCTGAATCCTTGCTCGACGTAATGATTCTCGGCGATGCGCGAGGCGGCGTTGATCAGGCCGTCGGCGAGACCGACAACAAGGAAGGGAGCGACGAAGCGGATGTAACGGGTTGCCGCGTTAGTCTGCATGCCGGCTGCCGTTGCGTCCGCGCGTAGGACTGGAAACACGGGTGGAAGCGCAAACAAAAGAGGGGCATGCCGCGCCGACACGCCCCTCTTGTTTTTTCATGATAGGCGTTCGGGCTCAGCCGACCATGTCTTTCATTTTCTTGAGCGGAAGAATCTTGACCTTTATGCTCGCCGGCTTGGCGGCGATGTCCATCAACTCGCCGGGACGAAAAGGATTGGGAACGTCCTTTTGCGCTTTGCGCGCGGGCTTCTTGACCGTCTTCACCTTGAGGAGTCCGGGAAGAGTAAACTGCCCCACCGCCCCTTTCTTGATGTGACGTTTGATGATGCTCTCGACCTCGTCAAAAACCGCCGCCACCTCTTTCTTGGCCAGGCCCGTGCCCGCGGCGATCTCCGAGAACATCTCCGATTTGGTCATCGCTTTTTTTACTGCTGCTGCCTTCTTTGCCATATACCTCTCCACTTCTGATTGCTGGGTTTGTAGTTGTTGTGTTCGAACAGCCCTGGCTTCGAAACGCTTCTCCCCAAGGGCCCCTCGCGTCGTTCGAAGCCCTCATGTTTTGCGTTAGCCGGGCGGAACTTTCAAGCGGCGCACATTCAAGGCCGAGGGTCGTCCGCTGCCCATGCCTCGCTTCCCGGAACTTAGGAAGCCGAGCCCGGGCCTTCTCGGAACTGGGAAGCTGGGAAAACCCGTACAGCTTGCGGGGGCCCGATGGACCATGCACCGTGCCATCTCGACTCCGACCCCGGCATCAAACCCGAGGTTGCCGAGCAGGAGCTGAAAGACATCCGCGCGATTGCACACAAAGCGCGGACCGACACGCTGGCGCAGATTGCAGTCAAGAAGCAGTGAGGTCTCTACGATCTGACGGCCGAGTGACAGCCGCGTGAGTTGTGTTAGCTAGGGTGGCGCTCTAGCGTTTCGCTGCACTTCGTCGTGCCCGAGACCCTCGATGCCCGGCCGAACTACTCGCTTGAAACCGGCCCTGGTGACGTTATTCGTCGTGCTCTGGGCGATCTATGTCGGCATAGCCGCGGGTGACGCGTTCGCGCTGCAAGCGGTCTCTTGGGATGTCGTCTATGAGTTAGCGTTTCCGACGAGCGAGATCAGCGCTCTACAAGTGGACAGCGATTATTCGGCTGCGGGGGGTAGCTTCGAAGGCGGCGGCTCGGGGGTCGCATGCGCTCCGGCGGCGGGCTTTGGAACCGCCTTTGGTGTCTTGACGGCGTTCAACAACAAAGAGACCGCTCAGATACTCACCATGGCGTTCGCCGGCAGCCGCGTTAGCAGCTTCGCTGCACCGCGCGATCTCGCGACCTGTCGTTTCAACGACTTGGACGGCGTTGCGCCGGCTACGTCGGATTTTGTAAACACCACGATCGACTGCTCGGACTTGAACTCTCAGCCGGTCGCTTGCTTCACGCGAGTAAAGAGCGTCACCGCATGCGCATGCGGTGACTCGACGGTCAACTGTGTTACCGAAACCTGCGATACCGGACCGGCTTCGGCGGCGCAGATCTGCGGAGACGGTGTGGTGAACTGCAGCCAGTGCAGCGACGAGCAATGTGACGACGGTAATGCCGTAGACGACGGCAACGGGTGTACGGCGGATTGTCAGGATAACCATCTCTGCGGCAACGGTGTCATCGAATCGTTGTTCGAGGTTTGCGACGATGGTGGCACTTGCCAGTCAGGGAGCAATCCCGGCACGCCGTGCACGCTGCCCGCAGGGGCGGAGTGCAGAGGCGGGTCCTGTGTGACTCAAGGCGGCGACGGCTGCAACGCAGACTGTGCAGCGATCGTCGCGATCTGCGGTAACGGCTTTATCGAACCGGGCGAAGGTTGCGACGATGG
>CAZKLE010000183.1:0-4671 GCA_964553415.1 uncultured Myxococcales bacterium
GGGTGGGGGCGGGTCGGACGACAGGCGTGGTCGTCGAGAAAGCGCTGCCCGCGGACCATGTCGGCCACCGGAATGCCCTCGGTTATGCAGATGATGAGAGCGATACCCGCGTCGGCTGCTTCCATGATGGCATCGGCAGCTCCCGGCGGCGGCACGTAGATGACCGACACATCGCAGCCCTCGGCGGCGACCGCCTGAGCCGCGGTGTCAAAGATCGGCACTCCTTCGAAATCGCTTCCGCCCTTCCCCGGCCGGACGGCCGCAACCATCTTCGTGCCGTAGTCTCGGCATCCCTTTAAGTGATACTTTCCCGTTCCCCCCAAACCCTGGGTTAATACACGGCTCTCAGAATTCAACAGAACGCTCATCGCTGTCCTCCCCGTAAGCCTGCGGCCTCAACCGCCTTGCGGGCTCCGTCGGTCATATCGGCCGCCGTGATGACGGCGATTCCCGACTCCTGGAGGATCCTACGCCCCTCTTCCACGTTGGTACCCTCGAGGCGGACGATGAGAGGAACGGAAAGCTCGACCTGCCGTGCGGCCGAAACGACGCCGGTGGCGAGCACGTCACACTGCATGATGCCTCCGAAGATGTTGATGAAAACCGCCTTCACCGACTCGTCCTGGAGGATGATCTTGAAAGCGGCCGCCACTTTGTCGGCATCGGCACCACCGCCGACATCGAGAAAGTTCGCCGGTTCGCCGCCATGGTGATGGATGATGTCCATCGTGGCCATGGCCAGGCCCGCGCCGTTGACCATGCAGCCGATGTTGCCGTCCAAGGCAATGTAACTGAGATCGTATTCGTCGGCCTGCCGTTCGCGCGGATCTTCCTCGGCGGGATCGCGCATTTCTTTCATGGCCGGCTGCCGGAAAGCTGCGTTGTCGTCAAAGCTCAGTTTTGCATCCAGAGCTACGAGTTTGCCTTCGCCCGTGAGAACCAACGGATTGATCTCCAGCAGCGATGCATCGAGTTGTTGGTAAGCCCGAAACAACGACTTGAGCACGCCGACGGCTTCGGCGACCCCGGCGGCGCCAACGCCCAACGAAAACGCCACCGCACGCGCCTGAAAATCCCGTAACCCCACCGCCGGATCGATCTGTGCCTTGAAGATCTTCTCCGGAGTCTCCTCGGCGACCTTCTCGATTTCCATGCCGCCCTCCGTGCTCGCCAACATCGTTACCCGGCCGCTCTCGCGGTCGAGAAGAATCGACAGATACAGCTCCTCGGCAATGTCGCAGCCTTCTTCGACGAGTACCCGATGCACCCGTTTGCCGGCCGCGCCCGTCTGTTTGGTTACCAGCAGACCGCCGAGCAACGTTTCGGCAATGCCGGCCGCCTCCTCGGACGACTTGGCCAGCTGTACCCCATGCGGCTTGTCGTGCTTGGGAAGCCCTTCGCGCTGCAGATGGGCGCGAAAGACCTCGGCCGCTTCGGCCTCGTTCGACACAATCGCGCCCGCACCGCGCCCGCCCGCATGGATTTGCGATTTCACCACCACCACCGGCGTGCCGAGTTCCTCGGCGGCCTTTTGCGCCTCGGCGGCTTGGGTCACCATGCGTCCGCGCGGAACCGGCACGCCGAAATCGCGCAGAAGTTGCTTGCCCTGATATTCGTGTATGTTCATTCGTGTGTCTCGCCCGCCGCCGCGGCGCAGGCCGCCCGTCCGGGCACGTCCGCGCGCCTGCGCAAAGCGCTCTTAGGCGAGTCCTTCTATCATTTCCTTGACGTGTGCGGCCGAAACCGAAAGCTGCTGTTTTTCGTCTTCGGTCAGGTCGATTTCGAGAACCTCCTCGACACCGCCGGCCCCGATTCGCACCGGCACTCCGAGGTAAAAACCGGAGTAGCCATACTCCCCGTCGAGATAGGCTGCGCAGGGCAAAACCTCTTTCTTGTCGTTCAAAAACGCGTCAGCCATACGGATGGCCGCGTGGGCCGGAGAGACGAAGGCCGAACCGGTTTTCAACAGGGCCACGACTTCACCGCCGGCACCGCGTACGCGCTGCTCGATTTCGGCGAGCCGAGCCTCGCCGATGAAGCGAGTCACCGGGGCGCCACCAACCGTACAGCCGGAGCGAACCGGCACCATCTGATCACCGTGGCCTCCCATCACCATCGCCTGCACGCTCTCCACCGAAACCCCGAGTTCCTCGGCGACAAAGCTTCGATAACGTGCCGAGTCCAAGACTCCGGCCATACCTACGACGCGATGCTTGGGAAAGCCCGTGAGCTTTTTGCATAGCGTCACCATCACATCGAGAGGGTTGGAGATGATGATGACGAAGGCATTGGGTGCGTGGGTTTTGATACCCTCCGCCACCGAAGTCATGATCTTGGTGTTGATGCCGAGCAGATCGTCACGGCTCATACCCGGAGTGCGCGCCTTGCCAGCCGTGACGATACAAACGTCGGCACCGGCCAAGTCTGCGTAATCGTTGCTCCCCGTAATTCGGCAGTCCCAGGGTTCGATGGGCGCCGCCTCCATCATGTCGAGAGCCTTCCCCTGCGGAAAATCTTCGATGACGTCAAACAGCACGACGTCGCCGAGCCCCTTGAGAAGGGCCAAATGAGCCAAAGTTCCGCCGATGTTGCCGGCGCCTATGAGTGCGATCTTCTTGCGTGCCACGACTGACTCCTTGCCTGAGGTTAAAGTCAGTCAGGTATCCAAGGCAGAGCCGTTAGTCAACGCGATGCGGCAGAGACGGTCTCCCTACGCCGCCGCCTCAAAGCCTTTCGACGATGGCTTCGCCGAAACCGGAGCAGGAGACCAGCGTCGCTCCGTTCATCTGGCGCTCGAGGTCGTAGGTCACCTGCTTGTCGCCGATGGCCTTCTCGATACCGGCGACGATGGCCTCGGACACCTCGGTCCAGCCGATGTGTTCGAACATCAAAGCCCCCGACAGCATCAACGACCCGGGATTGACCTTATCCTGACCCGTATATTTCGGCGCCGTGCCGTGGGTCGCCTCGAACAGAGCCGAATGGTCGCCTATGTTGGCGCCCGGAGCCAGGCCGAGACCGCCGACTTGGGCGGCCGCGGCATCGGAAATGTAGTCGCCGTTCAGGTTCGGGCAAGCAATCACTTCGTATTCATCAGGCCTGAGCAAGAGCTGCTGGAAGATCATATCGGCGATACGGTCCTTGATGAGGATCTTACCGGCCGGCAACTTGCCGTCGTAGCGATCCCAGAGTTCTTTCTCGCTGATCGTGAGCTCGCCGAATTCCTCGGCGGCTACGCGGTAGCCCCAGTCGCGGAATGCCCCCTCGGTAAACTTCATGATGTTGCCCTTGTGCATCAAGGTTACCGATGAACGCTTGTGATCGATTGCATACTGGATGGCCCGGCGTACGAGGCGGCGACTGCCGAACTCGGAAATCGGCTTGATGCCGATCGCCGAGCCGTCGCGAAGTTTCTTGCCGTAGCGGTCACGCAATGCGGAGATCAATTCGTCGGCTTCGCTGCTGCCGCTCTCGAACTCGATACCGGCGTAGACGTCCTCGGTGTTCTCACGGTAGATCACGATATCGAGTTTCTCCGGTTCCTTGACCGGCGACGGAACCCCGCGGAAGTAGCGAACCGGACGCACACAGGCGTACAGATCGTGAGCCTGTCGCAACGCAACGTTGAGGGAACGGATGCCGCCGCCTATCGGAGTAGTCAGCGGACCCTTGATCGCCACGATAAACTCTCGAATCGCCTCGTTGGTCTCCTCGGGCAACCAGGTATCGGCGCCGTACACACCGTTGGCCTTTTCGCCGGCGTAGATCTCCATCCAGGAAACTCTGCGCCTCCCTCCGTAGGCTTTTTCAACGGCGGCATCGAAAACACGCTGCGACGCCCGCCAGATATCAGGGCCGATGCCGTCGCCTTCGATGAAGGGAATGATGGGGTCTTCGGGAACCTGCAAGCGGCCGTCGCCCGACAAACTGATCTTGTGCCCGTCTCGGGGCACCTGCACGTGCTGATAGCTACTCATTTTCCTCTCTTCGCGCCACCGGCGGCCGTCTACCGACGGCCCTCCGTCGACGAGCGGCGGCCGCTGCGCCATTTACTCGTCTACAATCGTGATGGCCTGACGCGGGCACATGCGCGCAGCCTTACCGGCCTTGTCCGCCAGATCGTCGGGGACTTCTTCGAGCAAAACATGAAGGTTGTCTTCCTCGTCCACCCGGAACAGTTCCGGCGCAACATCCATGCACATGGCGTTGGCTTCGCAAAGATCAAAATCGACGACGATCTTTCGGCTCATGCCCGGATTGTTCACCGCGCAAGGCCGCGGGTCAAAGGCATCAACCGGCCTTAACCCGCGTGCCCTCCTCCACGACCTTGGCCACCAGGTGCTCGGGCATCGGCTCGTAGTGGGAGAAACCCATCTCGAACGATCCTCGGCCACTGGTCATGCTGGTCAGATCCGGCGCATAGCGAAGCACTTCGGCCATCGGCACCTTGGCCTTGACGACCTCGTTCGTGCCGACCTGCTCCATCCCCTCCACCTTTCCACGCCGTGAGTTGAGGTCGCCCATGACGTCGCCCATGCAATCGCCGGGAGCATGGATTGCCATCGAAGCGATCGGCTCGAGGAGTACCGGCCTGGCGTTTTCCAAGGCATCATTGAAGGCCATCGATCCCGCAACCTTGAAGGCCATCTCGGAAGAATCCACGTCGTGCTA
>CAZKLE010000184.1:0-4561 GCA_964553415.1 uncultured Myxococcales bacterium
AAAAGCTTGCGGCGTGCGTAAACGAGTTGATGGTGACTTCGACGTTTCGCTGGAAGGACAAGGTCGAGCGCGAAGACGAACGGCTGCTGGTGATCAAGACGACGGCGAGTGCGTGGCCACGGCTCTGTGCGCGCATTCGCGAGCTTTCGACCTATGAGCTACCGGAGGTCCTGGCGCTGGAGGCGGCTGCCGTTGAGCCGGCCTATCTCGCGTGGCTGAATACCTGCGTCGCGCCACGGCACCGTCGGCAGGGGACACACGGGGACGGGTAAAAACTCGACAGCCATCCCTGAGTGAACGCTAAGTCTATGATAATAGGCTACTTTTGTGGCGTTTGCCGGACGGTACGATGGGGCTGTCGCCGATGCCGCGCGGCCAAGCCGGGCTGCCTACTCTTTCGCTGTGTTTTTGCTATCATGGCCGTCGTAAAGGAGTATGCCACGCAGCGATGTCAGGACATTCCAAGTGGAGTTCGATCAAGCATAAGAAGGCCGCCAAAGACGCCAAGCGCGGCAAACTGTTTACCAAGCTGATCAAGGAAATCACCGTCGCCACCCGCCATGGGGGTGGCGATCTCAGTGCCAATCCGCGTCTTAGGACGGCGGTAACGACGGCCCGTGGCCAGAGTATGCCCGCCGATAATATCGAACGGGCGATCAAGAAGGGCACGGGGGAGCTGGAAGGCGCCGACTACATCGAGGTCACCTACGAGGGGTATGGGCCCGGGGGGGTGGCGGTGATGTGCGAATGCTTGACCGACAACCGCAACCGGACGGTGGCGGAACTGCGGTACTTGTTTTCTAAGAACGGCGGCAATCTGGGCGAAAACGGTTGCGTGGCCTGGATGTTTGAAAAACAGGGGCAGGTTCGCATCGACGGCCGGGACACCAGGGAAGACGGAGTATTCGAAGTGGCCGTCGAGGCCGGCGCCGAAGATGTGTCAGCCGATGAAGATGCGTTTCTGGTCGTGACCTCTCCCGACAGTCTCGAGGATGTCCGCGCAGCCTGTGAGGCGGCGGGGCTGAAGGTGGTTAGCGCCGAAGTGGTTCTCGAACCGCAGAACTTTGTCGAGCTCTCGGGCAGTGACGCCGCCAAGACACTCAGGTTGATCGAAGCCCTCGAGGACCATGACGATGTGCAGACGGTTTCGGCAAATTTCGATATCGACGAAGAAGAGCTCAATCGCTTGTCGGCTTGATCGCTCGGCGGGCGTAAAGGAGGTGGAGTGCGGGTACTCGGTGTTGATCCCGGCACGATCGTGGCGGGGTGGGCGGTTGTTGATTGTCGGGGCCGGTCGCTCACACGGGTGGCGGCCGGTACGGTTTCGGTCGGGCGCGCGGAGGTGTCCGCCCGGCTGGGGCGTGTTTATGCCGAGTTGGTGCGGGTGATTCACGAGTTCGATCCGGAGCAACTGAGCCTGGAGAAGAGCTTTGTCGCTCGCAACATCCAGAGCGCCTTGCGGCTGGGCGAAGCCCGCGGAGTGGCTATGGCCGCCGCCGCGGCTTCGGGTTTGGAGATGAACGAATACTCACCGGCGACGATAAAAAAAGCTGTGGTGGGCTACGGACGTGCCGACAAAAAACAGATGCAGGCTGCGGTCGTGAGGCTGTTCGGGCTGACCACGGTCCCACCCGAAGATGAAGCCGACGCGCTGGCGATCGCCGCCTGCCATGGTTTCTCGGTGGGTTTCCGCGCAAGCGTCGAGCGCGCCCTTGCCGGCGACGTCCGTGTCGTGGGTCGACGGAGGTCGAGCTGATGATCGCCCGCCTCGACGGCCGGCTTGCCGAGAAGTCGCCGGGGTCGGTCCTGATCGACGTCGGTGGGGTCGGCTACCAGGCTATGATTCCCTTGAGTACGTTCTATCAGTTGCCCGAAGAGGGGGTGCGGGTCACGCTCGAAGTCGTTACCAACCTTCGTGAGAACGCACTCGAGCTGTTTGCCTTCGGTAACAAGGAAGAACGTGAGCTATTCAATATCCTGCGTTCGATCAGCGGCATCGGGCCGAGGTTGGGGCTGTCGATTCTTTCGGGGATCGAGCCCGGCGAGTTCCAGCGGGTGGTCGTTGAACGGGATATCGATCGTCTGACGCGAATCCCCGGCGTCGGCCGTAAAACCGCCGAGCGTATCGTCGTTGAGTTGAAGGATAAGCTCGAGAAGAAGATGCCTCGCAGCGTGTCGCCCGATCCCGTGAGCGAAGATGCGATTTTGGCTTTGGTGACGCTGGGCTACAAACGGTCGGCTGCGTCCAGCGCTGTACGCGAGGTCGCCAAGCAGAATCCCGCCAATGTTGCCGGTCTGATCAAAGGTTCCTTGGCTTGGTTGGCAGGCGCCTGACGTGGAAGACAAGCTCACGATCGCCGACCCCTGCGAGCAGCCCGAAGACAGCACGGGTGAGCCGTCGCTGCGTCCGAAACGTCTCGGGGATTACATCGGCCAGGCGGCGATTCGTGAAAACCTCGATATCGCGGTGCGCGCCGCGCGAAAAAGGGGGGACGCACTCGATCACCTGCTCTTGATCGGTCCGCCCGGACTGGGAAAGACCTCGCTTGCCCACATCGTGGCCAACGAGTTGGAAGCCCGGATCCATCAGACGAGCGGTCCGGTGATCGAAAAGGCCGGCGATCTAGCCGCGATTCTCACCGCGCTCGAGCCACACGACGTGTTGTTTATCGATGAAATCCACCGACTCGGGCGCACGATCGAGGAAATTCTCTATCCGGCTATGGAGGACTTTCGCATCGATCTTGTCGTTGGCGAAGGGCCGTCGGCAAGGTCGATTTCCATCGACGTTGCGCCTTTCACCCTGGTAGGCGCTACGACCAGGTCGGGGCTTTTGTCGGCACCTTTACGTTCGCGCTTCGGCAACACCTTCCGTCTCGAATTCTACTGCGAGGAGGATCTCGCGGCCATCGTTGCGCGTTCCTCGAAGCTGCTGTCGGTGCAGATCGAAGACGGCGCCGGTCTGCAGATCGCTCGTCGTTCGCGGGGTACGCCGCGGATTGCCAACCGTCTCTTACGCAGGCTGCGCGACTATGCGGAGGTCAAGGCTGCAGGTCGCATCACCCGGGATGTCGTCGACAAGGGACTGCGCGTGCTCGGCGTCGACGCGGCCGGTTTCGACGGCATGGACCGCGAACTCGTCCTTGCCATCATAGAAAAGTTCGACGGCGGTCCCGTCGGTCTGGAGACCTTGGCGGCGGCGCTGGGAGAAGATGCGGGTACGCTCGAGGAAGTCTATGAACCCTACCTGCTGCGTGAAGGCTTCCTGCAGCGCACGCCCCGCGGGCGAGTGGCCACGGGCAGAGCCTACGCACATTTCGGAAAAACGCCCAAAGCCGGTGGTGATGCTGAGTCCTCGGCCAAAGTGGCTGCGGTTCCGCAGGAAGAGTTGTTCGGGACGGAATCGTGAGCCGCTGGGTGAGAGCCTCGAAATCGGCTTGGCGCGACATCAAACCCGAAGAGCGACGTCGTCGGAAACGGGAAGGGATCTTGATCCTGGCCGCCGGTCTGGCGGTGCTCGTCTTCGCCATCTGGGAAATCCGGAACCCCAAGTCTCACGAGGCGGCCGGGAATGTGTTCTCGTTCCTCCTCATCAACACCAACATCATTTTGTTGTTGCTGCTCGTCTTTCTCGTCGTGCGCAACGTGATGAAGCTCGTGGTCGAGCGCCGTCGCAGGGTCATGGGCAGCCAACTGAAGGGCCGCATGATGCTGGCCTTTGTAACCATCGCGGCGTTCCCTTGCCTGATTCTTCTTCTCGTGTCGATGGAGTTTTTTACCAATACCATCGACGCCTGGTTCAGCAGCGACGTCGAACGGTCGTTGCGCGGGGCGTGGGACCTCGCGCGTACCTACTATCAAGACTCGGCGGATGATGCGCTGCGACACTCGAGAGCGATCGGTAGGGAAATCGCGGCCTCGGGTGGTCTCAGCGAGGAAGATCGGCGGCGAATTCAGTCGATCGTGGCGGGTGATCAGAAAGCCTACGGATTGGGAACCGTGCAGGTATTTAACGCGGAGGGAAAGCAGGTGGTCGCTGTGTTCAACACCGACGCGCCGACCGGGCTGCCTCTCAAGCCGGACGCCGATCTGCTCGGCCAAGCATTGCTTGGCCACGAGCTGACGCGAGTCGAACCGCTGGGAGAGAGCGACATCATTCGTGGTAGTGCGCCGATACGTGGGCCGGACGGTGCCGTTGTCGGCGCGGTCGTTGTCGACTATGTGGTGCAGCAGAGTGCGCGGAAGTGGAGCGAGAGTATTTTGAATTCCTACCGTGAATTCCGCGACCTCAAGCTCAGCAAACGTCCCTTCAAAAATATTTACGTGATCACTCTGTCCTTGGCTTCTCTCGTCGTGGTGTTTTCGGCCACGTGGGTAGGGATGTACCTGGCGCGTAGTATAACCGAGCCGATCGGCCGGCTCGCGGGCGCCACTCGCGAAGTAGCCGAGGGAAATTGGGACGTACGCATACCGGAAGAGGGGGGCGATGAGGTGGCAACGCTCGTGCGTGGGTTCAATTCGATGACCGCCCAACTCAAGGGCAGTCACGCCGCTCTCGATG
>CAZKLE010000185.1:0-4550 GCA_964553415.1 uncultured Myxococcales bacterium
CAAACGTCAAGATCATGATTTTGTCAGCTGCAACGAACTTGCCGCGGCATGGGTGCGAGTCCAGAAACGAAACATCCGGAATCCCGTGAGGAACGAGCGTGACTCTCTCCCTGGGGACCTCGTACACGGTACGAAGAAACTCGGCACCGTGCTCGCTCATGACGACTAACCGGTCGGAGAGCGACGCCAATTGCTTCATGATCCGGAATTCGGACGTGGGTGGATCTTTGAGTACCGTATGCAGGGTGGTGACAACCGGCATGTTCAGATCTTTGAGCAACTCGATGACAAAACTACCCCGCCTGCCCCCGTATATACCGTATTCGTGCTGCAGACTGACCACGTCAACATGGCGCATGTTCAGGAAATCCGCTGCGGCGTGGTAGTCGTCCAAGCGATCCTCATTGATCTGGAAACGTACCTCCTCCGTATACGCGTAACTCTCCGGCCGATCGTTCAAGGCGACTACAAAACAATCGATTTTCCGGGCGTTCGCGGCGACGGCCTCGGCCAGATCCGCAGTGAACGTCGCAATACCGCACTGGCGCGGCACATAGCTACCGATCAGCGCGATTGATTTGCATGATTCGTGCATCCCTTCCGAGAACGACTAGACCACTAGTGCGGTACCTTGTAAATAAGTTTGAGTATTACTTGGAGGACAAGTATGCGACGTGCACTCGATAATCGAGTTCCGTCCAAACATAGCCCCCGATGTCGGATGACCGTACAGATATCGCCCAATCGTGCTGGGAATCAGCACGGCTCCCGGCCGGCGGTTCTTTCGCGCCCGACGCCATGCTACGAATGACGATTGGGTCGCCGGGGGCGGTAACAAGAGGAGAACGGGTATGCAGTGGAACATCGCGGATATCTTGGAGGCACTGGTCGACGTGCGCGGCGACGCGCCCGCCCTGCTGCACGGTCCCCGTTCGGTCACTTGGCGCGAATTCGACCGCCGCAGCAACGCTCTGGCCAATCGCCTACGCGCCGCCGGTGCGCGTCCGAACGACAAGCTGGCGATCTATTCTTATAACCGGCCCGAATGGGTGGAGTCGATGACGGCCGCATTCAAGGCGCGCATGGTGCCGGTCAACATCAACTACCGCTACCGCGAAGAGGAGCTCGCCTACATTTTCGAGAATTCCGATTCGGTCGCCGTCGTCTTCGAGAGTGGCTTCGCTGACCACGTGGAGTCGCTGCGCGCAAGGCTTCCCAAACTAAACACTTTCATCCAGCTCAACGACGGTGAAACCCGCCCGCCGTGGGCGGAGGATTACGAAGAGATCGTTGCCGCCGACCCGACGCCGATCGACATCGAGCGTAGCGGCGACGATCTGCTCTTCATCTATACCGGCGGCACCACCGGCATGCCCAAGGGCGTCATGTGGCGACAGGAAGATGTCTGGTTCTCTCTTGGCGGCGGAGGCGACCTTCTGACGGGTTCGGGCAAGCCCGAGAGTCTGGCCCAACACGCCGAGCATTGCGCCGGTGGGGGCATCCGTCTGATTCCGTGTTGCCCGCTCATGCACGGTACCGGTCTGTTGACCGCGCTCAATGCACTGACGATGGGCGGGAGCTTGGTCACCCTCCCCTCGCACAAATTCGACCCCGCCGAACTGTGGCACGAAGTACAAGACAAACAGGTCAACGCCCTCTCCATCGTCGGTGATGTGTTCGCAAGGCCGATGATCGCCGAACTCGAGAGCACGAACTACGATCTTTCGAGCCTCACCATGATCGTATCCTCGGGCATCATGTTTTCGCCGGAGTGCAAACAGGGACTCCTTCACCAGCACCCCGGCATGATGATCATCGACAGTTACGGTTCCTCGGAGGCGACGGGCTTGGGCCTCTCGGTGACCTCGGCAAGCGGCGAGACCGAAGCGGCCAAGTTTGAAATCGGCAATCGTGTCAAGGTGTTCACCGACGATGGTCGCGAGGTCGAGCCCGGCAGCGGCGACCGCGGACGCGTAGGGCGCGCAGGCTACATTCCCGTCGGCTATTACAAGGACCCCAAGAAAACCGCCGAGACTTTCATTACCCACCAAGGCGTCCGCTACGCGGTACCCGGTGACTACGCCACGGTCGAGAGCGACGGCACCTTGACCCTGCTCGGGCGCGGATCGGTGTGCATCAACACCGGCGGCGAGAAAGTCTTCCCCGAGGAAGTCGAGGAGGTACTCAAGCGCCACCCCGCCATCGAAGACGCAGCCGTCGTCGGCCTGCCCGATCCACAGTGGGGCCAGGCCATCACGGCATTGGTGACCGTCCGTCAGGGCACGCACGTCGACGAAGACGCCGCGCGCGAGTTCGTGCGCAGCACGCTTGCCGGCTACAAAGTTCCCAAAAAAGTCTTTGTCGTCGACGACCTCGGGCGGTCTCCCGCAGGCAAAATGGACTACAAGCGCGTCACCGCGGAAGCCGCCCGCCTGGCCGAGAGTTCTTGAGAGTTCCCCAAGCCGGCCGACGCGGGGGAAAGCACGCCGGATATTACAAATCTTGTACTAGTTGGCACACCACTGTAATGTTTATCGCATGGCTCCCTCAGCCAAGAGCGTGATTCTCGATCTTCTTTCCTCGATGAAAGGAAAGCCCATGCCGGTACGCGCCCTCATCGCTTCGGCAGCGATCTTCGAGCTTGCAGAAAACAATGTTCGCGTGGCCCTGAGCCGTCTCGCCACCACCGGGATGGTCGAACAAACCGAACGCGGCGAATACCATCTCGGACCCCGAGCCGCTCATATGCAATCCCGGGTAGCGTCGTGGCGGCAGCTCGCTGAGCAGCTGATCCCTTGGGACGGGTCCTGGATCGGTGTGCACATGTTCACGCAAGCCCGTTCGCGCGGAACTTCCGGACATCGACAGGCGAAGGCATTGCGCTTGAACGGCTTCGAACAATTTGCACCCGGCCTTTTTTTGCGCCCCAACAATCTTGCGGGCGGCATCGTCGCGTCGCGTTCGGCGTTGACCGACTCCGGGCTGGCTTCGGGTTCGCCGGTCTTCCGGGTTGACGCACTCGATCATTCGGCCACCGACAAGGCGCAACGCTTGTGGAACAGCGCGGCCATTCGTCGGGGCTATCGCGATACCATCGTCGCGCTGCAACGAAGCCGTCCCCGACTGGCAACAGAACCCCTTCAGGCGGCCATGATCGAGAGCTTTCGGCTGGGCGGCGCGGTTATCCGCTCTCTCGTACTCGATCCCTTGTTGCCCGACACCATGGTGCCGGCTGCGGAGCGGCGTGCCGTGATCCGCGAGATGGAGCGTTACGACCGTGCCGGGCGCCGCCTATGGTCGCGACACTTGAAACCTTTCCATATTGGAGGACAGCAAACCCCCGTAGATACGAGTCGTATCTACGACCCGCCCGCACGAGATGGAGCCAACCGATGATAGAAAAAGTGAAGGCAAGTTTTGAAACCAGCAGCATGCTCGATGAAGCCGAGACCGAGGCTGCAATCGAATCGGCCCCCGATGCCACGGCTGCCACGGAGTCGGCCGCCAGCATGAGCGACCCCGAAAAAAGTACGCGCAAGCCGCAGTGGCTGCGCTCGCTCGAACACGAGGAGATTCGCAACCTTCTCGCACTCAGCGATTGGCGGGCCGTCTGGTCGATCGTTCTCAACTGGCTGATCGTCGCCGCGGCAATGGGCGTGGTCGCGGCCTGGCCGAACCTTTTGACCATCATCGCAGCCGTGTTCGTCATAGGCGCGCGCCAACTCGGCTTCGCCGTTCTCATGCACGAAGGCGCTCATAGAACGATGTTTCGTAGCCGCTGGGCCAACGACACTTTGGTGAATTGGCTCTGCTCGTACCCGATCTGGAGCGACCTGCACCCCTATCGGCGATATCATCTTCAACATCACGCCAAGAACTGGACCAAGGAAGATCCCGACGTAGGGCTCGCCACGCCGTTCCCCGTCACGCCGGCAAGCATGCGGCGCAAGGTCTGGCGCGATCTTTCCGGGCAAACGGGATGGAAACGCGCCAAAGCGACGCTCGCCCGCGACCTCGGTCTGAGCCAGGGCAACGTCAAACGCTTGGACTTCATGGGAGCTCGTAGCCTGAAGGGCGTGGTCATCACCAACCTCATGCTCCTGCTCGCGTTGACGGCCTTCGGACACCCGACCCTGTATCTCCTATGGGTGATCGCTTGGTTTACCACCTACAGCCTGGTCATGCGGCTACGCTCGATCGCAGAACACGCGGTGATTCCCGACCCCGCCGATCCGCTCAACAATACAAGAACGACGCTGACCCGTTGGTGGGAACGATTCCTGGTCGCGCCCAACTGCGTCAACTACCACCTGGAGCACCATCTGTTGATGACGGTGCCCCATTACAAATTGCGCCATATGCACAAACTTTTGCAGCAACGCGGGACACTCGACCACGCATGTGTGGTTCGCGGTTATCCGGGAGTGTGGGCGCTAGCAGCCTCGAAGCCGTATTAGCCCGAGGGGCCCTATCTAGCGGTCGGCGTGACACATACACCGCAAGTGCGTTGGCCAGTACTGCGATGGGTGCGATAGGCAATGCGCAGGTCC
>CAZKLE010000186.1:0-4489 GCA_964553415.1 uncultured Myxococcales bacterium
AATCGCCTGCATATTCTCGCCGAGATGGCTAAGGGCCTGGACGCGCCGCGCGCGGAAGTTTCCGAACACGCACCGCGGATCGAAATCATGAAGATCAACCCCGACAAGATTCGCGACGTGATCGGCCCCGGCGGCAAGGTGATCCGAGCGATTGTCGAGCAGACCGGCTGCAAGATCGACGTCGAAGATGACGGCACAGTGCGCGTTGCGTCCTCGGATCGTGAGGCGTTGATCAAGGCCATGGATATCATCAATGGTTTGACCTCTTCCCCCGAGGTCGGACGTATCTACGAGGGCGTGGTTAAACGCGTCGCCGAGTTCGGTGCTTTCGTCGAGATCCTGCCCGGCACGCAGGGGCTGTGTCATATCTCGCAGCTGGCCGATCATCGGGTGGCCGAGGTGCGCGACGTCGTAAAGGAAGGAGAAACCATCCCCGTGAAGGTTCTCGAGGTCGATCGCCAGGGGCGCATTCGCCTGAGCTTGAAGGAGGCCTTACGCGATCGCGGCGAGCAATCCGGCGATCATGCCGCGCCGTCCGACCAGGGCCAGGCGAATTGACGATGGGCTCTCGTTGAACCGCGAAGTTCGCTTCACGCGTCTGAACAACGGCGTACGAATTGTGACCGAGTCGGTCCCCGGGGCCGCCTCGGTCACCGCCGGGCTGTGGATCGAAAACGGCTCACGTTACGAATCCGAACGGGTTCGCGGTGTGTCGCATTTTATCGAGCACATGCTGTTCAAGGGAACGCCGACGCGATCGGCTCTGCGTATCGCAGAGGAAATCGAGAGCGTCGGCGGCTCCATCAATGCGTTCACCGGCAAGGAGAGCACCTGTTACCATACCCGTACTCCGGCGGGGGAGCTCGGGCGTTCACTCGACGTACTCGCCGACATGTTTCTCAATTCGAACTTCCACGCCGACGACATCGAGCTCGAACGCGAGGTTATCCTCCAGGAGATCTACGACGCCGAGGACATGCCCGAGGATTCGGTGCACGATTACTTCCTCGAATCCTACTGGCCGGGCCACCCGCTCGGCTGGGCGGTGGCGGGCACGGTTGATACCGTCGCTTCCCTGAGTGCGGAGGACATCGTAGCCTTTCGCAACGATCGTTATCGCCCCGATCGAGTCGTGATCGCGGCTTCGGGAGCCCTCGATCACGATCGCTTCGTCGAACTCTGCCGAGAGCGCTTCGTCGGCATTCAAGGCAGCTTCGAGCCGGGCTCCCTCGACAGACCCGACGTGTGCCCGGGGTTGTTCGTGCGCAGCCGAGATCTCGAGCAAGTCCATATCGTCGTCGGCTTTCCGGGCATCATGACACGGGATCCCCGCCGTTATGCAGCCGATTTGATGATTTCCGCTCTCGGCGGGGGCATGAGTTCGCGTTTGTTTCAGAAGATCCGCGAGCAGAGAGGCAAGGCATACACCGTGTATGCCTTCCAAAGCGCGTTCCGCGAGATCGGGTATACGGGCGTATACGCGGCAACTTCCCGCGACGCCGTCGGTGAGGTCGTGGACCTGACCCTCGAGACGGTTTCCCGCATTGCCGAAGAAGGCCTCGATGCCCAAGAACTCGAGCGCAGCAAGAGCCAAATCATCGGCAGTATTCCGCTTTCGTTGGAGAGCACGGAAAACAGAATGTTCCGGGTCGCCCGCAACCGCATGTTCTTCGATCGCGAAATCTCGATAGAAGAGGTCACTCGCACGATCGCCGCGGTCAGCAACGAGGAAATCATCGAAGTGGCTCGCGAGATTTTTTCCTTCGATCGGCTCGGTGTTGCGTTGCTCGGTGACGCTGACGCCCGCATGGTTTCCCTGCCGGCAACCTGAGGAAGGACCGCGCACTTGCAGATCAAGATCCAGCGCCTAGGATCGGTCTCGGTCGAGTTGCCCGTATACATGACCGCGGGCGCAGCCGGCATGGATCTTCATGCCGCCGTCCGCGAGCCGGTGTGGCTCGATGCCGGCGCGCGTACGCTCATTCCCTGTGGATTTGCGATCGCCGTCCCTCGGGGATACGAGGGGCAGATTCGTGCTCGAAGCGGGTTGGCCCTCCGGCACGGGTTGTGGCTGCCCAACGCACCGGGAACCATCGATTCGGACTACCGTGGGGAGGTGGGTGTGATTCTAGCGAATTCCGGCGACACCGGCATCGAGATCACACGCAGCATGCGCATTGCTCAGTTGGTCATCTGCCCCGTGGAGCGGGCGGTTTGGGAAGAAACCACGCAACTGCCCGGAACGGAACGGGGTGGCGGAGGCTTCGGACACACATCGTGATTTTCGCCTGCGCTTGCTAGGTTAACGGCAATGATTCCGCGCTATACCCGCCCGGACATGGCCCGAGTTTGGTCCGATCAGCACCGCCTCGAGCTCATGCTCGAGATCGAGATCCTCGTCTGTGAGTCCTTGGCCCGCCGCGGCACCATCCCCGAAGAGGCTGCACGAACGATCCGCGCCAAGGCGCGCGTCGATGCGGCGCGCGCCGCCGAAATCGAAGCCGAGGTACACCACGATGTGATCGCCTTCGTGACCGCCGCAGCCGAGTCGGTCGGCGAGGCCGGGCGCTACCTGCACTTCGGAATGACCTCTTCGGACGTTCTCGATACCGCTTTTGCACTCCAGCTTGTCGAAGCCTCCGATTTGTTGATTGCCGATCTGGAAGGACTGGCCGCCGCCGTCAAGAAAGCGGCTCAGGCCAACCGAAGCCTGGTCATGGTGGGACGAACCCACGGGATTCACGCCGAACCCATCACCTTGGGTTTGAAAATGGCCGGTTGGTATGCCGAGTTGCTTCGTGACCTCGCGCGCATGCGCGACGCCCGCAAGGAGATCGCCGTCGGGACTTTGTCGGGCGCGGTCGGCACCTATGGTGTCAACCCTCCTGAAATCGAAGCCGAGGTTCTTTGCAACCTCGGTCTGGAACGCGAACCCGTGGCCACGCAGGTTGTCGCGCGCGACCGACACGCTGTGTTCTTCTCCACGCTGGCCGTCGCTGCGGGTGGCGTCGAACGTATCGCCACCGAGATCCGCCATCTGCAAAGGACGGAGGTCGCGGAACTCTTCGAGCCTTTCGGCCGCGGCCAGAAGGGTTCGTCCGCCATGCCGCACAAGCGCAACCCGATCCTGGCGGAAAATCTCTGCGGTTTGGCTCGCCTGCTGCGTTCGCATGCGCTCGCAGCGTTCGAAAATATCGCCCTGTGGCACGAACGCGACATTAGTCATTCTTCGGTGGAGCGCGTCATCGGGCCCGACGCCACCATCGCTCTCGACTTCGCCCTGGCAAGGCTGACCGCCGTCATCGAGGGCCTCGAGGTTCGTCCCGAAGCGATGCAACACAACTTGGCGCTGACAGGCGGTCGGCTCGCGTCCGAGCGCATCTTACTCGCTCTCGTGCAGGCCGGCATCGATCGCGCCGAGGCCTATCGTTGGGTCCAGCGATGCGCCCTCGGGCACGAGGATTTCGCCGCCGCGGTGCGGGCCGACGCCGACATATCAAAGCATTTGCGAGCCGACCGAATGGACGAACTGCTCGACATTCGTCACGGCCTTCGCCACGTTGACGAGATCATGGATCGCGTGCTCGGGGAGGAATCATGAGCCGACCATCGAAGGGAGAATTGATTGCCGAGGGCAAAGCCAAACAAATCTATGCGACCTCGGACCCGGATCGCCTGATCTTTTATTTCAAGGATGATGCGACGGCGTTCAACGCGCAGAAACGAGGGACAATCGACACCAAGGGCGTGTTGAACAATCGAATCTCCTCGCACTTTTTTCGTCTGCTCAGCGAGAACGGCATCGCCAATCACTTCATAGAGCATCTCAACGACCGCGAGATGCTCGTGCAAAGGCTTTCGATCATCCCGGTCGAGACGGTATGTCGCAACATCGTCGCCGGAAGTTTGCAAAAGCGCAGCGGACACCCGGAGGGCGAGGAACTCCCCAACGCCATCGTCGAGTACTATTACAAGGACGACGAACTCGGCGATCCGATGATCAACGACGAGCACATCCTGACCTTCGGCTGGGCCCAGGAGCACGAAATCCGAGAGATACACGACCAGGCCTTGGCCGTGAACCGTTTTCTCAAGGCATACATGGCCGAACGGGATGTCTTGCTCGTCGATTTCAAACTCGAGTTCGGGCGTACGAGCGGCGGCCAAGTGATGCTCGGCGACGAAATCTGTCCTGACACTTGCCGTTTTTGGGACGCCCGCACCCACAAAAAACTCGACAAGGATCGTTTCCGCCAAGACCTCGGTGATGTACGCGGCGCCTACGAAGAAATCGCCCATCGGGTAGGAGTCTGAACGTGCGCTGCCTGGCCAAAGTCTACATCACTCCCAAGCCCGCGGTCCTCGATCCTCAGGGACGAGCCATTGCCGACTCCCTACACAGCCTCGGATACGACGAGATCGACGACGTCCGTCTCGGCAAATACGTCGAACTTACTTTACACGTCGAGCGGATCGCGAACGCACGTGA
>CAZKLE010000187.1:0-1790 GCA_964553415.1 uncultured Myxococcales bacterium
GAGTGGGAGCTGCGGGACAACAACAAGAACCGCATCAAGCAGGGCATGACGAGCTCGGAGTTGGCGACCATGCTTCACCCCTATTTGACCCTGAGCGAAGCGGTCAAGCTGGCCGCAATCAGCTTCGGAAAGGATGTGGCGACGTTGAGCTGTTGTGCAGCGTGACCGGCCGTCGAACAGGAGGGTAACCATGCGGGACATGTGTCCGGACAAAGACCTCGCGAAAAATAAAAGCCGGTGGCTTTTGTGGGGACTGCCGACCGGCTTGTTCGTTGTCGGCGGCTTCCTGCCCGAACTACGTCCGCTGCTATGGATACCGGCGCTGCTGGTCGGCGGGGTAGCGTGCGTGGCCAATGCCGCCGGCTGTCACCGTCTTCATTGCTACATAACCGGCCCCCTTTATTTGCTGGCAGCGCTTGCGACAGCGCTCAGCAGCCTCGGGCTCGTTGCCATATCGGCCCAGGCAATCGCCGTCGCGGTGGTCGGCGGTACCGTGCTGGCCTACATGCCCGAGTGGTTTCGCGGTCAGTACCTGAGCCCTCGCGGCTGATGCGGTTACACGGCCCCGCTTGACAACGGCGGCATAGTTCATATATGGATAGCCATATATGAACGGTTTGTCCAAAACCCCCGATATCTTCCGGGCTTTCGCCGATGCCACCCGGCTGCGGATCCTGAATCTACTGATCGAAGGCGAGCTCTGCGTCTGTGATCTCTGCGAGGTGCTGGGCGAAATTCAGCCGAAGATCTCCCGCCACCTCGCCTATCTGCGCAGCGCCGGACTGGTTTCGGCTCGTGAGCAGGGCAAATGGAAGTTCTATGCGCTGGCCGACAATCCGGCCGCGGTGCAACGTAGCCTGCTGACCTGTGTGGGCTCCTGCCTGCGTGAAATCGACGAACTCCGAGACGACCTCTCGCGTTTGCGCGGGCTGGCCGAACGGCGGGCTTGCGCGTGAAACCGATGCAGACTGAATGCCGAAAAGAACTCTCCTTCCTCGATCGCTTCCTGACTCTGTGGATTTTTCTCGCCATGAGCGCGGGCGTGCTTGCCGGCTACAGCTCGCCGGCGGTGGCCGGCTTCATCAACCGTTTCCAAGTCGGGACCACCAACATCCCCATCGCAATCGGATTGATCGTCATGATGTATCCGCCCTTGGCCAAGGTGAAATACGAAGAGCTCGGCGACGTTTTCCATAATTGGAAAATTCTCGGCATTTCTCTTGTGCAGAACTGGATAGTCGGACCCGTTCTCATGTTCGCCCTCGCCGTCATCTTCCTGCATGGCTACCCGGAATACATGGTCGGCCTGATCATGATCGGACTGGCCCGTTGCATCGCAATGGTCATCGTCTGGAACGAATTGGCCGACGGCGATACCGAGTACGCCGCCGGGCTGGTCGCTTTCAACAGCGTTTTTCAAGTTCTGTTCTACAGCTTTTACGCCTACCTCTTCATCAGTGTCCTGCCGCCCATGCTCGGCCTGCACGGTAGTGTCGTCGAGGTAAGCATGTGGCAAATCGCCAAAAGCGTGTTGATTTATCTCGGCGTTCCTTTTGCGGCGGGCGTCATCACGCGCTTTTCGCTATTGAGCCTCAAAGGCAAGAACTGGTACGAAGAATCGTTCATTCCCCGCATCAGCCCCCTTACCTTGATAGCGCTGTTGTTTACCATCGTCGTCATGTTCAGCCTCAAAGGCGAGATGATCGTTTCGATCCCCGCCGACGTCGTGCGCATCGCGATTCCTCTCATCGTCTATTTCGTGCTCATGTTCCTGGTTTCTTTTTGGATGG
>CAZKLE010000187.1:1890-4485 GCA_964553415.1 uncultured Myxococcales bacterium
CGCGTTCTCGTTTTGTGCACCGGTAACTCCTGCCGCTCGCAGATGGCCGAAGCCATCTGGCGCGAGCAAGGTTGGCAAGCCTTCTCGGCCGGCTCCGCTCCCGCAGGCTATGTTCACCCCTTGGCCGTACGCGCGATGCAAGAGGTCGGAATCGACATCTCCGGGCAAGCGAGCAAGCACCTCGACAGCTTCCAAAACGATGCCTTCGACTTGGTCCTGACGGTTTGCGACCGCGCGCGCGAGACATGTCCTATTCTCCCGCATGCGGCCGAGACCCTGCACTGGTCGATCGTCGACCCGGCCCACGCCGGGGGCGATCAAGAGCGGCGCTTGCACGCCTTTCGCGCCTGTCGCCAAGAGCTATGGGATCGGATCGAGAACTATGCTGCAAGGTACGCCCGACGTCCGAACTGACCGGTTTACCAGCGCAAAGTAGCCAGGCTCGGCGGCATCCTAACGTACTAAGATCGCAGGATTGCCTGACGGTGGGCCAAATTTTGGCGCCATACGAGAAACAGCCCGGCCCCAAGGCTTGCAGAGGCACGCGATATACCTTACGAGCATATACTCTCATAGTATCTACTCATGGAATACGGCATCTCAGAGCTCGCCGGGGCATCAGGCCTGTCGGTCGATACCATCCGTTATTACCAGAATTTCGGTATCCTGCCGGCGCCCGCTCGCGAGGGCCGACGGGCGATCTATGGACAGACTCACGTCGAACGACTCGGGCTGATCCGCTCGCTGAGCAAAAAGGGGTTCTCGCTCAAAGCCATCCGCGAGCTTCTCAGCCAACGGGGCGCCACGCAGTCCGACGACGTTCTGCGCGGCGCCATCGAAGAAGAACAGGCCGATCCTCGCTATTCGAGCAAAGAGTTCGCCAAGGCCCTCGGCGTACCCGGCGCCCTTTTGTTCTCGGTCGAGAAGGCGGGGCTTGCCGAGCCGCAAATCGACGAACAAGGTCGCACGGCCTATTCCGAATCCGACCTCGGTGTGGCGCGAGGAGCGATCAAACTTCTCGAATACGGAATGCCGCTGACCGAATTGCTCGGCTTGGCTGTCAAGCATGATCGCGGTGTGCGCGCGACGGTCGACCGCGCCATCGATCTGTTCGACGATCACATCCGCAAAGCCGACGGACGCGAAGACCCCGAGAAAGCCGCCGAAGCCTTCCGCCAAATCTTACCGATTGTCGTCGCCTTGGTGGCTCACCATTTCCAAAGAGTCCTCGTCAACCGTGCGCTCAAACGTTTGCGCAAGAGCGGCGAGGCCGGGCCGCTCAAGGCCGCACTGAAAGCGACCGGACGCTCACGACTACGGTTGCGATGGCGATGACCCTGCCTTCGGCAAAAGACAAGCGTCAGGCGGTCGAGCGCATGTTCGACCGTATCGCGCCCAGCTACGACCGCATGAACGCGTTACTCAGCATGGGCGCGCATCGGCGTTGGAAGCGCTTGGCGATCGAAGCTGCGGAGGTACACGCCGACTCGCTGGTGGTCGACCTTGCCTGCGGCACCGGTGATCTCGCCTGCGAAGCGCTGGCACGCAACGCCGAGGTGATCGGCGTCGACGTCTCCGAGAGCATGCTCGAACGTGCCCGGCAACGGGCGCCGCGTGCACGATTCCTACGCGCTGAGGCCGAGAACCTACCACTCGCCGACGGCTCGGTCGACGCATTGGTCTGCGGCTTTGCGCTGCGCAACTTCGTCTCCATCGAACGTGTACTCGAAGAGTGCGCCCGCGTTCTCAAAGGCGGCGGGCACCTCGCCATCGTCGAGGTCGATGTGCCTCGTACTGTCTTTCTTCGTACCTTGCATTCGGTGTACTTCAACCGAGTCGTACCGTTCGTCGGCGGCGTCCTTGCCGACTCCGACGCGTACGCCTATCTTCCCGAATCGGTCGCCTATCTTCCTGACGAAGTCGAGTTGCAGGCCATGCTCGAGCGGGCGGGGTTCACCGGGGTGAGCAAACGGCGATTGCTCGCCGGCGCCGCCCAGTTGCTCGTCGCCGAGCGCTCACGCGAAAGCGCCGCCGCCCGCCGCAACTCCGGAGCCGGCAAACGCTGCGTGCCCCACCGAGGTGGAACACGATGAGCCCGACCGGCGCAATCAGGGGAAGCAGCAGCAAACGCCTTCGCTGCATCGTCGAGACCACCGACGGCATCCAAAACGGCCTGGATCTTCTCGCCGAGCGCCCGCACGCCCACGCCTTCGTATGGCAACACCCGGCCACCGGTCGCGCAATCGTCGCGATGGGCTGCATCGCCGAGATTCGCAGTTGCGGCCCATCGCGATTTGCACAGGCGCGGCAAGCCTGGCAGCAGCTCATCGGCAACACCGCGGTCGAATACGGCAACGGCCTTTGCGAAACCGATGCCGGCGTCTCCGCGCGGCGGCCCGAGGCACCGTTGCTGGTAGGCGGCTTCGGGTTCTTCGATAGCCATCCCCCCGAACCCTGGCAGGAGTTTCCGGCCATACGGTTCGTATTGCCCGAACGCCTATGGGTTCGAGACGGCGATCACGCCTACAGCTTGCGCGTCGAGTCGCTGGATCCGTGCGACGCCGGCGATCCGTTTGCACCACCGTCGCAAGCGGA
>CAZKLE010000188.1:0-4437 GCA_964553415.1 uncultured Myxococcales bacterium
CAGAGAACCTCGGCGAAAGCCGCGATTGCAGCAATCATGGACTTGTTGTCCGGATACGAGATCGGGGCCTTCGTCGCCGGCCTCCCCTTGAACATGAACGGCAGTGAGGGCGCGCAGGCCGACCGCGTCCGGCACTTCTGCGCCGAGTTGCAAGCGCAAACCGGCGTCACGGTTCGATTCCAAGACGAACGTCTCACGAGCGCGCAGGGAGAGCGCGTGTTGATCGAAGCCGGGATGCGGCGGAGCAAAAGGCGCAAGACGCTGGACGCCACCGCGTCGGTATTGATCCTGCAAAGCCACCTCGACACGCACGGCGGCAATCCTTGAAATTGCGCAGAACGCTGTTCGGCTTGCTGGCGGTGGCCGCCGTCGGTGCAAGCATCGTCGCCGTTCGTTTGCTCCTACCCATCCGCATCGAATCCCTGGCGATCATCGATGTCGCACCGGGAGCAACGACGAGCAGCGTCGCAGAAGAGCTTCGTATGCGTGGTCTCATCCGCGACGATTGGTCCTTCGTGGCCTTAGCGAGACTATCGGGTAGAGACCGTGACATCCGTCACGGACGACACTTCTTTGGAGGTTCGATGAACGCCGAGGCAATCTTGGATGAGTTGGTCAGCCCTCCGCGACTCACCCGCCGGATCACCATCCAAGAAGGCCTGACGAGCGCGGAAGCGGCGCAAATCTTCGAAAAAGATGGGCTGTGTAAGGCACAGGAGTACATCGACGCCGCCTGCGATCCCGAGTTCGCCAAGTTGGCGGGCGCCGCCGAGAGCGCCCACTGCAGCGAAGGCTTTCTGTTTCCCGATACCTATCAACTAACACCGGGCATGAGCGCCGCTCGCATCGTAGGCTTGCAACTCGCTCGCTTTCGCGAAGTCGTCGACGAGCTTACGACCGAGCCTCACTGGGTCGAGGGTACCGCTGGACCGGAGGCGAGACCTCGCCACGTACAACTCAGCCCGCAGCAGCTCCGCGACCTCGTCACACTCGCGTCCATCGTGCAAAAAGAGTCCTCGGACCTAAGCGAGCAGCCGCTTATTTCCTCGGTGTTCCACAACCGATTGCAACGCGGAATGAAACTGCAAGCCGATCCGACGATCATCTACGGGCTCAAGCTCGAGGGGCGCTGGCACGGCAACATTACGCGCGCACATCTGCGCGAGCCGACTCCTTACAACACCTACGTGAACTACGGCCTACCGCCGGGTCCCATTTGCAACCCGGGAAAAAGCGCCCTGGACGCCGCGCTGCACCCTTCGCAAAGCGACTTCCTGTACTTTGTCGCCCGCGGCGACGGCGGTCACCGCTTCTCGCGCACATTGGCCGAGCACAACCGCGCGGTTCGCAAGCTCCAACTGCATCGTTAGAGCCGGCAGGGCACCGCGACTTGACTTTCGCCCTTCGTTCGCTACCGTGAGACTCGTGGCAACACTGACGAAAAGACAAAAAGAGATTCTCGATTTCATAGAAGACCGAATTCATCGTGACGGCTACGCGCCGACGCTCGAGGAGATCGGCGAGGCTTTCGGCCTGCGTTCGATGGCAACGGTCCATAAACACGTTTCCAATCTCGAGGCCAAAGGCCTCATTCGACGCAAATGGAACCATAGCCGCGCCATCGAGCTCGTGCAGCAGCGCAAATCCGTCGCGGCCGTGGAGTTGCCGCTGCTCGGCCGCGTCGCCGCCGGTCGCCCCATCGAAGCTCTCGAAGGCAACGATACCATCGAGGTTCCCGAGAGCTTGGTACGCCGCAACAACACCTACGTGCTGCACGTCAAAGGCGACTCGATGATCGACGAAGGCATTCTCGACGGCGACATGATCATCGTGGAGGAGAACTCCTCTCCCAACAACGGAGACATGGCCGTAGTCAGCATCAACGGCGAGGCGACGGTCAAACGCTTCTACCGAGAGCGCGGTGCCGTGCGCCTTCAGCCCGCCAACGACAAGTACGCTCCCATCATCGTTAGCGACGGCGACCTCGACGTCCGCGGAGTGGTTGTCGCGGTCATGCGCCGCTATCACTAAGTCTGCGCAAGGCATCGCAACCGGTTCGTCACCGCCGCCGGACCCGTCGTTTTCCGTATACTTTCACCTACCCTACTGCCTGCGGAAATGCCCCTATTGCGACTTTAACACCTACGCCGTCGCCACGTTTCCGGAGAGCCGCTACGCAGCGGCCCTCGAACGCGAGCTCGACTTCGCCGCCGCACAGCCCACTTGGAGCAGGCGCAGCGTGTCCACGGTGTTTTTCGGCGGCGGCACCCCGTCGCTGTTTTCGCCGGCTGCGCTTGCGGGCCTGATCGAGAAAACCGCGGAGCTTTTCGGGCTCAAAGCCGATGCCGAGATCACCATGGAAGCCAATCCGGGAAGTCTGGAGGGCGCAGCACGGAGCAAGCTGGCCGAGTTTCGCGGTGCCGGCATCAATCGCTTGAGCATCGGCGGTCAGTCGTTTCACGACTCCCATCTAAAAACCCTCGGACGAATCCACAGCGCAGCCGAGACCGAGCAGGCACTCCATGCGGCACACGCCGCCGGTTTTGACAGCATATCCTGCGATCTGATCTTCGCGGTTCCCGACCAGACCCTCGAAGAATGGCACAGCGATCTCGAACATCTCATCGCGCTCAAACCCAACCACATCTCCGCCTACAATCTCACCTACGAACCCGGCACGCCGATGACCGGCTTGCGCGATGTCGGTCGCGTTCACCCCGCCGACGAGGATCTCGAACTCGCCATGTTCGAGAGCACGATCAACATCCTGGCGGACGCCGGATTCGAGCAATACGAGATCTCCAACTACGCGCGCGAGGGACACCAATGCCGGCACAATCTGGCCTACTGGCGCTGGCGCGACTACCTCGGCCTGGGTGCGGGTGCGCATGGCTTTTTCAAGCATCCAAGCGGCTCGCAAGATGACGCCGGCAATCAAACCGCAGCAACTCGATACGCCAATCATCGTATACCCGAAATCTACATGGGCGCGCACGAGGGGAAGTGGGCATCGTCGAACGAACGGATCGACAAAACGCAGGCCATCGCCGAGTTTCTACTCGTTCATCTACGAGTCATCCAAGGGTTCGCCCGCTCAGAGTTCCGCCGCTTGTTCGACGAAGAGGTCGAGGACGCGGTTCCCGAACTCACGCCAATGCAGGATGCCGGCATGATCGAAGCGACCGACGAGCGCGTGCGCCTGAGCCGACGCGGGCTGCGCCTGGCCGACGCAGTGATCATGAAACTTGCCGCTTCCTGACTCAGGCGGGCTTGCGTGCTACGCCGCGGATTGTGGGCCGCACCCAGGGTACGGCCTTACGCATACTCTCGCGAGTTGGGTCTTCCAGCGTGAGCCCGGCGGCCGCGATCGTATCGGCACTGCGACGAGTCAGATGGCAGTTTCCCATCACCCGTTTCCAAATCGGCTCCAAACGCCCCTGCCATTTCAAGCGCGCGGGCTTGGTCTCGGCGGCGACGTGCTCGAGAAACACGAAGCCTCCGCCCGGCTTCAGCACACGAGTCACTTCGGCGACCGATGCAGCCGGATCATCGACCGAGCACAAGACCAAAGTGGAGACGACATAGTCGAACGATTCATCGGGGAAGGGCAGATGCTCGAAAGCAGCATCCGCGACCTCAACACGAGACTTGTTGGAAACGTCCAGACGCTCTTGCAGGCGCCGCCGCATGAAGCGGTCAGGCTCGGCAAGCACCAAACGGGTGACGGCGTCGGGATAATGCGCAAGATTCAGCCCCGTACCGGGGCCGACTTCGAGCACCTCACCGGACAAGCCGGCGAGCAGTTCTTTTCGCCAGGCACGCAGACAAGCCTCTTCGGTCGCCGCCAGCGAACGATCGTATAGTGCAGCCATCAAACGGGGCATCGCGTCATCTCCTTGGTCCGGTTCACGGCAAACACAGCTTGCTTACGTGTTTCATAGACGTGCGGGGCCGCCGATGCACATGCGCCCATCCGCCCGCCGATTCCGGCAGGAATGAGTCTCGGACCAGTTCGCCGATGGTCGAAAAGTTCTTGACAGGACGCGAAGCCAGGTGATACCGTCCGCAGCGACTTACGCGGGGACAAAAGACGGCCGTCGTTGCAACCAACGCGCATTGCGTTCGCAACGGCACAAAAAGGAGAGGTGCTATGAAGTTTCGAGCCGCGCTCGTCGTAATATCGGTATCAGGCGTTCTAGCAGTCAGCGCTCAACCCGTGCACGCGCTACCTATCACCGGACCGGGCATGATCACGCCCTCGGCACCAGGGCTGGTTCCGGAGCTGTTCGGACTACCCATCGCGCAAATCGCGGACGGAATATCTTCGTCCGCCATCACGAACGGCTTTGCCGCAAGCGATGGGGGAGGTGTAAATCCAGGGTTGAGCGGCACCATCATTCTCACTCTCATCGGAGGACCCTACGATGTCGATGGCTT
>CAZKLE010000189.1:0-4424 GCA_964553415.1 uncultured Myxococcales bacterium
AGGAACGGCGATCATCGTCAGCCACGACCGCTGGTTCCTCGACCGCCTCGTAACCTCGATTCTGGCGTTCACGACACAAGCCACGCTCGAACGTTTCGCCGGAAACTACTCCGAGTATCGGGAAAAGCTCGATGCCTGCCCGCCGCGCTCGGCGGTGGCGCCGACCAAGCCCGTCAGATCCCGGTCGACTACGGAACCGAAACCAAAGGCGCTCACGTATGGCGAGCGCATTGAGCTGGACGGCTTACTCCAGAGGATCGAAGACGCGGAAGCGAGAGTCGGCGAATTCGAGACGCGCTTGGCCGACCCCCAGACCTATTCCGGCGGTGGTGAGCACGTCACCTCGCTACTTACCGAACTCGAAGCGGCAAAAGCCGAGGCCGCCTCTCTTACCGAGCGTTGGGAAGAACTCGAGACCAAAAAGGCCTGATTTGGAAGGCTCGACAAGTGGCAGATATTGGCGTACGGTGGCCCTCACTTGTCTTTTGATTTCAGTTGCTTACAGTTTCGGTACAGGAACTGACGTATCGTATGGCCTTACTCCCCATCCACCGGTTTCCGGAGAACATTCTCGCCAAGCACGCGAGTCCGGTCGACACGATCGACGGCAAAATAGCGGCGTTGCTCAACAACATGGCCGACACGATGTACAGCGCCAACGGTATCGGCTTAGCCGCCAACCAAGTCGGCACTCTCGATCGCGTAATTGTCCTGGATACCGACCACGACAACCGCGGGAAGAAACTGCTCAAGCTGGTCAACCCCGCAATCGCCGAGGCGGAGGGCGAGATTATCTCCGAGGAAGGCTGCCTGAGCGTCGTCGATTATACCGCCGAGATCCAGCGAGCGGCCAGAGTCTTGGTACGCGGCTGGACCATCGATCAAAAGGAAATCGAAATTGAGGCCGAGGGGTTGCAGGCAATCTGCCTGCAGCATGAGATCGACCACCTTGATGGCACTCTGTTCATCGATCACATCTCGCGTCTCAAGCGCGAACTGTACCGCAAGCGCCTGAGAAAACAGGGGACCGATTCCGGCTCGCGCTCGAACAATGCGTCGGTCCCGTCCATCTGAGCCCAGCCATTCCGGTCAATGGTGAGCAGCACAACCTGCGGAACACTGTGAACATCGTCTTCATGGGCACGCCGCCATACGCGGCTGTGAGCTTGCAACGCTTTCTCGAGAACAGCGCTCACCACATCTCAGCCGTCGTCACCAGAGCCGATGCCCCCTCGGGACGTGGACACAAGTTGCAACCTTCGGCGGTCAAGTTGCTGGCCCGTCGGCACGGCGTCGAAGTTCTCGATCCGAACACTGCCAAAGAACCGGCTTTTGTTGCTCGCCTGGCCGAAATTGCTCCCGATCTCGGTGTCGTCGTCGCCTACGGGAAGTTCCTACCGGAAACCGTGCTCGGTATCGCACCGCTCGGCTGCATCAATGCGCACGGCTCTCTTTTACCCGCCTTTCGCGGTGCCGCGCCCATCGAACGCGCGATGCTCGCAGGTCTCGACCGCACCGGCGTGACGATCATGCGAATCAACGAGCGAATGGATGCCGGCGATGTCATGCTCGAGCAGAGCCTCGCAATCACCGCAACAACGACGGGCGGAGAACTCCGTGAACAGCTGGCTGAGTTGTCGGCGGGCTTACTGGTGCGCGCTGTCGATCTTCTCGCCTCCGGCGAGGCTGTGTTTTTCCCTCAGGAAGAGTCTGCAGCCGGGTACGCGCCGCCCATCGGCAAAGAAGACATGCGCATTGATTGGGCACGCCCGGCCGAAGCCGTCGACCGGCAGATCCGAACCTTCCTTCCGAAACCCGGAGCCTTTACGTTCGTCGACGGAAGGCGCATAAAAATTATTGCCGCCGATCCATCCGCGGGTGAAGCCGTCACAGAGAAGGGGAAGGCCCCGATGCCTTCCGCGTCGAAGGCGACTCCCACAGGCAGCATCCTCGCTGCAGACGACGACGGCATGTGGGTTTCGTGTGGTAGCGGCCTGCTGCACCTACGGATTCTGCAACCTGAAGGGCGCAAGCCGATGTCGGTCGCCGACTACCTGCGCGGCCACGGAGACCCGACAGGCAAACGATTCGATGCCTGAAGATCCGCGTGCCCTTGCCCTGGAAGTACTCGTATCGGTCGAGCGCGAGCGGGCCTTTGCCGATGCCGAGTTGGGACACCGTCTGGCCGTGTCCACCATGAAGCGGAGCGACCGCGGGCTGGCCACCAATCTCGTCTACGGCACCCTGGCCTGGCGTCTGCGCATCGACACCATCCTCGGACCGTTCCTACGACGCGACCTCCGCGATTTCGACTGCGTTGCGCGTGAGATTCTACGCATGGGGCTGTACCAAATCGCTTTCCTGGACCGCGTGCCCGATTACGCCGCGGTCAATGCAGCCGTCAACCTCGCCAAAAGGCATTGCCGTGCGGCTGCGGGCTTGGTCAACGCCGTCCTGCGCCGGGCGACGCGCGAGGGCTGCAAGCTTCCGGCATCGACAAGCGGTGTTGCCGCCCTGGCCGTCCGGTATTCGCATCCGCCTTGGCTCGTCGATCTATGGCTGCGTGAACTCGGCGAGGCCAAGACCGTCGCCGTAATGGCAGCCGACAACGGCGCCAACCCAAACGTCGCCCGAGCCCTCGTCGATCGCGACCAAGCGCTGGAAGGGGCCGAACCCGGCCGCTGGGCACCCGAAGCCCTCATCCTCGACGCTCCGCCACCACCGCAGGCTCCGGTCGTCATGCAGAGCGAGGCTTCGCAGCTCGCCGCTCTGTTTGTGGGCGCGCGCATGGGACAGCGAATACTCGACACCTGCGCCGCTCCGGGCGGAAAAGCTGCGTATCTAGGCCGTATCGTCGGCGAGTCGGGCAGCGTGATTGCGCTGGATCCGGCAGCCGGCTCCGCCCAGCGGATCGCCGCGACGGCCGTGGCCGGGCGCGTACACAACGTCGAAGCCCGCGAGATCTCCGTGCAACAGTTGGCCGCCGACCAAAGCTTCGACGCGGTCCTCGTTGACGCCCCCTGCTCCGGGCTGGGAACCCTGCGCCAGCATCCCGAAATACGTTGGCGCCGCCGTCCCGGCGATCTTGAGCGTATGGCGGAAAAGCAGCAAGCGATCCTACGCACCGCAGCGGCCCATGTTCGGCCGGGCGGCCGGCTGCTGTATTGCACTTGCAGCCTCGCGAGGGCGGAGAACGACGCCGTCGTCGAAGGGTTTCTCGCAGCACACACGGAGTTCCGCGAGGACACCGACGTGAGCGACATCCATACGGCCGTAGCGTCCGTCCTCGACGAGAAAGGCCGGTTGAGAACCTATCCGGACAGCCACGACACCGATGGCTTCTTCGCAGCGAGACTGAAGAAAATCGGGCGTTGAAAGACGGAGAAGTCGGTTTTTCGACCGCGTGAGCCGCGTCCAATTGGCCCCACCTCGGTTTTGCCGTATGAAACCGACATGACATTGATCGCTCCCTCCATGTTGGCCGCCGATTTCGGCCGATTGGCCGATGAAGTCCAGGCAGTGGAACGCGCCGGCGCCGACTGGATCCATGTAGACGTCATGGACGGACATTTCGTACCCAACCTCACGCTCGGGCCCGACGTCGTTCGGGCTCTCGATCGCGCCACCGACATCCCCCTCGACGTGCACCTGATGATCGAGGAACCCGAGCGCTACATACAGGCCTTTGCCGAAGCCGGTGCCGATTACATCTCCGTGCATCAGGAAGTCGTCGATGATCTCGAGGCCATGTTCGCCCGCATCGAAGATCACGGAGCCAAAGCCGGCGTCGCCATCAACCCCGCAACACAGGTCGAGACCGTGTCACCGTTCATCGATCGCGCAGCCCTGATCCTGGTCATGAGCGTCAACCCGGGCTTCGGAGCGCAAAAGTTTATGCACGAAGCCGTACCCAAGCTGCGCTTGCTGTCGGATTTGAAACAGCGGCAGGCGAGTCCGTGCCTGCTCGAAGTCGACGGCGGCATCAAACCCGACAACGTAGGCCTCGTGCTCAGTGCCGGCGCCGACGTCATCGTCGCGGGCTCGGCGATCTTCGGGAGCACCGATTACCCGGCCACGATCCGGGCCATGCGCGCGACAGGCTGAAACAGCCGCGACAGGGTCCGTGTCCGGCGCATAGGGGACGCGCCCCGGCAGCGACATGACAGTGCTCAGTTCGCTTTCCGCAGACGCCGTGTTATGGGAGCGGACTGTCCGTTGTACGGATTCGGGGTGTAGCTCAGCCTGGTAGAGCACTGCGTTCGGGTCGCAGGGGCCGGAGGTTCAAATCCTCTCACCCCGACCAAATGCCGAGCTGGCGAGGGATTTGGTGCGTACAAACCGAGCTGGCGAGGGATTTGGTGCGTACAAACCGAGCTGGCGAGGGATTTGGTGCGTACAAACCGAGCTGGCGAGGGATTTGGTGC
>CAZKLE010000190.1:0-4418 GCA_964553415.1 uncultured Myxococcales bacterium
ACGCTCGACACCTTCGATTTCGTTGTCGGGGCATCGCTCGGACTCGGTGATCTCGACGGCGACTCGGTGCCCGATCTGGCCATCGGTGCGGGCGGTGATGACGACGGCGGACTCAACCGCGGCGCCGTCTACATCTTGTTTCTGAATACCAACGGTACGGTAAAGACCACACGCAAGATCAGCGCCCTATCGGGCGGTTTCAACGGGGTCCTCGACGACAACGACGAGTTCGGTTCCGCACTCGCGCTTCTTCCCGATATCGATGGTGACGGCGTCCCCGAATTGGTCGTCGGCGCCTCCGGCGACGACGACGGCGGCAACAACCAGGGCGCGGCCTGGATTTTGTTGCTCAACTCGGACGGCAGCGTCAAGTCCGATCGTAAGATCAGCGCCACCCAGGGCGGTTTCGGCGGAGTCCTGATGAGTGGCGACAACTTCGGCAGTTGCGCATCATCCTTGGGCGACGTCGACGGCGACGGTGTCACCGACCTGGCCGTGGGTGCCGCCGGAGACGATGACGGCGGTTCCGACTTCGGCGCTCTCTGGGTGCTGTTCTTGAACGCCGACGCCAGCGTGCACGCACAACAGAAGATCAGCTCGCTCGGCGGTTCCTTCATGGGGACGTTGAGCCCCGCGAGTGGATTCGGCGGTGGAGGCTGCCCGCGCATCACCAATATCCAGAGGGCCGGCGGCATCGGCATGGCGGTGGGCAGCCCCGGCGATAACAACGGCGCCGCATCCGCGGGATCGGTATGGCTGTTGGATCTGGCCAAATCCACGGCCTCGACGACGAGCACCACCACGACCACGAACACCACCAGCACGACGACCAGCACCTTGGCGCCGAGCTGCGGTGACGCCAACGGCAGAGACGGAATCAAGGCAACCGACGGATTCATCGCACTTCAAGCGGCGGTCGGCGCCGTAGACTGTCTGCCGTGCATATGCGACACCAATTCGAGCGGCACCGTTACCGCCACCGATGCCCTGCAGATTCTGCAGAAGGCCGTAGCTGTTCCGATCCAGATTGCCTGCCCAAGCTGTAATTGACAAGACGACCGTCGCCGTGCATACGCATGGACCATGGCGACGACCGCACTTGGCAAAAAAGCCCCCGACGTTGCTCTGCCCGCAACCGGCGAGCAAACCGTAAAGCTCTCTTCATTGAAAGGGAAGAAAATCGTGCTGTATTTTTACCCGAAGGACAGCACACCGGGATGCACCCGGGAAGGCCAAGGCTTTCGCGATGCCTACGCCAAGTTCAAACGGGCCGGCGCCGTCGTAATCGGCGTCTCGCGTGATTCGCTCGCGTCGCACGAACGCTTCAAGGAAAAGCAGGGCTTCCCCTTCGAGCTGCTCTCGGACCGCGAAGAAAAGCTATGCAAAGCCTACGACGTGATCAAAGAAAAAAATATGTACGGCAGGAAGGTTCTCGGCATCGAGCGCAGCACCTTCCTCATCGACCCCAAGGGCGTGCTCCGCAAAGAGTGGCGTAAGGTGAAAGTCGACGGACACGTCGACGAAGTCCTGGCAGCCGTCAAGGAACTCTGAGTTTTCATACAAGCCCGAGCTGGCGGCGCGCTTCGTAGACGACGATCGAGACGGCGTTTGATAGATTGAGGCTGCGCACACCCGGTTCCACCATCGGGATGGTATAGACGGAATCACCAAGTTCGCTCAGGATGGCGGCTCCCAGCCCCCTGGTCTCCTTGCCGAACAGCAATCGGTCTTCGCTTTCGAAACGGCATTCGGTGTAGGAACGACTTCCACGGGTGGAAAACCCGATCAATCGACCTGCGTGTTGTCGTGCACGGTAGGTTGACCAGTCGCGATGTACGGTCAGATCGACCAAAGGCCAGTAATCGAGCCCCGCACGTTTCAGGTAACGGTCTTCCAGCGAGAAGCCGAGAGGCTCGATCAAATCGAGAGGCGTGCGCAGCGCCGCAGCCAGTCGGGCGATGCTGCCCGTGTTCTGCGGAATCTCGGGCTCGAGCAACACGATGCGCATCACAAGCGTCCCGAACCACCGACGGCCGAACCGGGCCGCAGACGAAGGATCGATTCGCCGAAACGGAAAAACGGCCCCTGTTCGTCTTCCTCCATATGGGCGGTCAGTTGATAATAGGCCGGTCGTAGAAAGCGCGCGGCCATCACGCCGCGTTCGCCTCGATCGAGCTTACAGTACAGCACGTTCTCTTCGCTCACGCTCAGGGTGGCCGGGTCGAGTGCGTCGCTTCGACCATCGTTGACGCACAATACGATTCCCGAAGCCGGGTCACCGTCGACGGAAGTTACCACCAGCGGCGTGTCCTCGACCTCGCAAGGCTGGCGGTCGATACCAATATCAATCACCCACCCGCCTTCCCCGTCGCGGCGAAGATGTTGGGAGAACAATTCCGCGATACGCCGGTTACCGATGACCTCTCCGTCTGCGTACCACTTGCCGTCTTTGCCAAAGGACAGCTTCGCACCCCCGATGGCCCAAAATCCCGCTCTAGTCATGAACTGTGACGACCTCGTGCCCAGCCTGCACGCCGGCAAGGCGAGGTGCAAATCGGACCGACTTCAGTACTGCAAACTGACGCTCGGCGGCGAGATCGGATTGCCGGAACCATCGGTGGCGCCGGTGGCCTGCACGACGAACGAAGTGGGGTCGAGCGCGGTACCACTGTTGAAAAAACGGCATTCCGCCAACTCGACAGGTCCGCTGAAGGCGCCGGCGGCATTCGCCGCTGTCGACAACAGATCCTGTGCCGTATCGTTGTCGAACGAAGCCGCGACGCCGGGTCCGAGCAGGTTCGTGCATTCGGCCTGGGGACCCAAGCCGATAAATGTTCCGCCCGTCGCTGCGTAGTCCACAGTCACCTGCACCGAGCCCAGAGACACGGCATCGTCCACCACCACCCGCAGCCCGAGCGTGCAGTCGAGCGCCAACGGCTGTCCGACCGCACGTTGCAACACTCTCTGTGAATCGCTCGCCGTCAGCATGCCGCTCCCGTCCGCGTCACAGCGATGCATGGGACAGGTCACGTTGTTGCCGACCGCCTTCTGCAACACCCGCAAAGCATCGCCGGCGCTGATCATGCCGCTGGCGTCGGCATCTCCGCACAGGGCCGCCAGCGTACATGTAGACGTACATGCAGCGGCCGGGTCGGCATCGTTGTTGGCGAGTCCGTCGTCACATTCTTCGCTACTATCGACCGCGCCGTCTCCGCAATAGGCCGCGCGGCAGTCCGTACGGCAGGCGTCCGCGATCGTATCGGAGTTGGCCGCGCCATCGTCACACTCTTCGCCCGCCTGGAGAACGCCATCACCGCAAACCGGGACCGTCGTCGTACTCGTACTCGTCGAGGTCGTTGACGTCGTCGAAGTCGTCGTTGTCGCTCCACCCCCGCAGTCCACCGATGACACCATGACGAACGCGCTCACGGGGTTGGAACCGGGATCGCTCGCATCGGTCACGGTGACCGGGAAATCGGCGGGTACGAGCCCGGGGGTGTCGGCGAGAAACGAGCAGACCGCAAGATCGGTCGGCCCCTGGAAACCCGAGCCGGAGATATAGCCGGCGGTCAACATTTGGGACGCGTCCTGATCGGAAAACGAAGCCAGCACACCGTTGACGAGCCTCGTGCAGTCGACCGCCGTCCCCGCGCCGACGAATTCACCGGGTACCGCACTGTAGTCGGTATCGAACTGGAGCGCGCCGAGTGTGACGAAGTTGAACAGACGATAGGTAACGTCGCATAGAGTACCACCCAGGGTGGTGGAAGTGGTCGAACTGCCAAAAAGTGTGGTCGTGGTGGTAGTCGAGGTCGTGCTCGTCGTGGTCGTACCGCTGCAGTTGATACCAGAGACCGACACCGACGGGAGAGGACTGAGCGGCACGCCGAGACCGTCGGAGGCGTCGGTAACCAGGATGTTGAAGTCGGCCGGTGTCGGAGCCGTGAACGCATCGATGTCGCAGGTGGCCAATGCACGCGGCCCGTTGAACGGAACGGGGAACCCGAGCGTCGCCACCGTGAGGGTGCTCGCGGCCTCGTCGTCAAAGAACGTCGGCAACGAATCAGGAACCAACCCCGTGCACGACACCTGACTGCCCGTACCCGTAAACACGGTTCTCGCGGCATCGTAGCCGACGTCGAAAGACAGGGCTCCCGTCTGTACCGCATCGTCGAGAAAGAACGTCACCGTACACGACTGTTGCGCCGAGACCGGTACGGCGGTGAGTAGCAACACGCCGGCTATGATCGCGCTGAGGATGGAGTTTCTTGCCTGCATATTCGTACCGTACCGTCCCGGTCGAAGGGTTCGCCCGTGTCGAATGCAAAGCGCACGCCAAACCTACGCGGGAACGAAAACAGTCCGCGTTACACGCGCTTACCCTGGTTGACCGGACGGATGTCCAGTCACCTGAGGAG
>CAZKLE010000191.1:0-4376 GCA_964553415.1 uncultured Myxococcales bacterium
GGGCGAGGTCGTTGGCGGCGCGTATCGGCTCTAAGCGCGGCCGTCGGCGGACTCGCGCGTCACGCGTTTGTTGATCCGACACGCACACTGCCGAGCAACGCTACAGCTGTCAGTGCCAGCCCGCTGCCGAACAGGAACGCTACTTGCGGAGAGTAGGCCGTCCACAACAGGCCCATCAGAAGGCTGGATGGCAACGCGACGATACCGACCGCGAAGCCGTGCAGGCCGTAGGCGGTCGCGCGTGCGTGTCCGGCTACGAGGTCGGCGATGAAGGCTTTCTCCGCGCCTTCGGTCAGGCCGAAATAGAGGCCGTACAGGGCGAAAAGCGTCCACATCTGCCAAGCGGCGTTCGCGAAGCCGAAGCCGGCATAGATGAGAGCGTAGACCATCCATCCGAGCGCGAGCGCTTTCTTACGTCCGACCCGATCCGACCAAGCGCCGCCCGGCACGGAGCTGACACTTTTCACCAGATGCAAGACGGCCCACAGGATGGGGATGTAGGCTACGTGGATTCCCGTTTGGCTGGCGCGCAACAGTAGAAACGCATCCGAGGAGTTGCCGAGAGTGAACAAGACGACGACGGCGAGAAATCTTCGAAAACTCGTGTCGAAAGGCGCGAGCGACAGTCGCAGGGGCGCTTGCGTTGCCGTACGAGGCGTGGGGATCTCACGAACGAAAATCAGCAGGGTGCCCACCGCCAGCACCGCCGGCAGCACGGCCGCCCAGAAGACCAAGCGGTAGGTCGCGGCGCTCGCCTGCTCGGGGTCGGCGAGCAGAGTGTTCAGCAACACGAAGGCAATGAGCGGGCCGACCACCGCACCGGCGTGATCCATGGCACGGTGAAATCCGAAAGCACGGCCGCGGATACGCGCGTCGGTCGAGGCAGCCAGCAGTGCGTCGCGGGGCGCGGTGCGGATTCCCTTGCCGACCCGGTCGAGAAAGCGGACGGCGAGTACGTGCCAGGGCCAGAACGCCAACGCCATCAACGGACGTGTGGCGCTTGAGATGCCGTATCCGGTGAGCACCAGAGCTTTTCGTTTGCCCAGGCGATCGGAAACCCAGCCCGTCACGACTTTCAAAAGACTCGCCGTTGCCTCCGCCGTTCCCTCGACCAGACCGATGAACAACGGCGTGGCCCCCAGCGTGGTGAGAAACAGAGGCAGGAGGGGATAGACGATTTCGGTGCCGGCGTCGGTCAGCAGACTTACGAAACCGAGGGCGATAACGTTTCGCGCAAGGCGCGGTCGTGGCATGAGTGTTACTTTCTGTAGCGAGCGAGTTCGTGGACGTCGGCTCGGCTCATGAGATCGGCCTGCAGGGGAAGCTCGACGTTTTCGCGCTGTCCGGCAAACGCGGGTGGTAAAGCCACCGAGGCGGAGAGTATCAGTGCGAACAACGAAAGACGAAGCCTAACAACCAGCCCGTGACCATCGGCACAGAATGAAGCACGATGATGCGAGCGGCGACGTAACCGGCGAGCACGCCCAGGCTCACTTCTATGATGCCGACGAACGAGACGACCAGCATGACGGCAATCAGCGCGGCTGACCGACCGACGATCTCAAACCGGCAAAAGTCCTGCGCCTGCGATCACGGCTCCGCTGATTCCGCCGGACGCATCGCTTGTGCCGGACCAAACAAGAAATCATATATAAGCTCTTGAAAGCTGCTATGGCTTATATATAATACACCAATGCGATCATCAGTCGTCGACATTCTGCCGCTCCAGGTTCGGCGTTCGCTGACCAAGTTCGGGGCCGATCTGTCTATCGCCCGACGCAAACGACGTCTGACTGTGGCCATGATGACTGAGCGCCTGGGAGTTTCCAAGGCAACCTGGCAGCGCATGGAAAAGGGCGATCCAACGGTATCCATGGGGGCCTATGCCCAGGCCCTCTTCGTTCTCGGCTTCGGTGCACCGTTGGCAGACCTCATCGACCAGCGCAACGACGAACAGGGCCTTCTGCTGGAGGTCGAGCACCTGCCCAAGCGAGTGACCCCGCCCCGCAAAAAGGGCACATCATGAAGCGGACGATCCAGGTTTGCGTGGGAAATGCGGCGCGGGCCGTCGGCGAGTTGCGCTATGAGCGGCAAGGCCGGCGCGAGAACGCCGCCTTCGCCTATACACCCCAATGGTTGGCGCACGAACACCGCTTCGCCATCGATCCCGCCCTGCCGCTGGTGAGCGGCTTCCAATTTCACGCCCGTCATGGCGAGGGGTCGCTGTTCCACGGTGCCATCGCCGATAGCGAACCCGATGGTTGGGCCCGACGGGTAATTCTACGCGATCACGCCAGGCGCCGCGAAGCGGCACGGGCGAAGGGAAAGGTCGCGGCGTCAAGTGTACTAGGCGAGTTGGATTTCTTGCTGGCAGTCGATGACGAGAGCCGGGTAGGCGCCCTACGCTTGCGCGACGAAATGGGGCAGTTCCAAGGATGTCCCGAGGCTGGCGAGCGTCGCGCTCCTCCTCTGCTCGAGCTACACCAACTCTTAGCCGCCTCACGGGCAGTCGAGATGAGCACGGAGACCGCCCAGGATCTGGCCTACCTGCGCGGTCGCGGCACCTCCCTCGGCGGCTTGCGCCCGAAGTGCTCCTTGCGCGATGGCGATGGTCATCTCGCGATCGGCAAGTTCCCCAGCGTGGCCGACGAGCGTGCTGTCACCAAGGGTGAGGTCATGGCGCTGCACCTGGCGCGGCGTGCCGGGATTCGGGCCGCCGAATCCCGTTTGGTCGACAGCGATGGCCTGCCGGTAGCAGTGATCCGCCGTTTCGACCGCCGAGACGATGGCGGTCGCGTTCCCTACCTCTCAGCCGCGACCCTGCTCGGTGCCGAGCGCAACGACCCCAACGAGCACACCTACACCGAGATCGTTGATGCCCTACGCATCCACGGCGCCGACGCCCAGGCAGATATCGAAGAGCTATGGCGCCGTATCGCTTTCTCGATCTGTATCAACAATGTCGACGACCACCTGCACAACCATGGATTCCTGCACGTCGGCCACGGTCAGTGGCGCCTTGCCCCGGCCTTCGATGTTAACCCCTTTCCTGATCGGATCAGGGAATTGAAAACCTGGATCTCGTATGACACCGGCCCCGAGGCATCCCTCGATGCATTGCGCTCGGTGGCGGCCTATTTCCGCATCAAATCGGACCAGGCCGAAGCCATCATAGCCCAAGTCGGCGCGGCGGCTACAACTTGGCGTCAGGTCGGCGCCGGGCTCGGTATGACAACGACGGAACTCGACGCTTTCGCCGAGGCCTTTGCCGATAACTCGAGCGCGGCGTCGACAGACTAGGAGAAAAAACGACCGGGCGTCCGCCGCCATCTCCTACGCGCAACTCACCACCGGTTCTTTCGAAAACGCGCTGGTTCACTATCCCTTAGACCGTAGGGGTCAGGTTGGTGGAGACGGGGTGCGAACGGCTCCGTAGGTCTGGTAGCGGACGTACTCGACCACCGCGCCGGAGGCATCGCTGATCACCTGCGGGGAGCCGAGATAAAAGTTGCAGCGGATGGATCGCCGCGTGGATCCCACGATCGGAGACGCGCTTCGTCTTGTGCATGCCCTCGATCTGAGTGCGGTATGCTCGTACTATGCACGTATCGTCGTCAAATGGCAGGCTATGGGTATCGTGTACAACCGAATCGCTGAGATTCTTGCTGACGCAGAACTCAGCAGGATCGAGTTGGCGGAACTGGCGGGGCTGTCCTATCAGTCGGTCTGTAAACTCGCGAGAGGACGCGGTAACCCGAAGCTGATCGATGCGATCGCCATTGCTCGAGTTCTCGATTACCCACTCAAGGATCTATTTTGGCTTCAGCGTGATGAGCAGTCTCCGCTTGTGACCGGAACCGTGGCCGGACCCTTCGAGTTTTGATCTCGGTCACCGCTCGGTCCTACGCCAGCAGTTTTGCGATCAAGCCCTCGGCTTGTTGCTGGTTCATATAGCGTGGCACGGGATAGTTCGCCCACGCTTCCGATAGCGCCCGCTTGGCGATCGAGGGGATGTCGCGTTGCTTCAAGTCGGGCAGGGCGGGTGGAATCCCGACGCTTTCTTTCAGTTCACGCACGGCATCGATGAAGCGCCGGGCTTTGTCGGTGTCGGTCGCACCGGTGATGCCGACGATGTCGGCGAGCTGCGCAAGCCGCTTGCACGCGGGCTCGGCCGAGAACTCGAGTACGTGCGGCAGCACCAGGGCGTTGGCCCAGCCGTGCGGGGTCCCATAGGTTGCGCCCAAGTTGTGGGCTATGGCGTGAACGTAGCCGACGCTGGTCCGTGAGAAGGCCATCCCCGCGTAAAAGCTTGCCAGCGACATGGCACTACGCGCCGGCAGATCTTCGCCGTTCTTGTGGGCCTTGGGCAGGTTTTC
>CAZKLE010000192.1:0-4368 GCA_964553415.1 uncultured Myxococcales bacterium
TCTTCCGTACAAACGATAAAGTTCTCGACCGTCGGCATATTGCCCATGAGCGGCGCGAGCAGGCGGGCGACATCGGCATCGACAAAGATCACACGATCCGATGCGTGGTTAATGATGTACTCGAGGTCGCGCGGGGCAAGGCGGATGTTCAAGGTGTGCAGCACCGCACCCATGGACGGTACTGCGTGGTAGAGCTCGAGATGACGCTGGCCGTTCCACATAAAGGTCGCCACCCGATCGCCTTCGACGATACCACGTTCGCGCAACGCGTTGGCCAGCCGGCAAGCGCGAGCCTGCATTTCCGCATAGCTACGCCGTTCGACACCATCGCTGCTCTTGGTGACGATTTCTCCGTCGGGATGCACCCAAGCGCCGCGATCCATCAGGCGCGACATCAACAGGGGGGTATTCTGCATGCTCATCGTTGCGTTACTCTCCTTTCGCTGTACCGCCGGTCTTCCTATGGTAACTTTCCCGCTGACAGGAGCTCTGACCCTCGCAGTTGCACCGACCTCGTTGGATTTTCAAGCTGCAGCCAGAAAATCTTCGCCTTCCAACCAGCCCCAGCTACGCAGCCGGCCTCGGATTTCGTCCCGCGCCCCACGCGTCCCGACCGACGCAATCGCGAGAACCCGGCTGCGCATCTGCTCGAGTGCAGCTGTGTCGATGACGGGCCAGATCTTGTCGCCGTCGCGGACATGGCCGCCTATTTTTTTCGCATCAATGTCGGCGAAACCGCCCACGGCCGCACCCTCCCGCGCCAAGGCCTTGCCGAGCTTCTTGCCGACCGGCCCGGCCCCGAGAATCCAGGTTTCACGGCCGTCGGCATGCATGCTCATGTGCCGCGCCAAATAGTGGGCACGAGCCCGGCGAAACGCAGCCTCGTCATAACGAGAATCACAACGGGTTGCCTGCCCGGCGTGCAGGCGCCAACGATACAGAGAGCGCGGCACACGGCGGAATCGCATACCCAGTTCAAAAGCGCGCAAAAACAGATCCCAGTCCTCCGGCCAACCGGCATCGTTCCACCCACCGAGTTGCTCGCGCAGCGCAGGCGTCCTCATCATTGCCGTCGGGTGCAGCAACGGCGATTCGATGAAACGCTCACGGGCAAGATCTTCGGGTTCCACAAGGGAGTTCTGCCAGTCGAGATACCGCCGCATTCCCTCACCCAGCGATTGCTTGGGAAACGCTTGCACCCGGCAGGTGGTTGCGAACAACCCCGGGTCGTCGTCGAGGGCTTGGCTCTGAACTTCGAGCCGCCGTGGATGCATGCGATCGTCGGCATCCATCCGCGCCACCAACGGCGCACGCACCTCGTCGAGACCGAGGTTCAAGGCCGAGACGATGCCTCGGCGCTCAGCACCAGTCGCAAACACACGGATCCGTTCGTCGTGCGCGGCCAAGACTGTGAGGAGATCGAGACTTCCATCACCGCTGCCATCATCAACGGCGATCAGTTCCCAGCAAGTCTCGGTCTGCGCGAACAACGACGCAACGGTCTCCCGTAGCCACCGGGCGGCGTCGCGCACCGGCATGAGAACGCTCACACCAGGCACGGTCATCGCGGCATCGCCTGATCCTCGCCGGCCGCCGGCGGGCCGAGCGGTTCGATGATGACGTCGATGCGGCGATTCAACGCACGCCCCTTAGCACTCTTGTTGGAAGCGACCGGTTCGGAAAACCCCTTGCCGACAGCGCGGATGCGTCCGCCGGGCAACACGTTGTTGGAAACCAGATAGTCGCGTACGGCATCAGCACGCCGCTGAGACAGCTGGTCGTTCAGCGCCGAAGGACCGGTATCGTCGGTATGACCTTCGACAATTACATTCGGATCACCGAACGCGCGTATCGCCTTCTGCACCTTGGAGAGCATCGCGTAGCCGTCGGGGGTGAGCGCGGCGGTGCCGACGGGGAATTTCAGACCGTGCAGACGAATCACCAAACGATCGGCCTGCTTGTAAACCTGTGCTTCACCGGGCTGGAAGTAACCGCTCACTTCGTCGTAGAGCCGGCGAAAACGTCGCTCGGCTTCGAGTTGCTGCAAGCGCGCGCGTTCTTCCGCGCTTTGCCCCTCGATACGAGTTCGGTCGACTTTCGCTTGGGCAACTTCCGCGCGCAGCTGGCGGTTCTGCCCGACCAGGTAATCGCGATCGGCGGCAAGGCGCCCGACCGCGTCAACGATGCTCGTGCGGCGCTGCTCGAAACTACGATCCCTCGACTCGGGCAGCTTGAGAGCCTCGCTAAGCGCCGCAAGCAGCCGGTCTTCTTTAACCGCCGAGTCTTCGGGCCCGTCGACACCGATTTCGCGAGCACGGTGCGTCAGGGCCGCGAGCCGTCGCGCAGCAAGCAGGGCCTCGCCCGCGTGCGCATTCATTTCGCTACGCGCATGTGGTTGCGCGGCGATAAACGCTTCAACGGAGGCGACCTTTCTTTCCGTTGCCGCAAGCATCCTCGGCGCGTAGCGCACAGCGCCGTCGGCACGAGCTTGTGCCATCACCTTCCTCACGCTACGAAGCGTCGTCTCTTTGATCGCGCACAGTTCGAGGACGCGAAACTCCTTGGCAACCTCCTCCTGGCCCTTCTTGGCCTCGTCGGTCTTACCGGCTTCCACGGATCGCGTCAGGCTGATCAACGCCTTTTCCGCGCGAGCGTAGGCATCTTCGTATGCCGTCGCTCCGGCAGCACGGGCGGCAGCACGGGCGGCAAGGGCGGGCCCGAGAACTTCGCCGCTGAGGTCGGCGACATCAAAACCTTTATCGAGTTCCGCGTGGCCTTCGGCCACCGCTGCCAGTACGTCGGCGGCTCCGGCTTTGCGGCCGTGTAGAGTGCGCGCTTTCGCCAACGAGGCCGCCGCCTCGGAGAACCGGCCCGGCGATAGGACATTGAGGCTTTCGGCACGGGCGTGATCAATTTCCGCCGAGAGCTTGACGATTTCGTTTTGAGGATCAGCCGTCGCCGGTATCGGCGAAACCGGCAAGCGCGGAGCCGCGCAGGCCTGCAGAAGCGCCGACAGCAGCGCCGCGCAGAGACAGAACCGTCTCTTCGCAAGGCGGCGTCGGCAAGCGGAGTCATCCCTGCGTGTCATAGCGTTGCTTATAACAGCGACAGCCGCCGGTGCCGAGAGCCCAGCCGAAGTTGTTTCCACGGCCGGAACGGACAAGGGTTTCGCTCTACCAGCCATGGCGGGAGCAAGCGTGTCACGTACGAGAAAATTTTGGGGTTGGGGCTACGAGGAGGAGGCACCGAGCGGCGAGCACCAACAAGCCATAGCGTCTCTTCTGGCCGCCCGTTTCGAACGTGAAGCGCCGCAACTGCAAAAGGCGCCGGAACTTTCCGAGATCGAGCTCGCGGCCCCACGCACGCGCACACCGCAAAGCCTGCGGGAGATCTTTTCCGCGCGTGCCTTCGATCGCGCCGGTCATACCTATGGCAAGGCATTTCGTGATGTCGTACACGGTTTGCGCTGCGATTTTTCCCCGGCCCCCGATCTCGTGGCTTTTCCACGCAACGAAGCCGACATCACCGCGATTCTCGACTGGGCGGGAGCAAGCCATATCGCCGTCATCCCTTACGGCGGCGGCTCAAGCGTGTGCGGCGGTGTCGAGGCGCGCTTCGACGGAGACTACCGCGCCGCCGTCTCTCTCGACCTTGGCAAACTCGATCGCGTGATCGAAATCGACCGTCGCTCACGGGCAGCGCGGATCCAAGCCGGCATTTTCGGCCCTGCCCTGGAAGCCAAACTACGGCCGCAAGGCCTCACGCTGAGGCATTTCCCGCAATCCTTCGAGTTCTCGACTCTCGGCGGCTGGATCGCCACTCGTTCGGGCGGTCACTACGCGACGTTGTATACCCACATCGACGACTTCGTCGAATCGCTTCGCGTCGTAACCCCTGCGGGAGTACTGCAAACACGGCGCCTTCCCGGGTCGGGTGCCGGCCCGAGCCCCGACCGCATGTTTATCGGTTCGGAAGGGACCCTCGGCGTCATCACCGAAGCATGGATGCGCCTGCAGGACCGTCCGCGCTTTCGCGCGTCGGCGTCGATCAAGTTCGAGGATTTTGCTGCCGCCGCCGACGCCGTCCGTGGAATCGGCCAGGCGGGATTGTACCCTTCGAACCTGCGCCTGCTCGACGCGGGCGAAGCCGCCAACAGCGGCGCCGGTGACGGGCGTTACGCTCTCTTACTCCTCGGCTTCGAATCCGCGCACCATGAACCCGACGCCTGGATGAGTGCGGCCCTGCAGTGTTGCCGTGATCACGGCGGCTTGGTACCCGAGGGCGTCGGGCGCACCAAGAGCGAAGCCGATGCCGCCCACGGCGGCGCCGCCGGAGCCTGGCGCGAGGCTTTCCTGCGCGCTCCCTACC
>CAZKLE010000193.1:0-4361 GCA_964553415.1 uncultured Myxococcales bacterium
GTTCGGCCGACGTTGATGCCGTTGCCGCCGGGATCGAAACGAGTGGCTATGGCGCGCGTCTTCTGATCGGCAATCAGCCGGGGCACCTCGTAGGTCATGTCTACGGCAGGATTCAGGCTGAGGACCGCTATCGGTGTCCGCCGTTCGGTATCCAGTATTGTCTGTTCTTTAACTTGCGTAATGGTGAGGAATGCTTAGGGGATTTAACAGCCCATGTCCAAGAATCTTCGTGCCCTCAGCGCCCGACAGATCGACGACGAGACCCTGTTTGAAGCGCTGAGCGAAGCTGCGGAAGCTGACGGTAGCCCTTCCGATGAACAGCTCCAGGCCTTGGCCCATGAGCGTTTGGTTTCCCCGGCGAGTTTACTGGGGACCTCGTCTTTCTACGACTTCCTCAGAGCTGATAACCGCGGCAAGCGCGGCTACATCTGTAGCGGTACTTCCTGCATGTTGTCGGGCAGGACCGGGGCCGCCCGAGCCGAACTTGCCGGGAGGGTCGGTGAGGACGAGATAGGTGAAGCCGTCTGTCTCGGACGTTGCTATAGTGGCGGCAGTTACTGGCAAGGAGATCGTACGTATGACGCCGAGCATGGCCCCGGCAAGGAAAGGGACGATGTTCTTCCTCTCTACCTAGAGGCACCGCACAGCGTTTTCTGCGATGATGTTCCAGACCTAGATCGTTTCTACACGAAAGCTTTGTCCGATCCGGAGAGGATCAGCCACGAACTCGCGAGCTCGAAACTGAGAGGCCGCGGCGGTGCCGGTTTCCCATTCGCCGACAAGCTTGCCTCGTGCGTACGATCGCAAGCTGAGCGAAAGTATGTCGTGTGCAACGGGGACGAGGGCGACCCGGGGGCGTTTTCTGACCGTTACCTGTTGGAGCGGCAGCCGCGGCGAGTGCTCGCCGGCATGTTGGCGGCGGGGCATGTGCTGGGAGCAGACACCGGCGTTGTCTACATCCGTGCCGAGTACCCGGCGGCGATTACGCGGGTACGCGAAGCCATCAGCGCTTTTGAACGAACGGCCGCTTTCGAGCGAAGCGGCTTTCGTTTTCGTGTCGTGCGCGGGGCCGGTTCCTACATATGCGGCGAGGAAAGCGCCTTGCTCAATTCTATAGAAGGCCTGCGACCGGAAGTGCGCGTGCGGCCCCCTTATCCGGCCCAAGCGGGGCTGTTCGGGATGCCGACGCTGGTGAGCAACGTAGAAACCTTTGCCGCCGTGCCTTGGATTCTGCAGAACGGCGGCGGTGCGTTTGCCGCGATCGGCACGGAGCTGAGCAGCGGCAGCAAATTAATATCGCTGGACAACGGCTTCAATAATCCGGGTGTTCATGAAGTCGACATGGGAACGCCCCTGAGGAAGGTCATCTACGACTACGGTGCCGGCTTTCGACGTGCGACCAAGGCGCTGCAGATCGGCGGTCCTTTGGGCGCAGTCGTGCCTATGGAGAAAATCGGCGCGTTGTCGCTCAGCTTCGAGTCCTTCGAACGGGAGGGCTTCCGCTTGGGGCATGCAGGCATGATCGCGATTCCCGAGGAGTTCCCGATGATCGACTTCCTGCGCCATCTCTTTTCTTACATGGCCGATGAATCTTGCGGAAAATGTCTTCCCTGCCGATTAGGGACCGAAAAAGGTTCTCGTTTATTAAACGCAGCCTCGATTGAAAAGCCGCTCAACACCGCCGCGTTCAACGATCTACTCGAGGTGCTGGAGTTCGGATCTCTTTGCGGCCTCGGCGGCGGACTTCCCCTTCCAGTACGCAATATCATCGACTATTTCCCCGGCGAGTTGGCCGATTATTTTGCTTCGGTGAACGGGCAATGAGCGACCATCGCGCTTTCATCGACGGGCAAGCCTATGCCTGGCATGACGGCGAAAGCGTCTACCGGTTCGTGACTCGCTGCTTAGGGCGCGACGCGATTCCCACGCTCTGTCAGGATGACGCGCTAGAGCCCTTCGGGTCGTGCCGCCTGTGCAGCGTCGAGATAGCGCAGACCGTGGAGGGTCCGCGTCGGGTCGAGGCATCCTGCCACACACGGGTTGCAGCCGGTCAGCATATCTTTCCGAACTCACCGCGCGTTCAAAAACTACGCCGAACCATCATGGAACTGCTGTTGAGCGATTACCCGGCCGAAGCTGTGCAGCCGCGCCCCGGCGAAAGGACGACTCCGTTTCAAGCGCTCATACAGCGATTCGCTCCGCTCGACTCGCGGTTTCCACAAGACAGGCAGGTTTCGAAACCGGACGACAGTCACCCCTACATCCATTTCGATCCGGCGCAGTGCGTTTATTGTTATCGCTGTATTCGCGCCTGTGACGAAGTGCAGGGCGAATTTGTGCTGTCCATGCACGGTCGTGGCCATCGCTCGCGGGTAATCGCGTCGTTGGATCAAAGTTTCATGGATTCCGAATGTGTGTCGTGCGGACGCTGCGTATCGGCCTGCCCGACCAACGCCTTGAGCGACCGTTACCGGACGAAAACCTTCATCGGAGACAAGCGGGTGCGTACGGTCTGCACCTATTGCGGTGTGGGCTGTAACTTGGACGTGCTGACAAGGAACGGGGGAGTCCATGCTGTCGATGCGGTTGCCGATGCGGAGGTGAATCATGGCCACGCCTGCGTGAAGGGCCGCTACGCCTTCGCTTACAACTCTCATCCCGACCGTTTGCGAACGCCTTTGATCCGGCGCAACGGCGAACTCGAAGAAGTGAGTTGGGAGAAGGCGATCGATTACATCGCGTGCCGGCTAGGTGAAATCAAGCAGGCACACGGGCCGCAGGCGATCGCCGGAATCTCATCGTCGCGTTGTACCAACGAAGAGAACTACCTGATGCAGAAGTTCATGCGGGTGGTAATCGGCACCAACAACATCGACGGTTGTGCGCGTGTATGCCATGCACCCACCGCCTTCGGCATGCGCCGAAGCTTCGGCACCGGAGCGGCGACGAATTCCATCGACGAAATCGCGGAGTCCGACTGTTTGATGGTCGTCGGTGCCAACGTTACCGATGCCCATCCGGTTACGGGTGCGAAAATCCGCCAACGGGCTATCAAAGGCATACCGCTCATCGTCATCGACCCCCGGCGCATCGAACTCACGCGCTACGCTGCTGTGCATCTACAACTGCGACCGGGAACGAACGTCGCTGTTCTGGGTATGTTCGCCCGTTATCTCATCGAAGAGGGTCTCGTCGACGAAGAGTTCGTCGCGGCCCGTACGGAAGGATTCCAAGATTTCCGGCGTTCGGCGTTGAAGCTCGATATAGATCGACTGGAGAAAGTCACGGGCGTTGATCGCGATCTGCTACGGCAGGCCGCCCAAATCTACGGCCGCGCCGAGTGCGCCATGGCGTTCCACGGTTTGGGACTCACGGAACACTATCAGGGCAGTCGCGGTGTCATGCTCTTGTCGGCGATTGCAATGATGACAGGGAATATCGGCCGTCCGGGTGTCGGCGTGAATCCGCTGCGCGGGCAAAACAACGTGCAGGGCGCCGCCGACATGGGTGCGCAGCCCAACCTGGGGGCAGGCTACCTGGACGTATCCGATGCTTCAGCGCGCGAGCACTATGCGCGCTACTACGGGCGGCCGGTGCCTGCCGAACCGGGGCTCACTACGCCCGAAATGATCAATGCGGCGGGGCAGGGCACGCTCAAGGCCTTGTGGATTATGGGCGAAGACATTCTGCAAACCGACCCCGATAGCGCCCATGTTTGGAGCTCGCTCAAAAAGCTCGAGTTCTTGGTCGTACAGGAAATATTCATGACGGAAACAGCCGCCGCTGCCGACGTGGTACTGCCGGCGTCCTCGCATCTTGAAAAGAGCGGTACCTTTACCAACGGCGAGCGGCGTATACAGCGGGTCAATCAAGTGCTGCCGCCGCTGCAAGGCACACGGCCGGATGGTCAGATTGTCGTCGATATCATGAATCGCATGGGCTACCCGCAAGCGGGTTACGACCCCGCGACGCAACTCGAAGAAATTTCCAAAGTCGTGCCGTTCTTTGCGGGGGTGAAGTGGGAGACGCTCGGGGATAACGGCAAGCAATGGCCGGTGAGCCTGGATGGGAGCGACACGAAGATATTACACACGCATCAATTCAAGCGAGGTAAGGGCAAGTTCGTTTTTACGGACTTTTCAGAGACGCCGGAACTGCAGGGTGACGACATCGGCGAGTATCCTTTCATCCTTACTACCGGCCGCAGGCTCGAGCACTACAACTGCGGCTCCATGACCAGGCGTACTCCCGACATCGAACTTCTCGACAGCGACGAGCTGCTGATCAACCCCCGGGATGCCGAGGATTACGGCATCCACGACAATAACGTCGTCACGGTACGATCGCGGTACGGACAAACT
>CAZKLE010000194.1:0-4255 GCA_964553415.1 uncultured Myxococcales bacterium
GGCGGAAGCCGGTAGCGTTCGGCTACGGACGCGCGATCGCTGACGACGGTTTGAATGCGGTCAATTCGCGTAAGCATGATAGGCCTCCTAGCTTCAGAGATTCGAGACTCAGTTGCAGGTCATGCGCGACGCGTCGCCCTTGCAGCGCGGCTTGGAGCCGCCGGGCGAGTTGAATTGCAGCGCGCCGCACTCGGCTGCATCCCCCAACACTACCGCCGCGCGCACAGCGTCGGCCGTGGGGATAGGGCCGGGCAAGGCCAGGCCCTTGATCGCGAAGGCCAGCTCGCCCGGCGTCTTTGACGAACGATCGCGTACGCTCACTTTCTTGATACCGGCGACGAGCAGATCGCGATCTCTGTAGCTCCACTTGCTGCCGGCGCCGTTCACCTTCCAGAGCGCGCCGCCGGGAACCGAGACGTCGATGACCCCGGCCTCGACTGCGTGGTCGATCACGAAGCGGATTCCGAAGTTCGCCGGATCTATTCCGGTCCACGGTTGCGGAATCACCAGCCGGCCCTTGAAGGATAGGCGCGCGCTGTTTGCGCGCAGCTTCAGCTTCGGCCTCTCGATGGTGATTCCGCTGTTGCAAACCGACGGGTTGACGCAGGCGCAGCCCGTGCAGACCTGCGCCGGGCCGCAGTCGCCGTCCGACTCGCACTGCTCGCCGCCGCATAGCAAGCCGTCGCCGCATACAGGCGGCGTCAACGCACAAACACACTGCACGCAGCCCGTGCAGGGGTCGCTGCACGACAGGCCGGGCTCACCGCACTGCTCACCGGGGTCGGCACCGCCGTCGCCGCACTCGAGCAGTTGCATCTCATAGCTGCCGAGGTCGACACCGGCGCCTACCGGCCGCACCCCACCGTCGAGGTCATCGGCGGGGGCTCCTATCGAAGTGCCGGCGTCGACCGCCGGGCCGGACGCGAGAAGGTGGTAGTCGAAGCCCGGCGACACGAAGAGTTCGGCTGGTGCGGCGGCAAAGGACGAAGCGCCATAGCCCTGCGCCTGCCACGCGGTCAGGCCGATCACCGTGGCGTCGCCGTCAATGCTGTAGCGATCCATGCCGCTGTTGAAGTTCGCACTGAAACCGCTGCGACTGGAGGAGTCGATGGTAATGGTGCCGCGAAACGGGTGCTCGTTGTAGAGAATGTTGTTGGCGACGGTGTTGCCCGTCGAGCCGCTGTTGATGTTGATGCACCAGCGCGCGTCGGCTGCATTGTGAATCGTGTTGTTGACCACCAGGTTGCCGCTGGCACCGGCCGCTGCATCGATGTGATACAGGCTGATGCCGCTGGCGTGGTTGTCATATAGCAGGTTGTTGCGGATTACGCTGTCAGTCACGCCGTCGCAGTTGATGCCCGAGCCGCCTGCCCGGCCGTTGCCGTAGATGACGTTGCGCTCGATGAGAACATTACTGATCAGACCGTCCCCGCCCTGGCTGGCGTCACCGTTCAGGTGAATGCCGTTGCCGTTGTTGTCGTGAACGACGTTGTCGCGGATGATCGCGCGATCCGAGGAGTTGGAGACGTAGATTCCGTGCTCGTCGACCGAGCCGTAGGCTTCGTTGTTCTCGACCACGAGATCGTCGGTGAAGCCCGTAAATATGCCCCAGCGGCCATTGTTGCCCGTCGAGCAGTTGCGGATGGTGACGAAATTGGAGAGCGCTGCGCGGATGCCGGCGCGCGTGCGAGCGTTGACGGTGAAGCCGTCGATGACGATGTAGTCGGCGCCTTCGATGTTGAAGCCGTCGGGAGTAACGGGGTTGTCCGAGCTGATCGATACCGGCCCGCCCTCGGCGACGAAGGTGATCGGCGCACCCGGCGCGCCCGAGCTGTCCAGATAGAACCCGCCGTAAGCACCCGCCTGCACGTGAACCGTATCTCCGGCCGCCACCTGACCGGCTGCGTGCACGAGCGTTGCCCAGGCCTGCGCCGGTGCGCCGCCGGCATCGGCATCGCTACCGCCGGGCGCTACCCAGTAGTCGGCGGCGCGCGCCACAGGAGCGGCGGCCAGCGCGGCGATGAGCACGAGCAGGCCGGCACCAAACATCTTGGAAGCAACAGTGGTCACAATTGAGCCCTCGTCAGCAAGATCACCGTGTTCCCGTGCCCGGGGCAAGCGACCCCCCATTCGGCGGTCCGGCGTCAACGCCGTCACCACAATTGAATACCCTCCTAAAGTGCTCGCTGTGCGCTGAGCAGCGAGGCCTACTTGCCGGCCTTCTTCTTCTCGCCCGCATCGACCTCGGCGAACAACGCGAGGAACTCACCGTAACCTTCCTTCTCCATATCTTCGAGCGGCACGAAGCGCAGAGCGGCCGAGTTCATACAGTAGCGCTTACCGGTCGGTTCGGGACCGTCGTCGAAGACGTGGCCCAGGTGTGAATCGCCGTGTTTGGAACGGATTTCCGTACGCCGAACGAAGAGCTTGGAATCGCTCTTCGCGGTGATGTTGTCGCTGACCAGGGGCTGCCAGAACGAGGGCCATCCCGTACTCGACTTGTATTTGTGTGTAGAGCTGAACAGAGGCTCGCCAGAGACCACGTCGACGTAGATGCCGGCCTTCTTGTTGTCCCAGTACTGGTTGTCGAAGGGGCGCTCGGTCGCATCCTTCTGAGTCACATCGTATTGCAGCGGCGTGAGGGTTTTCTGGAGCTCTTCGGCGGACGGCTTCTTGTATGCGCTCATGTCTACCTTCCTGGCTGCCGCTTCGGCGGCCGTCGTCGTCGGATCCGCAGCCTGCACACACGCCGAACTGCCGATCAGGCCGACGCTCAATATCACTACCGCACTCGTCACCCAACGATTCATGATCGCCTCCATCAAAGCGCCGGCGCCCCTACGTGTCCAGCGGCGACTGCGGATTGCGCACACCGCAGGCCGCGCTTGTGCTCAAAACCTGCTGCCCGGAGAATGCTGGAAGGATTGAGCATATAGGCCGAGACTTGATATCCAACGGAGTAAGCAATGTCCAAGAAAATTGCTGTTGCTATCGTCCACGGCGTCGGCACGCAGGGTTCTCACTTTGCCGGCCCGATGATCGAAGAGCTGACCGATCGCTTCGCCGATCACACGGGGTTAGACAACGCAGCTGCGCGCGCCGAACTCATCATGGAGCCGGTATACTGGGCTCCGGTACTGCAGGGAGAAGAGGACCGACTTTGGCGCCGGGTGAGCGTGCGCCGCGATCTGGATTGGGTGAAAGCGCGCCGCTTCATGATCGATTTTGCCGGCGACGCCATCGCCTATCAGCCTACTCCCTGGGGTCGCGAGGTCTACGAGAGCATACACGCGGTATTCGCCAACAGTCTCAAGAAGCTGGCGCAACAGGCGGGAGGAACCGCCCCGTTGTGCGTTATCGCCCACAGCCTCGGCACGGTTATCACGAGTAACTATTTCTACGATCTTTCACAGCGGCGGCGGCGCGGGATGATTCCAGCCCGCGTTCGAGAGGCCATGGGCAGAACCGCGCTCGAGCGCGGCGACACGTTCGCCTTGCTGTATACCTTAGGAAGCCCGATCGCGGTGTGGAGTCTTCGTTATGAGGATTTCGGATGTCCCATCACGGTCCCCTCTCCCAAGCTCGCCGATCATTACGCGGACTTGCGCGGTGAGTGGGTGAACTACTACGACCCGGACGACGTCATCGCCTATCCCTTGAAGCCTCTCAATGATGCCTACAGGGGCGCGGTTCGGCGTGACGTGGCGGTGAACGTCGGAGGATTGATCGCCGGCGCGACTCCCTTGTCGCACACGTCCTATTGGACCGACAACGACGTTACCAAACCGATCGCCAAAGCCTTGGCGAACGCCTGGAAACGGATCAACGCGTGACGGGGGAACGTCGTTCGGCCGAGCTGCTGCTGCCCGCGCCCGTAACAAGGGCGACCCGGTCTTTCAGGTCTCGCACGCGCTCCGCACCATCTCACGACTTCACGGCGCGACCAGCTTCCGCGCTCCTGACGTCGGCAGGCGGACCACGAGTCGAAGGCCGCTGATCGACGTCGCAACGGGTGTAGTGGCATCCGTGACCGTGACGCTGAAATCGTCCGCATGCAATGACCTAGTCGCGGTGAATCGACAGCGTACGACATCGGTCGGCCCATCCAATCCGACGCTCGAAACAACGCCGACACGAAGCCGCGTGGAGCCCGGCCCGGCGGTCAGATTGAAGGCACCAAGGCTTTCTGACCCAACCGCAGACAGCGCTACACAGTCGGGACCCATCGCATCTTGCACAAACGAGCCGACCGCAG
>CAZKLE010000195.1:0-4213 GCA_964553415.1 uncultured Myxococcales bacterium
GAGCGTCTGCTTGCCATGCAGAAGGTCGAGGGTTCGAATCCCTTCACCCGCTCCATTTCACAGCGGTCCGTACCGTGTACGCACGGTCGGCTTTGCGCCCGATATGCGTCCCTACACTGCAGCGCGGGGCCGGTAGCGGTCGAAATCAGCCGAAAAGCGGTGTGAAGGGCCAAAAAAGGTCGAAGCCAGCATTGATACCCGCTGAAATCAGCGTCAGCCTCAAAATGTGGGATTCGCTGCCCGTACCGCCGTGGGCGTCGCCGAAAAGCGTCGGCTCAAAGGCGGCCGGAGGCCAATTCCGTGGAGGAGTAAGCTTGAGAGCCTTTACCTGTAGTGCGGCAGCACTTCGACTGCCGGCCCTCGCCGTTCTTGGCCTGACCCTGACAACGCCGGCGTGGGCCGGCTCGAAATACCCCGTCGTGTGTAACACCGGCGGAGACGCCTTCGGCTGGTCGGTGGCTTCGGGTGCGGACTGGAACGGCGATGGCTTTGATGACTTCGCCGTCAGCGCACCTTGCGTTCACGAGAACGGGGTCCCGTTCGCGGGCAAGGTGCTCGTCTACTCGGGTCGCGACGGCAGAATCCTATGGAAAAAGAAAGGTAAACAAGACAGAGAGTGGATGGGCGTCGGCTTAGCCTTCATCGACGACATCGACGGCGATGGACGTGCCGAGTTGGCCATCGGATCGCCCGGTTACGATTGGGTTCTAAAGGCTGGTGAAGTCGGAGCCCCGGGGACGATCGCGAACGCCGGCCGCGTCAAGATCCTTCGTTTCACCAAACCGCGAACTTTGCGGGTGGTCAAAGGACACCTCAAGGACGATGGTTTCGGCGTCAGCGTAGCCAACGTCGGCGACGTCAACGGGGACGGTCGTCCCGATTTCGCCGTTGGCGCCGTCAACGACCGTGTGTCCAGCGGTGGGCGTCGCAAGGGCAAGGTGTACGTTTATTCGGGGGCGGGTTCCAAGAAGGAGATGACCCCTCTCGACACATTTGAAGGCTCTCGCGGGTTCGACCAGTTTGGTGCGAGCATAGCCGGAGGGCTGGACATGACGGGCGATGGAGCACCGGACATGCTTATCGGTTCCGGACTGATCAACGCCAACGGTGTCAGCAACACCGGACAGATCAACGGTTTCGCTTCACCGACACCGTCCACGCGCTTCGTAGTCGTCAATGGCGCCAAAGCAGACAAATTGGGTACCGGATTGGCAATCACCGACGATCACAGCGGTGACCAGCGAGCCGATTTCATGGTCGGATCTCCGGGGGCCGACGATCTCGGTCTGAAGCGGCACGGCACTGCGACACTCTTCTCATCCGTGGGCGACGTTATCTTCAGTATCGCCGACCCAAGGCCCGAGGAAGGCGGCGAGTTCGGTTCGGCAGTAGCCGATATCGGAGATGTCGACGGGGATGGAGTACGTGATTTTGTCGTAGGAGCTGTCGCCAGCGACACCTTCGATGCCGCGCGGGGCATCCTTCGCCAAGATGCCGGCCGGATACACGTCGTGTCTGGTACCGATGGTGCAGTGCTGTGGAGTCTCAACGGTAACTTCACCAACGGGTCCCTCGGCTCCTCGCTAGGTGGCGACATTGACTGGAACCGTGATGGCGTGCCGGATGTACTCGTAGGATCGATCGGCGCAGCGCCGCTGGGACGACGGGGCGCTGGCTCGATGAGGATTTTCTCCGGTAGCGACGGGCACCTGCTGCGATCGTTTTACGGCCGTCGCGGCCTGGAGACGCGTATTTACGTGGCCGGCCACGCAGCGGGTTCCGGAAACATAGCTCTCGCTTTCAACGGCAATGGAGTCCAAATGGGATTCAACGCACCGGTACTGCCCTCGTCGGGTTCGACCGGATTCTCGATCGCAGTCGTCGACGATCGCGACCGGGGTTCGTTGGCCGCACCACCCCTTCCCGGCGAGGTCGAGATCGTAGTGGCAGCGGGTTCCGGAGCAACGAGCTCGGATGTCGTCGTTTTCGACGCCGGTCGTCGAAATGATCTCCTCGCCCGATTCACGGCCTTTCCAGATATCCCCGGCGTCGGCGCCAATGTCACCGGGGGGCGTTTTGTCTCCGACGAGGCGGCCAAGATCGTCACCGCGCAAGCCGCTTCCGACAACGGTAGGGTCCTCGTGCGCGTTTTCAGTAGGTTCGGCGATAGCAACTCCTCCTGGGTCGCCACAGATCAGTTCGAAGCCTTCGGCGCGGCAGAACGAACGCCCGGAGGAATTCTTATCGATGCCGGCGGGGCAACCGTCGCTTTTGGCGATGTAATGGGCGACAGCACCCCGGAGATCATCGTCGGAACCGAAAGCGGCCTTCCGTTGGTGCGCGTGTTCAACCTGAATGGCAATCGTTTGGCCGAATGGTTCGCCTACGATCCCAACAATTCGACCATCGCGGGCGTCACCGTGGCGACGGGCGCTTTTGAGGTTGACGCCAACGGGGGTCATCAGGAAATCTTGACCGTTCCGCGTAGCGGAGTAGCGCGCGTGAAGGCGTTCCACGGAGACGGAGTAGGCTTCGTACCGGCGGAGGCGACAACGGCCGTGAGCTTCGACGCCTACGCGGCCACTTTCACGCAAGGAGCCGCGCTGGCGGCGGCCGATGTCGACATGGACGGCGAACCGGAGATCATCACGATCCCGCTGACGAATGCTCCCGCGACCGTGAATGCCTTCGAGCTCGACGGCAGTCCCGTGGTAGGGTTTCAGCCCTTTCAACCTCTCGGCGGCTCCGGCGGCGCGATCGCCACAACCGACACCTTTGTTCGGCGTTGAGACGGGCGCCGATTTCGGGCCTGGCACACTCCCACGATGCGTCCTCGACTGTTGCAGGCCTAGCCCTGAGCTTGCGCAGGCGGAAAGCGGATGTATTCGTCGATGAGAACCAGCGGGAGATCGTCGTCGCTCGGACGGGGCCCCTGCACGACTCCGCGCGCACGTAGATCCTCGACGAGCATATCGACGGCGGCAGCTTGGCTCAGGTCATCGCTATGGGTTCGCCAGGCCCGCCGTTCGTCTTTGTCAGCGAAGCAGTAGGCCTTCCACGAGACCGAAAAGCGTAGATCGGCCCAGCGATAACGGCCCAAGGCGGCGTTTTCCGGCCCGACCCTCCACACGCCGTCCCCCTCGCAGACCAGTTCCATGCCGGGAAGCAGGGCCGGAATCTCCTCGGAGGTCTCGCGCACGCGATCGACTCCGTGAAAGCAACTGTCGGTATCGAGAACCACAGCGGTGTTGAATCGGACTGCTACGGTCTCCGCGACACCATCGGCGCCCTCGGGGTAGAAGGCGAACTCGCCGCCCGCGCACTCGCTGAACCAAGCCACCCCGGTAGCAATCGGAATGCGCCAGCGATCGAACAAGCCCGAGTGATGCATCGCCACCAGCAGCCACTCGGGATCTTTTGTGCGGTTACAGCCGCGAAACTCGGGCACATCCGTATGAACCGCCAGTTCTTGTCCGGGGATCAGAATGTTGGCGTAAACGATCTGAGGCTCGACAATAGGGCGGTCGTAGATCGTGCGCGCGGCCTCGATAAAGCCCGGCAGTCCATGAAACTCTTCGATACCGTCGACGAACGGCTCGGCATACGCATAGCTTTCGCGGAAGTAGTTCGTACGCGCAGCGAGGCGCTCGATGGGCTCTTCGCGTGCGAAACGGCCACCGCCAAGGATGAAATTACGGGCCGCATCGTGGCGCTGAACCATGCCGGCGCCGAGCCCCGATTCGATCGGCAGCTCCCCGTACATTCCGTAATGCCCAAAGCGCTCGCACAGACTCACCATCGCCCGTGCGGAGGCTTCGGACATCAGCGGATCGAAATAACGGTATCGAACCCTGGACACGCGAGTCCGATCAAAAACCCTGGATCTTGCCGGCCTTGTTGTAGAACTGGAAAACCAGGTGCCAGCCGACCAGGATCATCACAAGCAGGGGTAGAACCGCCAACGATCCGCCCACGCTGAAGGAAGTCGTGTGCGCGTTGATCATCATCCAGATGAGCGGCACCGACAGGTAGGTGTTGTGCTTCGAACGGCTACCAGCCAACGCGGCAAGGTCAGCCGGCGGAGCTTCTCCTTTCTTGACCGCCGCAATGATCTTTTGCTGAGCCGGCCAGATTCTTATCCATACGTTGAAAGCCATGATCGTTCCGAACATGGCGCCGGTGTGGATGTTGAAGGCCCGGTAGCTGAAGTTGC
>CAZKLE010000196.1:0-4159 GCA_964553415.1 uncultured Myxococcales bacterium
GCTACAACCAATCCAACCCCGACGACCAAATCCGTCTCGTGGTGCCCGCCACCGAGCAGGGTTCGGGGTTCATGGCCGCGGGTTACGCGCGCTCGACGGGACGCGTCGGGGTCTCGTTGGTCACTTCAGGACCAGGCGCGACGAACTCGGTCACGCCGGTTCGCGACTGCCAAGCGGATTCGGTGCCGATGGTGCTCTTGTGTGGCCAGGTTCCGCGTGCGGCGATCGGCACCGATGCTTTTCAAGAGGCATCCGTGTTCAACATTTTTTCGGCCTGCGCCAAGCATGTGTTCTTGGTGACCGACGAAAACCGCATCGAGGAGACCGTCAGGACCGCCTTTGAACTTGCACGTTCGGGTCGCCCGGGTCCCGTCGTCATCGATCTGCCCAAGGACATCCAAGTCGCAGAGGCCGAATTCAAAGGCGCCGGTCTCCTCGAATTCCGCGGCTACGACGAGCGCATCAAGGAACTCGAAGCGCGAAAGCTCGACAGCCGACATGCGGCGGCGTTCTTTGATCTGTTTTCTCACAGTACGCGTCCGCTCATCTACGCCGGGGGCGGAGTGATCAATAGCCAGGCCGCGACGGAACTACGCAGCTTCGCCGATCGTTTCGGGGTGCCCGTGGTCACAACGCTCATGGGCATCGGTTCGGTCGATACCACCGGCCCCCTGGCCATGCGTATGCTCGGCATGCACGGCATGGCCTACGCGAACTACGCCGTCGAAGACTGCGACTTTCTAATCGCCGTCGGCGCTCGTTTCGACGACCGTGTGGCCGGACAAGTCAGTGAGTTTGCTCCGCACGCAAAAATCGCCCACATCGACATAGACGCCTCCGAAATCGAAAAGGTCAAGGCCGTCGATTGGGCCTGGGTTTGTGATCTCAAACAGGCCTTGCCTCAGCTCAGCAAAGCCGGCGCGAAGTTCAAGAAAGACTTTACGCCGTGGCGTTCACATGTCAGCACGCTCAAACGAACCCACGCGTTGAACTACAACCGTAAGAGCAAGACCATTCAGGCAGGATACGTCCTCGAGCAGCTCAACGAGATCACCCACGGACGTGCGATCGTCACAACCGGCGTCGGTCAGCACCAGATGTGGGCCGCGCAGTACCTGGACTTTGCCGAGCCGAGAACTTTTTTAACCTCGGGGAGCATGGGCACGATGGGCTTCGGCCTTCCCGCGGCCATTGGAGCACAGCTCGCTAACCCCGGCCGTCTCGTCATCGATGTGGACGGAGACGGCTCCATTCGCATGAACCTCGGCGAGCTCGAGACGCTGACCACCTACAACGTGCCGGTGAAGGTGCTGTTGCTCAACAACAAGGGCGACGGAATGGTCCGCCAATGGCAGGATCTGTTTTACGACAACCGCTACTCGGGTACCGACAAAACCCTCCACAAGAAGGACTTCGTCCGAGCGTGCGAAGCGGACGGTTTTCGCTTCGCACGACGAATCGCTAAAGCCGACGAGGTTCGCGTCACCCTCGAGGAATTCGTCGCTTTTCAAGGACCGGCGTTTCTGGAAGTGATGATCGACTTGCACGAGCACGTCTATCCGATGGTCGGCCCGGGCAAGAGCTACAAAGACATGATCACCGGTCCGTATATTGCGGCCCGCGATGACAAGAAGGGAAAGGGCGGGGGCTCGACGGGCGGCATGTTCTGACCAGCGGCCGTCACGTAAGCGGTAGAGCCCCGTCGCTTACGTCGTGAGGGCTAGACTGTTCAGGCTCAGCGGGGCTTACTGTCCCCATCGCCGGGCCGTACCGGGTCGAGATCGCCGACGGCGATACCGGCCATGGTCGCTTCAAAGCCCTGCTCCGCCTCGCTGGCTCGAGCGGGGCAGGCCTCGTGAGCGTAAACAGGCGCACGGCCGTACTTGGCTTCTTCCAGATTGACCACCCGGAATTTGTCCTTGTTCGGATCGATAGCGCCATCACATTTGCTGCACTTTGGAAATCGCGTTCGTACCATTGCATTTCTCCGTTACAACCTGATGATGACAGAATATCGCCGCCCAGCGGCAATATAACAAGCCCCCTCTGCTCGTTGTCCGCAACATCCGCATTGCCAAAGCGCAGAGTTGAGTCAATTTGTGTTGTTTTTTTGTCGACCGAGGACGAATTGACGGCCGGCTCAGAGCATGCGCCGAGTCACACCTCACACTGTTTGCAGAGAAGATCTCTTGACGGACTGCGCAGCGCAGGGGGGTCCGCCCCGATTCCGCTCAGCCGATTCCTGGGGTCCCTATGGCTGCAGTGCGCGCCTGCTGATAGGTGTATCAGGGATGGGGAAGCCAACATCAAGCCAACGATTCTACGCAGAGTTGGATTCTTTGTCCGACAGGCACGCGCACCCCGTACACGGGTTCTTCGGACCCGAGAGCATGACCTGGCACGTCAATCGCGAGGGCATTGTCTACCTGGGGGGTCTGCGCGCCCTGTTGATGCAGATTGCCCATCCGAAAGTGGCGCAGGGTGTCGCGGATCATAGCAACTATCGAGACGACCCCTTCGGGCGCCTGTTCCGTACCTTCGACGCCGTGCACCGTATCGTCTACGGAACCCGCACCGTCGCCCTCGAGACCGCGCGTGCCGTGCACCGCGTGCATACCCGAGTGCAGGGCGTAGTCCGCGAGCCCTGTCCATCCATGCCCGACCCACACTACGATGCCAACGATCCCGACTTGTTGATGTGGGTCTATGCCACCCTGGTTGACTCGGCGATCGCAGCCTACTACCGAGCAATGCCGCCGCTGCACGAACACGAATGGGAACGCTACTACCAAGAAAGCAAGATCTTCGCCCGCCTCTTCGGCGTTCCCGCCTCCCGACTCCCCGAAACACTCGGTGATTTTCGTGTGTGGATGGAACAAACGGTCGCGAGTCCCGAATTGACGGTGACCGACACAGCCCGAGACATTGCTCGGTTTCTCATCAAAGGACCGTCGCTCCTATATCCATTACGACCGAGCAGCTACATCCTTGCGGCCGGTACACTACCCGCGAAATTCAGAGACCAGTTCGGCTTGCGCTGGAACCTGCCTGTACGCACTGCCTATTCGGTAGGATTGCGATTCGTGCGAACGGTCACTCCGAGGTTACCATCGTCGTTACGAACCGTGCCGGTCGCAAGGCGGGCGCAGGAACGCTGTTCCGGGCCCCTATGGCGTGCCGCCTGAAGCCGCGGATCGTCTTCAATCTCGCCCGGTACGGAGGATGATCTTGCCTTTCGCCTTTCGGTTGATGACCATTCGCAGGGCCTCTCCCGCGCGCTCCAGCGGCAGCGTCGCGCATACATGCGGACGCAGCTTGCCCTGTTCGAACCAGCGGCCGAGCCGATCGAGATTCTCGGCGTTCGCCTTCGCTTCCCGCGCCGTAAACGCCCCCCAAAACACACCGACCACCTGGCACCCTTTGAGCAACGCCAAGTTAACCGGCAACTCGGGAATACGACCGCTGGCGAAACCGACAACCAGCAGGCGGCCGTTCCAGTTGATGCAGCGAATCGCCTGGTCGAACGCATCGCCTCCGACCGCATCATAAATGACGTCGGCTCCCTCCCCACCGGTCAGCTCTTTGGTACGATCCTTGAGACTCTCCCGACGATAATCGATCAGCTCGTCAGCCCCATAGCGTCGGCACAGCTCCAGCTTGTCGACGCTGCCCGCCGCGGCGATCACCCGCGCGCCCATCAGCTTGCCTAGCTCGACGGCGGCAAGCCCAACCCCGCCGGCAGCGCCGAGAACGAGAAGGGTCTCACCCTCCTGGAGTTTCGCTCGTTGATCCAGCGCATACAGTGAGGTCCCGTAGGTCATGGTAAAACCGGCGGCGGTCACATAGTTCATGCCCTCGGGAACGGGCAAGAGCCTCGCCGCGTCGACCACGAGTTCGTCCGCGTAGCCTCCCCAGGCGACCATGGCGATCACTCTGTCGCCAACCTCGTGTCCGGTCACACCCGGCGCCACTTCGATAATTTCGCCCGCCACCTCGCCACCCGGGACAAAAGGCAGAGGTGGTTTGAACTGATATTTGTTCTCGATGATCAACGTGTCGGGAAAATTCACACCACAAGCATGCACCGCCACCCGCACTTCGCCGGCCGAGAGAGCGGGCGCTTCCCGCTCCTCGACAACCAAGTTTTCAGGAGGCCCGT
>CAZKLE010000197.1:0-4039 GCA_964553415.1 uncultured Myxococcales bacterium
ATCCCGTTCGCGCCGGCACTTGCGGAGGTCTCGAGCATGATTCCCCCCACGGCCTGGGTGGAGAGCCTCCACGCTGCCGATTATGTGTGGCAGACCGGGACCAACCGCGCGCTCGGGAACTCGTATTTGCTGGTAAGGTATGCCGTCCCTCTGGTGCACCGCGGAGCGGTGCCGAAGGAGATCGACGAGCTCGTCAAAAGCCTGCGGGGTTCCCTGTATTTTTCCGAAACGCTTCCCGAAGTGAAGCTCGCCGACATCAATTGGAAGCAGGAAGGGGCGGACGGCGTAACGCTGTTTACCGTTATCGCCAAACCAAAAGGGGAGTGATGGGCGAGTTTTGGGCAAGCCGGCAACTCGAGGAGATCAAGACGCGCTACGCGTGGGTATTCGAGTATTTGCAGCAGAAGCAGCGCCTGAAAGTCCTCGCTGTTGCTGTGGTGATGCTTGTTGGCGTCATGGGTGTCTACAGTCCCATGAGTGGGCGGATCGTCTCGTTGAGAACCCGTCTCGAGGCCGAGAGAGCCCGCTTGTCGCTGGTCCGTGAGATCGAGAGTCTGCGTAGTGAGCGGCACGCGCTGTTGGCTTCGGTTCCCGAGACTCCGCACGCCAATTTCTGGACCGAATACATACTGCACGGCTTGCGTGACTCGGGGGTCCAACTACGCCACTTCGATACCAACCTCAACAGTAAGAAACCGATCGGCGATTATCGACCGCTCGAGGTCATGCTCGACGTCAGTGGCAGCTACCAACAGTTGTATTCGCTGCTCGGCTGGATCGAGTCCGACAAGTGGTACATGCGGGTACTCGACGTGCGATTGCGCAAGGAGCGCAGCGCAATATTTGCTACATTGAAACTGGGGGTACTGGCTTCGGAGTCGAAGAGCGATGCGGATAAGTTATAGTAAGTTCGCCGCCTTCCTCGCGCTGATCGTTGTGGCCTACATGACCTCGACTGCGGTAAAGGACGTGCCGTCCATCGTCGGGGCTGCTGTCGCGGGTTATGACCGAGCGCTGGTCGAGCACGCGTCTCATCCCCTCGAGGACGGCTCGGAAACGTTGGTCCGCGACCCTTTCGCCAAGCCGGGGGATGCGGTGGTCGATGCCGACGGCAAATCCATTTCGGCGGGTGGGGCGGGTGAGCTGCGACTGACCGGTGTGGTGTTTTCGGGCCGGCGACGTATCGCCTATATCAACGGCAAGCGCTTGCACGAGGGAGAGCGGGTAGGCACGTTCATCGTCAAGCGTATCGAGTTCAACCGTGTTTCGGTCTCGGACGGGGGAGGCAGCTACGATCTCTGGTTGAACGCGTCATCTCTTCAGACCGCGAAACCGAGCCCATCGGGCCGAGGGTCCTCACATCGCTCGATCGCCGGTCAAGCTGTTGCCGAATTCCCCGAGGTGCTCGCCGATCCGAATGGCTCGGATCCGGGTGCCGGTGACGGAGGCTGAGGGCGTGGAGGAGGCGCAATCCCTGGAGCAAGTCCGTCCGCTGATCGTCGACCTTTTGGTCGCCGATCGCAGGATCGAGCAGAAGGACATCGAGGCGGTGTATCAGTTCCGAGCCAAAGAGGGCGGTAGTGTTGAACATGCCCTGATCTCGACAGGTCTGGTATCCGACGACGAAATCGCAGAAGTGTACTCGCGCTATATGCGCGTGGAGCTCGTCGATTTGGAAAAAGCCGAGCGCTTGACGACCGAGGAAGCCAAGGCTCTGCTTCCGGAAAAGCTCATCCGCGACCTGCGGCTCGTGCCTCTCTCGCTCAAAGACGGTGCGTTGGAACTGGCGGTGGTCGACCCATCGGACTTGGGCGCTTTGCATCAAATCCAACTCTATTGCGGGTTGACTCCGGTGTTCCGAGTGGCACCTTTGCGTCAGGTTGAGCGCGTTCTGGTCGAAATGCTCGGCAAGCGCAACATGGTCAGCGAGATCGTCCTCGAGTCGGCGGTCAACGAGGCGGGTCTCGATCCCGATTTCGATGATGATGTTCTCGACCTCGATAGGCCAATCGTCGATACGCCGGACACCCAGGTGATCAGGATGGTCAATCACGTGCTCCGGCAGGCGATCTCCGAACGGGCGAGCGATATCCACATCGAGCCTCGTGCTCACGATGTCGCCATCCGTTTCCGCGTCGACGGACAATTGCATGTACGCCCCGCCCCGCCCCGTTCTCTCTATCTCCCGTTGCTGTCACGATTAAAGGTGATCGCTCGTATGGATATTGCCGAGCGACGTCTGCCCCAAGACGGCGGATTCTCGATCAAGCATAGGGGAGAACAGACAGACGTCCGTGTGTCGACGATTCCGACCATCTTCGGCCAGAAGATGGTTCTGCGAATTCTCAGCAAGGACTCGATGCTCGTTAATTTCGAGTCGTTGGGCATGAGCAAGGACCAGCGCGAACGCTTCGTCAACAGTGTCGGCATCCCCAACGGGCTCACCTTTGTGACCGGACCGACAGGCAGCGGCAAGAGCACGACGTTGTACGCGGCGCTGAGTATGCTCAACTCACCCGACAAGAATATCGTTACGATCGAGGATCCGGTCGAGTACAAACTCGAAGGCGTAAATCAGGTGCAGGTTCACAAGGAAATCGGTCTTACGTTCTCGGACAGTTTGCGTTCTTTCTTACGACAGGACCCCGACGTGATCATGGTAGGCGAAGTGCGCGATCAAGAGACGGCACAGATCTGCCTGCGCGCAGCGTTGGTTGGGCGTCTGGTGCTTTCAACGCTTCACACCAACAGCGCACTGGGGGCTGTCGATCGGCTTTTCGACATGGGGCTCGAGCCCTTTCTGATAGCTTCTCCCCTACGTCTGGTCGAAGCGCAACGGTTGATTCGGCGGCTGTGCGATAAGTGCAAAGAACCGATCCGGCCCGACATGCGAACCTCCGAGACCTACCGTCTCGATCCCGGCAAAGATATCTTCCGCGCACGCGGATGCGACGCCTGCAACGACGTCGGTTATCGAGGTCGGGTGGGGATCTTCGAGGTGGTCGAGGTGAGCCGGGAGCTTCGCTCTCTTATCCAGCGAAAGGCTTCTCTGCAGGAGTTGCGTGAGCAGGCTTCGCGCGAAGGCATTATGACGCTCTTCGAGAGCGGCCTTGAAAAGGTTCGCAGCGGCAGCACTACCCTCGAGGAGGTCGTCAAGTCGACCTTGGCGGGGGAGGACTGAGGGCTTGTTGTGGCGGTTCTGAACCCCGCAATGGCGCGGCGGCCGGGGCGTCCGTCGCTGAGAGTCCGTACGAGCCGGCATTCGCGTGTCCGCCTCGACGACATCGTCTCCTTTTTTCAGCAGTTCGGCACCTTGCTCGGGGCCGGTACACCGCTGCTCGGTGCTCTTCACATCGCCCAGGAGCAGAGCGAGAGTCTAGCCTTTGCGCGAATCTTAAGGCAGCTGGCGGCGGCGGTTGCGTCCGGGAGTACCCTGCACAGTGCCATGGCCAAGCAGCCGTCGGTGTTCGAGCACCAGTGGGTAGAGATGGTCAAGGCCGGCGAGCGCAGTGGACAGTTGCTCGGCACGATCGTCAGCTTGAGCGACTATATCAAAACCCGGAGGGCGGTTCGTTCCAAGATCGTGTCCGCACTGATCTATCCGTGCATTCTCATCGGCGTTCTCGGTGCCTCCTTGGTGATCATGCTCGGTACCGTCGTGCCCACCTTCGCGGATTTCCTGAAGGACTTCGGCACCGAACTTCCGTGGATCACCCAGGTCATGATCGGACTCTCCGACCAGTTCCAGGCCCATCTCGGCGCCTTTATGATCGCTCCGGCCGCGCTCATTCTGCCGTTGCGAGCCTATTTGCGGACGCCGAAGGGACGTTGGTACGGGGATGTTCTCCTCATAAGGTTGCCGCTCACACGCCGCTTGGTCGTCGATCAGGCGATGGAGCGTTTTTCTCACAATCTTGCCCTCTTGCTGCGCGCGGGCACGCCGTTGCTCGAAGCCCTTAACGTCGTCAATCGGATGTTTCCGCGTCACGGGGCCTACAGTTCCGCGCTCTCGGCGGCGGCGCGCTCCGTGGGCAAGGGC
>CAZKLE010000198.1:0-4032 GCA_964553415.1 uncultured Myxococcales bacterium
AGTACTGCGAGCACAACATGGTATACCTGGTCCCTTCCCTTGCGATCTTTGCCGGGGCCGGGGCCGCTTGGCTGCTCGGCCTGGGAGGTGAGAACCTGCGCCCGTTCGCGAAACGTTTACGTCTGGTCATCGTCGCCGCCGTCGTCGGCTTCGGCGTGTACACGCAAGTGCGCGCCGACGTGGCTTATACGGCGGAGATCAACCTGCGCGATACGCGCGCGATCTCGAAACAGTGGATCGAAGAACATCTGCCCGCCGGAGCGCGTATCGCCAGAGAAGCCTACACGCCGCCGATCGATGCAACCAAGTTCCGCGTCACGGTGTTGGGGTTCACCGGGCTTGCGCGTAGCCACGACCTGCGAAACTACGACTACTTGGTGGCAAGCAGCCGGGACTTCACGCCCTACCTTGCCGAGCCTCGACGCCACCCCGAACTAGCGGCCAGGTATCAAGACATCTTCAAGGTATTTCCGTTGATCAAATCGTTTTCACCCGAGGCGGGCTCGACGACCGGGCCGTCCATTTTCATTTATCGCACCCACACGCCGACGCGATCGCGAACGGGGTCGTCTAGGCACTAGCCCCCCGCCGCCGCAGTCGCTACCGGCTTGAGACGAACGCGCACGCACTTGAACGCCGGAGTCTTGGAAGCCGGATCGATGATTCTCGGCACCAAGGCGTTGGCCTCCGGGTAATACATAGCCAAATTGCCGGGGCGGATATCGACGATCGCGGCGTTGACCACCATCGCTCCTACTTCGCTGTCGACGACCACCGGATCTCCCTCGCGAAGTCCGAGTTCGGAGGCATCGTCAGCGGATATCATCACGACATCACGTCGGGTATTGCCCCGGTACAAATCCTCCTCATCGTACACCACGGTATTGAACTGTCCCTCCGAGCGCAGGGTCATGAGACGGAATTCGCCCGAATCCGTATGTGTATGCGGCAGGCCCGTCACGAAGAACCCGGCCTTGCCGTCGGCGGTGGCGAAACGCGGCTCATGAAACGTGCGTCCGTCGATCTGAAACTCCCGGCGTTCGTCATCCACCTGCGCGAGCCCTCCGTAGCCGGGCACAACCCGCGCCATTTCCTCGCGTAGATGCCGGTGCGACTGCATCATGCGCCAGTTGACACCGGCGGCCGGCAACACCCGCTCCGCCAGCGCAGCAATAATGCCGACCTCCGAACGCAATTCGCCGTCGGGCAGCGGATTGCCGCCGTCCGAGACGCGCACGTAGTTGAACATCGATTCCTGGGTGGTGGCTTGGTCTTCTTCGTCGCGCGCGAGCGCAGGCAGTATGATCGCCGTGCGGCCACGCCCGATGACGTGGCCCTCGTTCAATTTGGTCGCAACCGAACAGCTCAAACCGATGCGCCTCAGTGCCACCGAGGTCCAAGCGCGGTCGGGATTGCTGGCGAACAAATTGCCGCCGAGCAGCAGGCATGCATCGATGTCGCCGGCGTGGGCCGCGAGCATAGAAGCGTAGGTATCCTGCCCCGGCCCCTCGGGAAGTTTGAAGCCGTACAATTGTTCCATGCGTTCACCGAAGGCCTGCTTGAGCTTTGGCGTTACGCCGCAAGAGCCGACCCCCTGAACGTTGGAATGACCGCGTAGCGGCAACAGCCCGGCTCCCGGGCGCCCGAGCCAGCCGCGTGCCAACGCGATGTTGGACAACGCCAAGACGTTGTCGACGCCGTTGACGTGGTGGGTAAGCCCCATCGCCCACATACAAACACCGCGCTCGGCGTCGGCGATCATCTGTGCGGCGCGATCGACTTCGTAGCGGCTGACGCCCGCCGCCGCTACCAGTTCGTTCCACGAGGACGCGGAGAGATCGGCGGCCAGCTCCTGCCAGCCGCTCGAGGCCCGTTCGATGAAGCGGTAATCCAAGGATTCGGATTCCAACAGGCTCTTCAGCACGGCCTTGAACCAGGCCGTATCGCCGCCGATGTGAGGCTGCACGTAGAGGTCGGCGATCTTGGATCCGAACAGCATACTTCGCCAATCCGAGGGCACGCGAAAACGTTCGAGTCCGAGCTCGCGCAGGGGATTGATGACCATCACTTTGCCACCGCGCCGTCGCAACTGAACGAGCTTGGTCATCAAACGCGGATGGTTCGAGGCGGGGTTGGCGCCGGCAACGATGGCAAAATCGGCCTGATCGAGATCCTCTACCGTCAAAGACGCGGTCCCCGACCCGTAGACTTGCGACAGAGCCACGCCGGAGGCGGCGTGACAGTAGTACGAACAGTTGTGAACGTTGTTGGTTCCGTAGGCGCGCGCGACCAACTGGAACAAGTAGGCGGCCTCGTTGCTGGAGCGGCCCGAAGCATAAAAAAACGTGCGCTCGGGTTGTGTCTCGCACAGAGCCACTGCCGTACGCCCGAGTGCTTCGTCCCAGCTCAAACGGCGAAAATGGCTGTCTCCCGGCTCGGCGATGACGGGAAAGACGAGCCGCCCAAGGCTCTCGAACTTGGCCGAGCTGAAGCTCGCCATCGTCGAGATCGGTGTAGAAGCGAAGAACCCTTCGTCGATCGGTGCCTGCATGTCACCCGCTTGCGCTTGCACGGACTTCTTACAGACCTCGGGGAAGCTTCCGAGCTCGTTGACCATGCCGCCGGCCTGGCCGCCCATGCCGAGCGCGCAGGTTTTGCACGCGTTGCGCGTTCGCATGCGACGATATAGCCGGAGCAGGCCGCCGGCCTCGCGACCTTTGCGCAGCGTATACAAAATTGCGGCCAAACCGCCGCCGCTGCGTACGTGAGGTTTTGCCACCTCAAGCGCCCTGTTTGGCGGCTTGCGCCGCTAGATCAGGCAGTTGATAGCCTCTTTCCTGCAAGGCGGTACGAATAGCCTTCTTGTCGATCTTTCCCGTCGACGTCAGCGGAATTGAATCCTCGAACAGCACGTCGTCGGGGAGCTGCCATTTGGCGAACGCCTTGGCGCAATGCTCGATCACGTCTTCTTTGTACAGAGCAGCACCGGGGGCCTTGACGACGATGGCCACCGGACGCTCGTCCCATTTCGGGTGAGGTTGGGCGACGACCGCAGCATGGGCGACACCGGGCAACGCAACGATGTGGTTTTCCAGGTCGACGGAAGAGATCCACTCGCCCCCCGATTTGATGAGATCTTTGGAACGGTCGGCGATGATCAAATACTGATCGGCATCAATCTTTGCGACGTCACCGGTCACCAACCATCCATCGTGAAACTTGCCCGGTTGAGGATCGTGGTAGTACTCGGCGGCGATCCACGGACCGCGGATCAATAGTTCTCCGACGCTCTCACCGTCATGAGCAACGGGTTGGAAGCCGTCGTCGACGATCTCCATCTCCAATCCCGGCAGGAGAAGACCCGCCTTGGCGTTGTTCTCGAACTGCTCCTCTTCGGTCAGATCCAGCTGCGAGCGCTTGGCAATCCGACGCGAGATGGTACCAAGCGGATTGGTCTCGGTCATTCCCCAGCCTTGGATCATCTCGACGCCGAGTTGCTCCCAGAACCAGCGGATCAAACTGACCGGCGGTGCCGAGCCCCCGCAGGTCACGCGTTTCAACGCCGACAGATCCCAGCGCCCCGGCTCGGCCTCGATCGCATGGCGCACGCCCTGCCATATGGTCGGAACGCCGGCCGAAATCGTGACCTCTTCTGTGGCGAACAACCCGAGCAGACTTTCCGCGTCCATGAATCGATGCGGGTAGACCTGCTTGGCCCCCAACATCGTCGCCGAGAACGGCAAACCCCAACCCATAGCATGAAACATGGGCACGATAGCGCAAAGACTGTCGAGCGCAGACAGGGCCATCACGTCGGTCATGGCGGTGGAAATCGTATGCAGGTAGGTCGATCGGTGGGTGTACATCACACCTTTGGGATTGCCGGTGGTACCGCTGGTGTAGCAAAGTCCCATGGGGGCGGTTTCGTCCAATTCGGGCCAGTCGAAATGAGCCTCGTGGCTGCCGATGAAGTCTTCGTACTCCAACGCACCGGGCAATTCCGAGCCGACATCGCCGTCTTCCGTACAAACG
>CAZKLE010000199.1:0-3995 GCA_964553415.1 uncultured Myxococcales bacterium
TCCTGCGTATCGCTATCCCACACAAAGACGAAGGAAGCTCCTGCTGCCGAAACCGAGGGCGCCGTCTGTGAGCGGGTAGTGTAGGTGTTGACGGCGAACTCGCCGCCGAGTGCGACCGCCGCCTCGGCATCGTGGCCGCCCGACGAAAGTGCCGTGAGCAGCGCGGCCAGGATGGCGAAGAATGGCTTGCCCGTGATTTTCATGTTGGTGTGGTCGGCGGTGGCGCCGCGGCCTACCCGGAGGTGTCGCGGCACGGAGGCGGTCGCAGCGTCCGCCCCCAGGTAGCTTCCAGCTTTGCCGCTTCGGCGGCGCCTAACAAGCAAAAACGCGAAAACCCGGCGCTCGCCCCGGCCGCTCGCCCGGGATCCGTGGTGCCCGGCGTTGGGGGTGTCGCTAGAACCCTCCGGCTTGCTGCGCTATCTTCGCCTCAATGCATCCTATCCTTTTTCGCTTCGGGCCTGTCACCATTTACAGTTTCGGGGTACTCATGGCCCTCGGGTTCTATGTAGGAACGGCCGTCTCGGCCCACGAATACCAGCGTCGCGGAGGCTCGGCCGATAGCATGTGGAGCCTGTTGGTGTGGGCCTTTGTGGCCGGTTTGGTCAGTTCCAAGCTGCTGTCGGTTGCCGGCGATATGGGCGCTTTTTTGCGGCACCCTGTGTCGATGCTCGTATCGGGCAGCGGGTTCGTCTGGTTTGGTGGCTTGATCGGAGGAACCGCGGTTGCCTGGCTGCTGACGGTTCGTAACAAGATGCAGTTCCCGGTTGTCGCCGATTGCGCCGCGCTCGGCATTCCCTTCGGGCATGCCATCGGACGACTCGGCTGCCATGTGGCCGGTGACGGCGACTGGGGAACGATTACGAACCTGCCGTGGGGGGTGGCCTACACCCATGCCTTCATCGGTTGGGATTACCCGCCGGGGGTTCGTGTGCACCCGACGCCGATTTACGAAGCCCTGGCATACACGGCTATCGGCCTGGTGCTGTGGAGGATGCGCAAGAAGGATCTGACCTCGGGAACTCTGATGGCCTTGTACCTGCTCGCGTCTTCGATCGTGAGGTTCCTCGTCGAGTTTATTCGCATCAACCCGAAGATCTGGCTCGGCCTCAGTCAGGCTCAGTGGATATCCATGGGTCTGGCTCTGGCGGCTTCGGTCTGGCTGATGGCGCACCGTCGGTTTGCGCCCGCTACCGCGCCACGGACTGCGTCGGGTCATCCGGCCAAGTGAGGCCGGAACGATGAGTCCGTCGCGGTTCGCGAATCGTCGTTTGGCCGACCTTTTTCGGACGATCACAATCGTGGGTTCGTTGCTACTTGCCGTCGGCGGTTGCGAGAGCAAGCTCGGGCCGGGTTCGATCGCTCCCGACTTCGTGGTCCAGACCCTCGACGGCAAGGTAACCAAGCTGTCCAATTTTCGCGGGCGTCCGGTGCTGCTGAACCTATGGGCGACCTGGTGTCCGCCCTGTATCGAAGAGCTGCCGTCTCTGAATCGGATTCAGGATCGTTACCGGGATCGGGGTCTCGTGGTTCTCGGCGTTGCCGGAGACGAGAAGACCGCCAATGTTCACGCTTTCGTAAAGGCCCATCCGCTACGTTTCTCAGTGCTCCTCGACCCCGAGGGTGTAGTCGGCACCGACTATGGTATAACGGGATACCCGGAGAGTTTTTTGATCGATCGTGACGGTAAGCTTGCGGCCAAGTACGTGGGGCCGTTGCCGGCACAGAACGGAAGCTTGTCCGGCGAGGTGATTGCGCAGCTCGAATCCCTGGTCGGCAGCTGAGCGGCGATGCGGATCGCCGGCGGTGGAAAAGGTGGGAGACGGCGTCGTTGTCTCGAGGACGAGGGGTGATTCGTTTATACAAAATCCGCAAGGAATTCCTTGCCGGGCGGGCGGCAGTCGCCGACGTGTCGTTTCAGGTTGACCGCGGCGAGTTCGTTTTGCTGTCGGGTCCGAGCGGTGCGGGCAAGACGACGCTCCTAAAAATTCTCGTCGGCCAGCAACGGCCGACCGACGGCAAGGGCGTCGTCAACGGGCGCAACCTCCACCGGGCGAGCAGTGCGGGACTGGCGGCGCTGCGCCGCGAACTCGGATTGGTCATGCAAGACCCACGATGGATCGAGCGTATTCCGATCGTCGAGAACATCGCTTTAGCGGCCGAAGTCTGCGGTATCCCGCGTCGAGACGCGCGTCGCCGTGCGCAATCTCTTCTCGAGCTGGTGGGATTGGAGCCCATGGCGAAAGCGCCTCCGAGTGCGTTGTCGACGGGGGAGCGTCAACGCGTGAGTGTGGTACGTGCGCTTGTAAACGATCCGGTTCTCTTGCTCGCCGACGAGCCCGCGGGAAACGTCGACCGAAAGACGGCGGTCGAGATACTCAGTCTTCTCAAGTTGGTCAACGAAGCCGGAACCACGGTTCTCGTCGCCAGCAGCGACCATCGTCTTCCCGTGCTCCTCCGATGTCGCACGATGTGGATTCACGGGGGGCGAATCTCGGAGGAAGAGGGCGGGTTGCTCTCTGCTTGCCAGTGAGGTGGGGTAGTCTTGCCGGCCAGCCGTACTCCTATTACTTTCGCCGCGCGGTAGACAGTATTGTCGCTACGCCGGTGATCGCCGGCGTTACCATCACGAGTATCGCCGTCAGCGTTCTTCTGGCGGGCTCGGTTCTGCTCGTCGGTTCCAACGCCTACCGCTTGGTTGCAAGCTGGGGAGCCGAAGGCGTCGATCTCTCCATCTACCTGAAACCGGATGTTCCCGATAAACGGGTCGTCGAACTCAAGAAAAAACTTGCGGCCGATCCGGCGGTCGTCAACGTGTATTACATCTCCAACGACGAAGCGTGGATGTTCCTTGCCCAGAATCTCGGCGACAGTGCGGAACTTCTCGACGGATTGGACGCCTCGATTCTGCCGGCGTCTCTCGAAGTCACCCTCGTACGCTCGCTCGAAGGTGGTGGTTTGGACGAGAAACTTGTCGAGTGGAAGGCGTGGCCCGAGGTCGACGACCTTCAGTACAACCGTGAATGGACGAGGCGGTTCCGCAGTGCGCTGGGCATCGTCCGTTGGGTTGCGTGGGCACTGGGGGCGTTGGCGCTGATCGCGTCGACGATCATCGTCGGGGCAACGTTTCAGCTGGCGGTTTTCTCGCGACAAGAAGAGATGGAAATCATGAGATTGGTGGGCGCTTCTGGCCTTCCGTATATCGGCCCGGTTCTCCTTTCCGGTTTTTTCCAAGGTATCGCCGGCTCGGCGGCGGCGGTCGGTGTGTTGTTCGCCATCTACAAGGCCACCGCGGGTCCTCTGGTGGCCAAGTTGCCCATGCTCGAGAGTTCCTTGGCGTTTCTGACCGCCGGGCAATCGGCGACTCTCATCGCTTGGGGCGCCATACTCGGCGTCGTGGGAAGCTGGTTGGGTATGCATCGGTTTGGGTCATGGAAGTAAACAGGGCCGCTATAGCACTCATGGTTCTTGCGGTGGCGATGTCGACTTCGCCGCTGCCGCTCTTCGCGCAGGGTTCTTCGGGAATCACCGACCAGATCAACAAGAATCTCGAAAAACGGATCGAGTCCATCCGCGAGAACCTCGAGCGTGAGGTCGTCAAGTCACAAGGTGACCAACGCCGCGCAAGCTCTCTGCTCGGCGAGGTCCGCACGCTGGACAAACAGCTCTTGAAGGCCGCCAGGCGGAGCGAGGAACTGCGCGCCGAAGAGTCCCGTCTGACCAAAGACTACCACAAGCTCTCCGAGCGCTTGGATGTGCTGGATCGTGAGCAAGCACAACGTCGTAAAATCCTCGTCAAGCGGCTCGGAAGTATTTATCGCCGCGGGCGTATCGGTAGCGCCCGGGCCATGTTGCAGGCTGCGGAATCGGCCGAGCCGATTCGGATGGCGCGCTATCTTGCCGCCATCAGCCAGGCCGATGCGTCGGCCGTGCGCGGCTACGAGAGCGCGCGCGACGAACACCGGCGTGCGCTGGCAGAGATGGAAAAACGCAAAGCG
>CAZKLE010000200.1:0-3992 GCA_964553415.1 uncultured Myxococcales bacterium
GCCCTCGATACCGAGTTCCGTCATGGCCTCCACAGCCATCGCCAGTTGGCCCTTGCCGCCGTCGACGACAATCAGGTCGGGCAGGCCCCCTTCCTTGACACCGCGAGTAAGCCTGCGCAAAAGAACCTCGCGCATCGCAGCGAAATCATCGTTGCGTTGTACGCCTCTGAGCCGGTAGCGACGATAGCCGGCCTTGTCGGGCATGCCTTCGTCGAAAGCCACAAGAGATGCCACCACCGCATCACCCTGCGTGTGCGAGATATCGAAACATTCGATACGTTTCGGCATGTTGCTCAGAGCGAGTCGACGCTTGAGTTCTTCCAGCATCTTGAGACGCCGCGCATTTTCGTCGCTGCGTTCAGCAAACGCGTGGGCCGCGTTGTCGACCGCCATTTCGACGAGACGACGTCTCTCGCCACGCTTGGGCACTAGCACACGCACTTGCCGACTGCGCGTTCGGCTCAAGTAAGCGGCAAGGACTTGAGCATCATCGACGGCGAAAGGGAGGAGCACCTCTTCGGGAACGAATCGTTCGGCCTGGTAGAAACGCGCGAGTAGAGAAGACAGGACCTCGCGCTCGGGCAGTTCGTGGTCCTCGAAGCGGTAGTCGTGATTGCCGACCAGCTTGCCGTCGCGCACAACCAACACCTGAGCTTCGATATAGCCGCCTTCACGGTACAGACCGAAGACATCCCTGTCGCCACCACCGTGATCGACGACTTTCTGGCGTTCGGCCACTTTCTCGATGGCCGCCATCCGGTCACGAATGCGAGCTGCATCCTCGAAGCGTTGCTGTTCGGACGCACGCAGCATCTCACGGTTCAACTCGGCGACCACGGAATCGCTGCGCCCCTCGAGCAATTGCATCGCGCCGCGCAGATGCTCTCCGTAACGCTCTCGATCGACGTCGTAGACACAGGGACCCATACAACGAAGAATCTGGTACTCGAGACACGGACGCGAGCGGTTCTTGAAGACTGCATCCGAACAACTCCGCAAAGGAAACACCTTGCGGATCACGCCGACGGTCTCGCGCACTCCGGCCGCCGAAGCGAACGGCCCAAAATAGGTGTTACCGTCTTTTTTAATCCTGCGCGTCACTACGAGACGCGGCCAGTCGTCCTTGGTGGTGACCTTTACCGAAACATAACTTTTGTCGTCCTGTAGTTTAATGTTGTAGCGCGGCTTGTACTGCTTGATGAGGTTGTTCTCGAGGATCAAAGCCTCGGTGTCGTTGGAGGTAACCAGCGTTTCCAGATCGACGGCGCGCTTCATCAGAAACTCGATCTGAAACCGCCCGTCGCCCCCACGCAGGTAGCTGCGTACCCGCTGGCGCAAGTTCTTGGCCTTGCCTACGTAGATGACCTTGCCGCGCTTGTCCTTGAACAAGTAGACGCCCGATCGCGCAGCCAATCCTTCGGCCTTCGCGAGGATCCCCGCCGGCGCGGGGGCCGGCGCTATGCCTGCGTTCTCAGCCATCGATCCCCAATTCCTCGGTTTCCAAGCGATTGGCGCGATCGCGCAAGTGCGCCGCCCTCTCGAAGTCGAGACGCTCGGCGGCCGTGCGCATCTCCTTGCGAAGGCGATCGACCTCGCGGCGTACGTTCTTCGAATCGGCATAGCCCGCTCCGGATTCGGCAATCTCCGGGATCGGAGCATAGTCGGACTCGGCCATGCGCACGATAGGGTCATCGATGGCCTTGGTCACCGAGCGCGGGGTGATACCATGCTCTCGGTTGTAGCGCTCCTGCACCACCCGTCGGCGCCGGGTTTCTTCGATCGCATTGGCCATCGAATCCGTCACGCGGTCGGCGTATAGAATCGCCGTGCCGTTAAGGTTTCTCGCCGCGCGCCCCATGGTTTGGATCAGGGACCTCGTCGAGCGTAGAAAGCCTTCCTTGTCCGCGTCGAGGATGGCGACCAGCGATACTTCGGGCAAATCGAGTCCCTCGCGCAACAGATTGATGCCGACGAGCACATCGAAAGTGCCGCGTCGGAGGTCCCGGATGATTTCGACACGCTCGAGGGTATCGATGTCCGAGTGGAGATAACGAACACGCACACCGACCTCGCGGTAGTAGTCGGTAAGATCCTCGGCCAGTTTCTTGGTGAGCGTCGTCACGAGAACCCTCTCCCCCGCCGCCGCACGAGTCCGAATCTCACCGAGCAGATCGTCGACCTGGCTGCCCGCCGGCCTCACGTCGATTTCAGGGTCGGTGAGGCCGGTTGGACGGACCAGTTGTTCGACCACCACCCCGCCGCTCTTGGTCAGCTCGTAGTCGCCGGGTGTGGCCGACACGTACACCGTCTGGCCGACGATTGCTTCGAATTCTCCAAAGTTGAGGGGCCGATTGTCAAGCGCCGAAGGAAGACGGAACCCAAACTCCACCAGCGTTTCTTTTCGTGAACGATCGCCCCGATACATCCCGCCGACCTGGCTGACGGTCACGTGGCTCTCGTCGATCACGGTCAGCATATCGGCTCGGGGAAAATAGTGCAGGAGCGTAGGCGGCGTCTCTCCTGCTTTGCGGCCGGTGAGATGACGCGAATAGTTCTCCACCCCGGGACAACTCCCCATCTCGGACAGCAACTCGATGTCGTACAAGGTCCTCTGCTCCAGCCGCTGCGCCTCGAGCAGCTTGTCGGCGCGGCGGAGTTCGACGAGGCGATCGCCGAGTTCCTGGCGGATTTTTTCGACGGCCCCGCGAAGCCGATCGGGAGAGGTCACATAGTGGCTCGCCGGGTACACACACATTCGCTCAACATCGCAGAGCACACGACCGCGAAGAGGGTCGATTTCCTTGATCGATTCCACTTCGTCGTCGAAGAACTCTACGCGCACCGCGCGTTTGTCTTCGTAGACCGGGAAGATCTCGACGACGTCGCCACGCACGCGGAAGGTGCCACGATGGAAATCGTAGTCGCCACGCTGATATTGAATGCGCACCAGCTTTTCGAGGACTTCGTCACGATCGACCCGCATACCCTTCTCGAGGAACACCAACAGATCGAAGTAATCCTCGGGGGATCCGAGACCGTAGATGCACGACACCGAGGCAACGATCAGAACGTCGGTACGTTCGAGAAGCGCGCGAGTAGCCGAGTGCCTGAGCTTGTCGATTTCATCGTTGATCGACGAGTCCTTTTCGATGTAGGTGTCGGTACTCGGCACGTAGGCCTCGGGCTGGTAATAATCGTAGTAGGAGACGAAGTAGCGAACCGCGTTGTCGGGGAATAGCTGCTTGAACTCGCTGTAGAGCTGCGCCGCGAGCGTCTTGTTCGGCGCCAACACGAGCGTCGGGCGATTGACTCGTGCAATGACGTTCGCCATCGTGAAGGTCTTGCCGGAACCGGTAACACCGAGCAGCACTTGATGGGTATCACCGTTCTCGAGGCCGCTGACGAGTTCGTCGACGGCTTGCGGCTGATCACCCGACAATTCGAAGTCGGTTTGCAGTCGGAACGTGCCGGAAGCGCGCATCGTCGCTCAGGTTACACCAATCCACCGCAGCTTGGCAGCCCGCCGCTGGCACCGGCGCATCGCTTGCGCTAGCGTGACAGCGTCGTTGGAATGGCGTGGTGGATCCGCCGTAGAAGCGATCCGTAGTAGTCATCGTAGCAGTATAGGAGAGACCCCGTGATCAAGAAGCTCGCTGTGTTTACCGCTTTCGTCTTCATTCTCGCTTCCGGATCCGTATGGGCGCAAAGCCAGGCCGAGCGAATCACCCCTGACTTTGACGCTCCCAAGACCGGTCACGATCCGAAGCATACGCCCAAAATAACCGCGCCCGACAGCGTCAAGGCCGGAGAATGGTTCGACGTCACCATCGAGGTCGGCGACCAGGCGCGCCATCCCTCTTCCGTGGAACATTTCGTTCGCTGGATCGAGCTTTCCTTCGACAACGTCGAGGTGGCCCGCACCTACCTACATCCGGTCTACAGTTCACCGAAGGTAACCTACACGATAGCCCTCAAGCATACGGGGACTCTCG
>CAZKLE010000201.1:0-3968 GCA_964553415.1 uncultured Myxococcales bacterium
CACCTTCGACACCGAGTTCCGGGATGTCCATCCTCAGTACCTGACCATCGTTGGCGACCTTCCAAGGTGCGATGCGGTAGAGGATCTCGGCACAGACGAAGAGTTCGCCGACCACGGCGGCGGCTATGCGGCCCCCCTCTAGATAGCTGTCGTTGTCGTCGCCCGTGGGCATCGATTCGAGCATGGCTTGCACGATCGCATCGAGTTCCGGAGTCGGCGCGATCTCGATGGGAGTCGCAACGCCGATTGCCGCCCGCAGCTCGGCCTCGAGTGAGGCATCGGAAACACGAATCGTATCGGGCCGACGCGGCGAACCGGCAAGGGGCCGCTCCAGGGCAGTGAGCAATACGCGAGCGACGGCGCCCTCGGTCTCTTCGGGAGCGACCACCCGCTGGCCGACGACCAGCCCCGAAGGCTGCTCCATCCACACCACCATCGCCGGCCGGTAAGGCTCATCGCGGTCGGTTATAAAGAAAGGGGGCTCGAGAATGCCGCCGATCCACTCGAGGGCGGAGCCGGGATGTCCCCGTCCTGCCCCTTTCTTGGGCGTTTGTCGTCGCGACATCAGCTCGTCACCCCCGCATCGCGGGGAGGATAAACCAGCCGAGCGAAAGCTTCCAACGCGTCGTTCTGGCCTTTGGCGTTTCTCTCGTCTATCCTACGCCGCGATGTCGATGTTGAGGGACGCGTTTGGTCACTTACGCCCGATTCGCTGGGCGATGATCAACCTCGGGGGCGCGCTGACGGCCTTGCAGCTTCGCGTGCTCAATCGCCTGCGTATACACGGGGTCGAGAATCTAAGAACGCTGCCGTCTCGCGGCGTGCTGCTCGTCTCCAACCACCTGACCCACTACATGGACTCCATCGTAGTGTTCCACTCGGTCAGCTATCTGAGGCGCCCCTACCTCGTATGGCCGCGCACGAACCTCTACGTCGTAGCGGCGCTCGAGACGATGAAAAAATCAGGATGGCTCCCACGCCTGATGGCCTACAACGGCACGATCTGCATCAAGCGTACGTGGAAAGAGCAAGACAAGCTGATCGAACGGAAAGTCGACCCCAAAGACATCGAGAAAGTCGGTGCCGGACTGAAAGGCGGCTGGGTGCTGACCTATCCTCAGGGAACCACCACGCCGCATGCACCGGGACGCATCGGCTGCGCCCACATCATCAAACAGTTCCGGCCCGTCGTAATACCCGTACGCCTGGAAGGCTTGCGAAATGCCTTCGACAAGACGGGGCTCAAGCTACGCAAGACAGGCGTCAAGATGACCGTCCGTTACGGTCGTCCTTTGGATCTCGACTACAGTTTGCCTGCCGCCGAAATTCTCGGACAAGTCATGGCCGGAATCGGCGAGGTCTGAGCGCCCCTCACCACTCGCCGGTGTTCGCCATCGACGCCCAGGGCTCTTGCGGCGCGAGCGCTGCGCCCTGCTGCAGAAGCTCGATCGAGACTCCATCCGGAGAACGAACAAAGGCCATACGCCCGTCGCGCGGGGGACGGTTGATGGTAACGCCCGCATCTCGAAGGCGCCCGCAGGTCGCATAGATATCGTCGACGGCGTAGGCGAGGTGGCCGAAGTTTCGGCCACCCGACAGCTCTTCGGCGTCCCAATTGTAGGTGAGTTCGACTTGCGCATCCTCGTTTCCGGGCGCGGCCAAGAACACGAGCGTGAAACGGCCGGCCTCGACGTCCACTCGACGTGTCTCTTCCAACCCGAGCTTGTGGCAGTAAAAGTCGAGCGAGCTGTCCAGGTCGCTCACCCTGACCATCGTGTGAAGATATTTCATCCTCAGGCCGACGCGCTCGGACGCGACGACACCGACTCGTACCATCGAGTGACCTGCTCCAGTTTTGGGTCGACGCTGATCCCGGCCGCGCCCCCAAAATCGATTGCACACAGCGCCGTGATGTCGGCGATCGAGTAGGCATCGCCGGCGATGAACTCACGTCCCGACAACTCGCGGTCGAGCCATTCCAGGTTCTTCAATGCCGCCTTGCGCGACACCTCGCCGTATTCCGCTACCTGGGGAACTCGCCCCTTGAAAAAATCGCTGGTGTTGCGGAAAGCCTGCGCAACCGACAGCAAGAGCGCGAACTCGATACGACGCTGCCACATCTCGATCTCGGCGGCGCTGCGCGCATCGCCGCCCATCAGACAGGGTTCGGGGTGCAAACCTTCGATGTAGCGGCAAATGGCAACCGTCTCCGAAAGATAGCTGCCGTCGTCGAGTTCGAGTACGGGCACGGCGCCCATCGAATTTTTGGCAAGAAATTCGGGTTGCTTGTGCTCGGCCTTGGCCAGGTCGACTTGCACGCTTGGTATCTCGACTCCTTTTTCGGCGAGAAAGACCCGTACGCGACGAGGGTTGGGCGCAGGCCCGCAATCGTAAAGTTTCATCTATCGTTTCTCCTTAACGAACGTAGTTGGTGTCTCAGCTTGCCGACTCGCCGAGGCCTTGCCAAGGTTCGGAACACACCAGGCCTACTTCCACCGGCGAAGAACTCTCGCCCACATCGCGCAGACGCAAGAGCAGGCCGGCCACAACAATCCAAGCCAGCAGCATCGCCGGGAATCCACCGTGAAACCACCAGCTGTCGTCGACTCGAATGGCGACCAGCGCGTACTCGACAAAAATGAAGGCGACAACCCAAGCTTTGTGAATCGGCAGGCGTTCACTCAATCCGAGCATTACGAAGAACACCGGCAACATCAGCGGCAAGGTATTGAACAAAGAGCCCGGGTAAACCAACAGCGCAAGCAGTACAGCGAGTACACGCTTGAGCTGACGAGAGGCCTCATCGCTGCCGGCGCGCAAGAGGATCAGCAGGGTCGTCATTGCAATCGTGACGGCAGCAACCAGGAACGGCGGATGGAAGGCGTGATTCGGGTCGATGCGGGCGGCCGGCACGAAGTCGGTCAATCGATAAACGACGGCCAGGAGAGATTGCGCAACCGGCTCAACGTAGTGGTGAAAGGGAACGGCCGTTCCCCAGCGCGCATATTCCGCGAACGCGGACGGACCGAAAACCAGCGCGGCAAGACCGAGTAGTGCCGTCACGACGCCGACGAAGGCCGCGGCTGATCTGCGGGTGACCGCAAAGGCCGAAAGCGCGCCAACGATCAACACCACAGGCTTGAAGGGAAACGCGGCGCCAAGAGCCACGCCGGCGGCAAGCGGCCTACGCTCGGCGAGAACGAGCCACAGCGCCACGAAGAACAAAGCCCCGAACACGTTTTGTGCAAGACCGAAAGCCGACAGCACCGGCGCGAAGGCGAGCGTCAACACAAAAGACTCGGTGACGCCGACTGCCGCACCGAGACGAACCGTAATGCTACGCAACAGGAAGACCGCACCGACGAAAAACAAGGCCTGGAACGCGCAGTGGATCGCGAGCGAGAGCCGGTAGCCCAACATCCCCAAGGGCGCGGTAAACAACGAGGTGACCGGGGGGTAAGGATTGAACGGGGTCACCACGGTGTCCAGATAGACGGACGGAAACTCGATCTGGTCGGCGAGTTCGGCATGGGACGCGAGCAAGGACTGGGGAGCATACAACGATCGCCCCTCGGCCGCCGCCCTGGCGGCCAGGTACAAGGGCGGGTAGTCCCAGGGCTTGGGGTTGACGATGTTGGCCGCCTGCATGGCCAGCACGGCTGCGGCCAGCACGAAGGCGCCGGAGCGCAGGATCTGCGGCCGGAGGCCGCGCAAAGCCGCCGGCAACCCCCGCATGCGCCCTACCCTGGGGGCCAAAACGAGAGCGCTCAGCAGCAGGGCGAAGACGGCAAAAGAGTCTTTGAAAAAATCACCCATTTGGGGGGACGCGGCACAAGCGCGCGAGCCTAGCGGAAAACGCATCCTAAAGCCCAACAGGCGGCCCAGCCGGGCGGGTAGTCGTAGCGGGGTCGAGCGGGCCAAACCAGGCCCCACATCGTCGCTTTTCAACTGCTATTATTGATAGCGTA
>CAZKLE010000202.1:0-3852 GCA_964553415.1 uncultured Myxococcales bacterium
CGGGGGGGGTGGCGGGTTCATGGCGGGTAAGGTCATGGTATTGGATGGTGGCACACGTTACTGAAGCGCCCTCGTAGCTCAGGTGGCTAGAGCGCCGGCCTCCGAAGCCGGGTGGACAGGTTCGAGTCCTGTCGAGGGCACCATCTTCACCATGGCCGGGGTGGTTGTGCGCGGTTGGCTTCCGAGCCCGTGAAGCGCTAGGATTGCTGGCTTTCGTCGGCCGGTGTCCAAAGTGACGCCTGCGGGCGGTTCGCTGTACAAACAGGCAGGGGCCACAAAGGAAAAGGGAGAATTTGGATGGAGGTCCGAGTCGAAGGCTCTCTCGAGCGTGCGATCAAGATACTCAAGAAGAAACTCGCGTCCGAGGGTGTCTTCAAAGAGATGAAAATTCGTGCGTTTTACGAGAAACCAAGCGTGCGACGTAAGCGTAAGCGCCAGGAGGCCGAGCGCAAGCGACGCAAAGCCATGCGAAGAGCGCAGCGCCAGGGCAATTGAGCGCTGCCGTGCAAGCGCCGGAATTTGTTCGGCTTGACCCCCGGTCGATGCTAAGATAGCGTCGCGGCGGAGTAGCTGGAGGGCGCGTGGTTCCCCTAGGGGTGCCCGTGGGTATCCGTTGCGACGACGCAAGGAAGCGGTCAGAGGCGAGGAAGTGGAATTACCCAGTTGCATGCAATGCGGCGAGGGCCGTCTGGTGCCTCTGTCGGACTACGGTACGGAAGGTTCATCGGTCTTTTACAAGGCTTGGGTCTGCATCAATCCGCGATGTGGATTTTCCATCCGTATCGACAAAGGCCAGACCACCTACGGCAAGAAAGTCGAACCGAACACGAAGTAAACGCCCGCCGTTCGGCACCGCCTTCGGGCTCTTGTCCTACGCAGCGCGATTGCGGCGCCCAGGGTAGCCGGCGACCCGCCCACGAGCACCGAGCCGGAACAGCTCGACCAAGGAGTTTGATACGTCACAATGGGATCCGATCGCAAAGCCACCAACATCGTTTGGCATGAAACCACCGTCAGTAAATCCGAGCGCGAAAAGATCAATGGACACCGAGGCTGTACCCTGTGGCTCACAGGACTGTCGGGCTCGGGGAAATCGACGCTCGCGAACCTTGTGGAGAAACAGCTTTGGGAGCGTGGAGCGAAGGCCTACGTGCTCGACGGCGACAATGTCCGGCACGGTTTAAACCAAGACCTCGGGTTCTCACCCGAGGATCGCAACGAGAACATCCGTCGTATCGGTGAGGTTGCCAAGCTCTTTACCGACGCCGGCGTGATCAACATCACAGCGTTTATCTCTCCCTATCGTGCGGACCGCGACCGGGTACGCGCCATCATGGATGCAGGCGACTTCGTCGAGGTCTACGTCCAATGCGACCTCGATGAATGCGAGAAACGTGACCCGAAGGGCCTCTACAAGAAAGCACGAGCCGGAGAGATCCCTGAGTTCACGGGCATCTCGGCACCCTACGAAGCCCCCGAAAACGCCGAGTTGGTTGTCACAACGACCTCGCAAAGCGCGGAGCAAAGTGCGGCCGAGGTACTGGGCTACCTCGAGTCCAAGGGTTATTTAACCGCCTCCTAGCGGGCCGACGCCCAGCTAGGACTCGGGAGTGACGTAGGCGGCCGCAATTCCACCGTCGACGAGGAATTCCGTACCGGTAATGAAAGAGGATTCCTCGGAAGCGAGGAACAGCGCCGCAGCGGCAATTTCTTCGACCTCGGCCAAGCGACCCATGGGAATGTGCACGAAGCGCCGCTCGCGCGCGGCGTCATCAGCCAAGAGTTCAGCCAACAGCGGCGTACGCGTCGGCCCCGGACAAAGCGCGTTCGCACGAATGCCTTGGCGTGCGTACTCGACGGCAATCTCCCTGGTCAGAGCAAGCACACCACCCTTGCTGGCCGTATAGGCCGACTGCGACGTCGCGGCACCCATGACCGCAACGAACGAGGCGGTATTGATGATCGCCCCGCCGCCCGAAGCGAGCATGGCGGGGATCCCTATCTTACAGCCGAGAAACACCCCCTTGAGATTCACGTCGATGACCTGCTGCCACACATCGAGACTCGTATAGGTAACCGAACCATCCGCGTCGGGGAAAATCCCGGCGTTGTTGAACATGATGTCGAGCCGGCCGTAGGTATCGATGCAGCCGGCGACCATCGCGTCAACAGAGTCCACATCGGTCACGTCCACACCGACGGCTTTGGCGCGGCCGCCGGATCCCTCGATCTCACGGGCCACCGCTTCCGCACCTTCGCGATAACGGTCGCCGACGACGACCGCGGCGCCCTCCTTCGCAAAGGCTCGGCAGCTGGCCCGCCCTATACCGCCGGCTCCGCCGGTCACGATTGCTACTTTGTCAGCAAGCCTCATGAGCGCCCTCGTCTTTGTTCTTGTACGCATTCTGCAAAGGCCGCAAACAAGCGACGCTGGCGGCCATCGTCCGCTCCTTTTAATTCGGGATGCCATTGCACCGCGATCACCGACCGCGGCTGCACAAACTCGACCGCTTCGATGACCCCGTCGGCAGCCGTCGCGGCCACCCGTAGCCCCGTCCCCAAGCGGTCGACCGCCTGATGATGCCACGACATCACAGCCAAGTCCGTCGTTGCCAACGTCAGGGAGAGCCGTGAGTCGGCCGGCACCTGCACGCGATGGACAACGGGCTCGCGCGGCGGCGCACGATGCTCGAGCGCAGAACCGAACCGTTCGGGAACGTGCGCCACGAGGGTACCGCCCGTGGCCACGTTGAGGATCTGCATGCCACGGCAAATGGCGAGGATCGGCAGCCCCGAGGCGAGCGCGCACCTGGTCAGTTCTATCTCGTAGCTGTCGCGCCGGGGGTCGACCATATAGTTCGTCTCGTGTTTTTCGCCCCCATACTGCCCCGGGTCGATGTCGCCGCCGCCCGAGAGCAGCAAGCCGTCAATCGTCTCCAAGGAAGCACGGGGGTCCCCCCCGACAAGCAGCGACGGCTCGAGCCCGACGTCGGCGACCGCATCAATGTAATCGGCGGGTAACGAGAAAGCTCCCTTGGGATCGCCGCAAGGCGAATAACTTGTCAGGCCGACGTGCGAGCTGTGGAACACAAGCCTCTTACACCCTCTCGAAATAGCGGCGCCGTTCCCATGTCGTCACCGCAGACGAGAACTTTTCCAGTTCGACCTCCGCGAAGTGCGCGTAATGCTCGACGACCTCATCCCCGTAGGCTCGACGGTTGAACTCGCTGCTGCTGAAGATATCCAGTGCCTTGGACAGGTCCAGGGGAATCGTCGGCAGACCGGAGGCAGCGTAAGCGTCGCCGGAAAAAGCCTCGGCAGGCTCGATCCTCTCTTCGATGCCCTCGAGGCCGGCAGCCAAGGTTGCGGCCATCACCAAATACGGATTCGCGTCGGCGCCGGGGATCCGACATTCCACACGGAGTGCATCTCCTTGCCCGACTAGGCGAAAACCGACCGTACGGTTGTCCCACGACCAAGCTATCGCCGTCGGCGCAAAGGTGGCCGGACGGTAACGCTTGTAGGAGTTGACGTTGGGGGCAAAGAACAGCGAACTCTCGCCGGCGCGCGCGAGCAAGCCGCCCAGGTACCAGCGAAACTCCTCCGAGCACGACACCGGCGTGCCGGCCAGCGCCTGTTCGCCCGCAAACACAGATCGCCCGTCTTCAGCACGCCATAAACTCGAATGGAGGTGACAGCTGTTGCCGGCGAGATTCTCGTCGAACTTCGCCATGTAGGTGACCGACAGCCCCTGCTGCATCGCGAGTTCCTTGACCGCTTGCTTGTAGATGACGTGTCGATCGGCCATCTCGAGCATCTCCGCATAACGCAGATTGATCTCGTGCTGGCCGG
>CAZKLE010000203.1:0-3794 GCA_964553415.1 uncultured Myxococcales bacterium
ATTTCAAATCGACTCCGAATGAACCCCTCGGCTTCGAGCCGAGGGTCATTCAGTTCGAATCTACAGTGATTCGAAGGCGAAACGGGGGGCTTTAGCGCTTGCAGAAAAATTCGGGAAAAGCGGGTTCAGCAAAGAACGTGGTCGTCATTGGCGCCGGTCCGGCTGGGCTGACGGCCGGCTATGAGTTGTCGAAGCTCGGGCTCGAGCCGACGGTCTTGGAGAAGGCCGGTATGGTCGGCGGCCTCGCGCGGACCGATAACTATCGCGGCTTCCACTTTGACATGGGCGGCCATCGCTTTTTCACCAAGGTCAAACCGGTTCAAGAGATGTGGAAGGAAGTGCTGGGCAACGAGTTCTTGCGCCGACCGCGCATGTCGCGGATCTACTATAACGGCAAGTACTTCGACTACCCGCTCAAGCCCTGGAATGCATTGTCGGGCCTCGGATTTTTTCAGAGCATTTTGGTGGCTTTGAGTTATCTTCGCGCGCAGATCTTTCCTCACCGTGAGGAAGACACCTTTGAACAGTGGGTCACCAACCGCTTCGGCAAACGTCTGTTTGCGACCTTTTTCAAAACATACACTGAGAAGGTTTGGGGGATTCCGTGCTCGCAGCTCAAGGCCGAATGGGCAGCGCAACGCATCAAGGATCTTTCGCTCAAGTCGGCCGTGCTCAGTATGTTCTTCAAGCCCAAGAAGACCATCAAAACCCTCATCGAAGAGTTCGACTATCCGCGGCTGGGGCCGGGAATGATGTGGCGCGCGGTGACCGACGAGATCGAAAACCGCGGCGGGTCCGTACGGCTCAACAGCGGAGTTCTATCGATAAAGCGCGAAGGGAATCGCATCAAGGCGGTGGTGGTCGGCGACGGCAACCCGGATCGCGAAGTGATCGAGGGCAGCGATTTCATCTCGAGCATGCCCGTCACCGAATTAATAAGGGCGATGGATCCGCCTCCGCCTCCGGAAGTCTTGGCGGCGGCCGATAAACTGTCGTACCGCGATTTCCTGACCGTCTGTCTGATCGTCAACAAGCGCGATCTGTTCCCCGACAATTGGATCTACATTCACGACCCCGAGGTCCATGTCGGACGCATCCAGAACTACCGCAACTGGAGCCCCGACATGGTTCCCAACGAGGAGCAGTCCAGCCTGGGGCTCGAATACTTCTGCACCGAGGGCGACAAGGTATGGTGCACGCCCGATGAAGAACTCATCGATTTGGGCAAGCGCGAAGTAGAGCATATTGGGCTTGCGACTTACGACGATATCGTCGACGGTTGTGTCGTGCGCGTTGAAAAAGCCTACCCGGTCTACGACGAAGCGTATGCGCAGTATCTATCGACGATAAGAGATTTCGTCGACGGCCTGGAGAATCTTCAGACCATCGGCCGCAACGGATTGCATCGCTACAACAACCAAGACCACGCGATGCTCACGGGGATGTATGCCGTCGAGAATATGATGTCCGGAGCACAGCACGACCTGTGGGCCGTCAACACCGATGCCGAATACCACGAAGAGATCACCGAAGCCGAGTCCGAGGCTCTTGGCCTCGCCGCAGCCGAAGGTTCGGCGACGATGCAGGGAGTGGTCGAACAGGTGTTCGCAAAACTCGACCGCGTAGCCTTCGGTCTAGCCTGCGGTACCGTGGCCGGCGCGGGTCTTTTCTTGGCCACCTTGATTTTGGTCCTCAAGGGCGGCGCGGACGTTGGAGCCAATCTGAGCCTGCTCAGCAACTATTTTCCCGGCTACCGGGTGACGGGTCCCGGCTCGCTTCTCGGCTTCATCTACGGCTTCTTCGGTGGTTTTGTCACGGGATACAGCTTTGCGTTGTTGCGCAACCTTAGCGCCTTCCTGTATATGGCTCTCGTACGGCGTCGGGCCGAGCGTAGGCTATTGCGAAGTCTGCTCGATCATATTTGAGTAGCCGATAGAACTTTGCGCCGGTTGAGGCGGCGCGGGAGGTGTTGTTTTGCCGGACTCTGAAAACCTCGAACGGGTGGCACGGATTCGACTGGTTCGGCTCAACGCCGTGGTCCAAGGTGTGGCCGTGGGCGCCGTCGCCGGAGTTGGTGTATTTCTAGCCACCGCCTGGCTTGTCGTGAAAGGGGGTAAGCCTCTGGGCCCGCACCTGGCCCTGCTCGGCCAATATTTTCTCGGCTACAGCGTCAGTTGGCTGGGGAGCATCATCGGCCTGCTGTGGGGTTTCGCGCTCGGCTTCACCATCGGTGGCGGCATCAGCATGATCTACAACCGCATTACCGCCGGGCGCTAGCCGTTTGGGGTTTGCGGTCCAGTGAGCTTTCCGCGTAACGTGCGTACGTGCCGTGCACGCGGATAACGTTGGCCCTAGCCCTGGGGGTCTCGCTTTCGACCGGGACCGTCTCCTGTTCCGGGCCGCCGCCTCTCAGTGTCTCGTGTCCGGGTTGTAATGTCGTGCTCGTTTCTATGGATACGCTGCGCTCGGACTTCGTGGGTGCCTACGGGCAGAAACGCCCGACGACGCCCAATATAGATTCGTTGGCGGCAGGCGGTGCCCTGTTCGAGAATGCGGTGAGCCAGTCCTCCTGGACCAGGCCGGCGCACATGTCGATGTTTACAGGTTTGTATCCAATCGAGCACGGCTATACTGCGCTCGTCGACCGGCAACGCTTGCCCGAGAGCGTGACCACTCTCGCTCGGGTCTTCGCCGAGCATGGCTACACGACGGCGGCGTTCACCGGCGGAGTCAACCTGGATGCTGCCTTCGGTTTCGATCAGGGGTTTGATAGTTACCGTAGCAACGGGAAGTATTTTCGCGACAATCTGGAAGAGACGAAGTTTTGGCTCGAGGGCCACAAAGGCCGACAGTTTTTCCTATTCTGGCACGGATACGACGCGCATACGCCCTACGTAACCGACCCCATCGATCGGGCCGCCCTGGGTTTGAAGGACCGAGCCCCGAGACGATCGCTACGCAGAGTGTGCACACATGGCGACGGTAGCCGTGCGGGGATACGCAACTATCTGGACGAGTATGCGGCGGCAGTGCATCGCGGTGACCGCTATCTCGGTAAGCTGTTGTCATACCTCCGCCAGTTGGGCCTTCGTGAGAAGACCGTCATCCTTTTCACCGCCGACCATGGTGAGGAATTCCTCGAACACGGCGGCTGTTTTCACTTGAGCACGCTTTATCAAGAGGTCTTGCGGGTCCCGTTTATCGTCGTCTCGCCGGGTGTTGCACCGCGCCGTATCAAGGCGCTGATTCCCGCATCGGTGTCGGTTGGTGCGACTTTGCTCGAACTGGTCGGTATTCCTCGCGGAGAGTTGCCGGGGAATTCGTTGGCCCGAGCGGTGTTGACCGGCAAACTCGCGCCGGTGCCTGTCGTCAGCGAGACCCGGCGTCGTCTCGATAGGCGCCGCGGGAAAGGCCATCTACGCTCGATCCAAAGCGAAACGGGGAAATTGATTGATTGGATTACCCTCGGCCGCACGGCGTTCTTCGACTTGGAGCACGATCCCAAAGAGCTTTCGGCGATCGCCGATGGCAAGCGCCACGATGCGTTGCGAGCTGAACTCGAACGTTGGGTTGTCCGGCACCCTCCCCGTGACTTTGTAGTCCGGACTTCTTCGCCGCTAGGACCAAAGCGACAGGAGAGCCCGGAGCAGCGCGAGCGGACCAAACGCCTCGAGCGCGAAATGCGGTCACTCGGCTATCTCGATTGATGGCGGTCCGGGTTGCCGTCCCCCATGTAGGGGGGTGGGGGTGGGGTGGGGATTGACAGGGTCGAAACCGAGAGAGTAGTGTCCGCG
>CAZKLE010000204.1:0-3768 GCA_964553415.1 uncultured Myxococcales bacterium
CCGATCCGCTCGAAGAAATCCCCGACCAGCGATCTCGCGCCCAGGGATTTCGAGGTGGCTCGATGTCGGGATGATACTCGGCGTAGGCCCCCTCGGTCATCGCCGTCGTACCGAGAATCACCGCGCCGGCATCACGCAAACGTTCGACCACGCACGCATCGGCCTCAGCAACTCGATCGCGCAATACCCGCGTGCCGGCCCCTGTGGGTACCCCGCGGACGGCACAGAGTTCCTTGACCGCGATCGGAACTCCATGCAGAGGTCCACGTCTGTGGCCTGCGCGTAGCTCCTCGTCGGCGTGGTCGGCAAACGCACGCGCTTGGACGCCGAGAACATTGGCAAACGCGTGAAGTTCGTCGTCAAGACTCTCGATGCGTTCGAGTTGAGCATCGGTCGCTTCCCTGCTGCTCAAATCGCCGGCGTGCATACGCCGACCGAGTTCGCAGGCGCCGAGCCAATGGATATCCACACTCATACCTCTACTGCGCTTCCCCGCTCTTTCGCCTCCGTTGCCGGCTTTCTCGAAACCACCATCCCTTAGCCGAGGAACTTCCAGACAACGTATAGGACGTAGAATCCCAAGAGAACCGCGCCGTCGATGCGGCCGATACGGTTGCCCCGTCTCTGCATGACCATGATGAGGAGTCCGACCACCGCCATCGCCGCCATATCGGTCCACGAGACACCGCCGCGCGCCAGGGGGCGGACGAGTGCGGTCAGGCCAAGAACGACCAGGATGTTGAACACGCTGCTGCCTACGACATTGGCCACAGCAAGATCGCCTTGTCGCCGCATGGACGCCACCACCGAGGCCGACAGTTCCGGCAAACTCGTACCCAACGCAACCACGGTCAGCGCAATCACAGCCGGAGCAATGCCGGCAGCGGCGGCCAGCTTGATCGCCCCGTCGACGAACAACCCGCCGCCGGCCGCCAGGGCAATCAGACCGCCCACGAGGAGGGCGAAATTCCGGGCCACCCCACCGGACGATTCCGCATTAGGGTCGCTCAGTTCGGCACGCACACCGGCCCGCTCCCGACGCGCTTGGTAAAGAGTGTAGCCGGTGTAGGCAACCACCCCTATAAGCAACGCTCCGCCTTCCATCCGAGACACGGAACCGTCGACAAACAACAGCGGGACGATCAACGCGCAGCCAATCATCACCGGCAAGTCGGTACGCATCAATCTGGCGTGGATCTCGATCGGACGCACCAACGCCGCCGTGCCGAGAATCAACGCGCCGTTGGCTATGTTCGATCCGACGACGTTACCGAGGGCGACGTCGTTGAAGCCCGACAACGCCGCCAGCATACTCACAGCCAGTTCCGGGCTACTCGTACCGAAGGCGACCACCGTCAGCCCGATGGTAAGCGGCGCCACGCCGAGGGTGCGCGCCATTCTCGTCGACCCGGCTACCAACGCTTCGCCGCCGAAATACAAAAGCAGCAATCCGGCCAGACACGCGAGCAGGGCCGGCGTCATAGCGTACGCGAGAAGAACTCGAACACGCGCCGCCAGCTGTCTTCGGCCGCAGCTTCGTTGTAGCCGGCGTGCATGGGCGTAAAGCCCGAAATTTTCATCAGCAGATTGTTGGGAAAATCACGGTGGTCGTTCATGAAGGAATGACCGGCGTCGGGATAGACTTTGATGTCGTGTTCAACACCTAGTTCCTCGAGATGCTCGATCAGCCTTCTTCCCTGGGGTGCCCAGCTGCGATCGCGTCCGCCGTACCCCCCCACCACCGGGCAGATCCCTTGCAGCGCCTGGGCATCGTCGGGAACGTCACCGTAAAAGGGAGCCGCCGCCGCCAACGGCTTGCGCGCCGCGAAAAGCAGGGCGAAGCCTCCTCCCATGCAAAAGCCGATCACGCCGATCCGTGCGGCATCGATCTCGGTCCGCTCGGCCAGCCACGCACGTGCGGCTTCCAGTCGATCGAAAGCCGCCCCTTGCCCCGAACGCAGATCCATCATCGTCCGCGCCACGCAACGCAGTTTCCAGCCCAGTCCGTCGTACAGATCGGGAGCAAGGGCATGGTAGCCGGTTTCCGCCAGCCGACGGGTAATGCGCCGCGTATCCGCCGTCAGTCCGAAGATATCGTGGATGACGATCACAGCGGCTCCTCCGCTGCGCATTCCGGCCGGGCAAGCGGAGAATGCGGCAATGCCGTCGCCTCCGTCTGCGGGGAGTCTGACTGTAGTCTCGTCGATCACGTTATAGTTCCCCCGGGAGACCCGCCGCGCACTCAGGCGCTAAGTTGGCGCAGAATCGTCGCTGAGTCGAAGTATACCGGAAACGCTTCGCGCGTGGCGCGGTAGTACTCACGCACGGCATCCTCGCCGTCGTACAATATCTTCGCGTCGACCCCGCAGGTTGATTTCTTCGTGCATCAAACCTCCCGACACTATTTTCCAGAAACGATGACCCAGAGCCCGACCGCGATGAAGCCGACGCCGGCGACCCAACGCACAACCTTCGGGTTGATAAACTGCGAAAGGACCGTGCCGCCAAGAACTCCAATCGCCGAAGCCACAATCAGTGCCGACGCCGCGCCGGCAAAAACTGTGAACTTCGGATGGCTCTTATCCGATGCGTACAGCAAGGTCGCCAGCTGCGTCTTATCGCCCAACTCGGCGATGAATACCGTTACAAACACGGTTACAAACAGCTTAGGATCCATATCAACCGTCCGACGAAGAGTGCCCGGCGGGGAGCAACAATGCCGCCGACAATACAAAAAGACCGATCGAGTTTCGCACAAATACCCCCTAGGTGAGCGCTGACAGATAATCCTGACGGTGAGGCCGAGACCCGCCCATACTATGAAGGCGGCGCTGCCGCCAGCCCAGCCGTTTGCGTTTGCGGATCGCCGCATACGTTTTAAACGCAAGGTAGAGAGGATTCGGGCCATGTACAGAGAAGAGATCCAAGTTCTTGATTGTACGATTCGCGACGGCGGGTTGATTCATCAGTACCAGTTCACCGATGATTTCGTCAAAGCCTGCTATCGCGCCGCCTGCGACGCCGGCGTCGATATCATGGAACTGGGCAAAAAACTCGCCGTCAGCGAACAGTACTCGCGGAATTCCTGGGGAAAGTGGAATTTCTGCGATGACGACGACATCAAGATGGTGATCGACTCTTACGACAGCGAGTACCGCCCGCTCATCGCCGTGATGTACGACGTCGGACGCGTCGACGTCTCCGCCCTACAGCCCGCCGATCAATCCCCCATCGACATGATCCGCACGGCTTGTTACGTCGCCGACATCGACAAAGGCATCGATCTGGCCAAACGGACCAAAGATCTAGGCTACCAAACCACCATCAACATCATGGCCCCTACCGCTGCAATCAAGACCGATCTGATCGAGGGTCTCGAACAGATCAACAAGGCTAGCGAGGTCGACCATCTCTATTTGGTCGACAGCTACGGGGCGTTGTACTCGGAACAGGTGAGCGACTACCTGAAACTCTACCGTGAGCATGCACCGGATAAGGAACTCGGATTCCACGGGCACAACAATCAGCAGTTGGCGTTCGCGAATACGCAACAGGCCATTATCGAAGGCGTGAACCTTCTCGATGCCACGATCAACGGCATCGGACGCGGCGCCGGGAACTGCAATCTCGAACTGCTGCTCAACTTCCTGAAGAACCCGAAGTTCGACGTGCGCCCGGTATATAGAGTGATTCAGGAAGAGTTCGTCGCCCTACGCCGCGAGATCGAATGGGGCTACAACGACGCCTACGGGATCAGCGGCTGCCTCA
>CAZKLE010000205.1:0-2305 GCA_964553415.1 uncultured Myxococcales bacterium
CCAACTGAATCGCGGGCTACCAACACGGTGCTCCCCTGCCCGCCAAAGTTGCGGGTCGGCGCCGAAAACGCGCGCTGCGCCCCCCGTTGGGCGGAAACCGCAGCCTGGCGTTCGGGCAGCGCATCGCGCCCACCGGTGAGCGCCGCGGACCCGGCAACGCTCGGCGGACGAACCTGCCTGCGCAGCGGCGCCTCACGAACGGGACTCCCCGGCGCCGACGCAGCAACCGTAGGCAATGCTCGCAGGTCGCCCGCAAACAGCCCTGCTTGCACCGGCGCGCTGGATTCGGCGCCGACCTGTTGCGCATGCGAATCGCCGATCGCCCCGAGGGTCAGGGCAAGGGCCACGACAAGCGCAAGCCCAACCCTATCGCGAAGCGTGCAAGCGGCCGTCAATCGAAAGCGAGAACTCAACATAAAAAACCCCGGTGCGACCAAAGAGAACGCTAGCACGGCCTGCGAATCGCTGTCCAGCCGATCTTTGTCGCCACGACGCAAACGGGGGGCACGACGCGCAAGGTGATCCGATGGTGACCCTTCAGCGAGCGCAGGCGGCGGCCAAGTTTTCAAACAGGCCTGCCTCGAGATCCCGGATTCGCCGCGCAGCCGAGGGGGCGTCGTTCAACGCGCTACGATCCCCGCTTTTTGAGAACGACCGAAGCTGCTCGGACAAAGCCGTCCAGGAAGCCGCCGAGAGACTCGCGCGTTCGGGCATCTCGACAGACACCAGCTCCGGAACACGATCGTGCGCCTTGCGAAGAAATCCCGCATACAGATTGCGAAAATTACCCCCGCCGGTGCCGAACGATTCGATACACGCGGCCGCATACCGCGCGATCTCGCGGCCGCCGGCACGCTCGGCAAGACCCGCGACCAGCTCCGCCAGCTTCCCTATGGCATCGACGCCCGTGCTGACTTTCGCCTGTCGCCCGGTGCCGAGGGCTCCAAACATCGGCTCACGTTCGGAACCCGCAGCAAGCATGCGCCGGGCGTTCTTGGCGATGGCATGCGCAAACGCGTCCTTCAGGTCTCGGTGCGGAGCCTCGCCGACGAAGCGTCCCCAGGTGTTGTACGTCGAAATGAACTCCTTGGGATTACGACTTCGGGCCAGAGCGGCATAGGAGCACTCCTGGATTTCGACATCAAGACGGTCGGCGACCAATGCAATCTCACGCTCGTCATCGAAACCAAGCAGTACGAAGCGATGGCCGGGAAAATGAACTTTGAAGTCACGATAGTCCAAATACAGTACGTCGCCGGAAAGCATGGTCGGACGCCCGGCTTTCACCTCGTCGCGAACCAGGCGCCAGGCCTTCTCGTCCTCAAGCTCAATCTGTTCCCGGTAGTCGACCTCCAGGGCGTCGGCTACATCGAGTTCCAGAGTCGGTCCGCGTCCAAACAGCAGGAGACCCGGCGCAACGTCATCGCTTTCTATGACCACGCAGTCGGCCCCCGAGCCCAAGCCGAACACCTCCTCTTCGCTGAGGTCCAGCCCATGATAGTGGAACAGAAGGTTGCGCATGGCGGTACTGCCGCAGTGTTCACCGGGGATGTTACGATAATGCTCGATCAGACAGCGGCTCATTTCGACCTCGCTACGATTGTAGACTGCTTCCGTGGGATTGTGGAGTCCGTCGTGCTATGGGTCTGAAGCGGCAGATGAAAAACACCGGCGCGGAAGCCTACGATCGTCCCTTGTGCTCCGCATGGAGCTGCACACTCGTGCTGGCCCTGTGCCTTAGCGGTTTCGGCTGTTCGAAAGGCTCAAACACATCCACATCCGTACCCGCCACGCAGCCTGCCAAGCCGATCGCGAAAGCCCGGCTCGCCCAACCGCCCACCAAGCCCGCAACCATCACCGGACACGTGAGCTTCCGAGGTTCGCCGCCCAAAGCGAGGGTTCTGCGCATGAGCGCGGACCCCTACTGCGACAAGGCGAATCCGGGCGGAGCAGAACGGCGCGACGTTATCGTCGGCAGCGACGGCGGCCTGGCCGACGTTTTCGTCTACATCAAGAGCGGCATCCAAGGAACCTACGAGCCGCCGACCGAGAAGGTCCGCATCGATCAACACAACTGCAACTACGTACCGGTCGTTTCCGGCGTCATGGTCGGCCAACCTATCGCAATCCACAATTCCGACGCAACTCTTCACAACGTACACGCGATGCCGCATAACTCACGAGGCTTCAACATGGCCATGCCGATCAAGGGCATGACCATCCTGCGTAAGTTTACCGCCCCCGAAGTCTTGGTGCGCATCAAGTGCGATGTGCACCCGTGGATGGAAACCTTCGTCGGCGTGAC
>CAZKLE010000205.1:2405-3758 GCA_964553415.1 uncultured Myxococcales bacterium
TTCCTTTTGGTAACGGCTTTCGCACCTTCGTACGCCGGCGCCTTCCTCGGTGACTGCTCACAGCCGGTCACCAACAACGCGGGTCCGGTCGCAACCGACTGTTTGCGCATTCTCCAGGTCGGCGTCGGAAGCGCGACCTGCGTTCCTGAATGTATTTGCGAACCCAAAGGCACCGCGCCTCCTACGGCCACCGACGCGTTGATTTGCTTGCAAAAAGCCGTCGGCCAGTCGATCGCGCTCGCCTGCCCCTGCTCGATCTCGACCACCACGACAATGACGCCGACGACCACGACGAGTTCCAGCACGACGAGCACGATGCCGATTCTCACAGACACGGAACTGATCGTTATCACGAAAACGGCCGGCGGCTACGCGCAAAGCGATCTGACCGGTACCTGGAACCTGCAACTGATCGAGTCCGGCCCCGGCGCTCCTTCCTGGAGTCGCGGGACGATGACCATACAGTCCAACGGCGCCGCTTCGGCCAACCTCAGCAACCTCGACGGCAGCGTCGACCCGGTCAGCCTGATGCTGACGTTGTCGCCTGCCGGGATCATCACCTGCCAGGGCACCGAATGTCCGAATCCATTCCAAGGCGCACTCGATGCAGGCAAAACAGTTGCTGCGATTACCTTCAGCGACACCGATACATCTACGGCCCTCATCGTACTTACCAAGACAGTCGGTCCGTACGCACAGGCCGACATCGCCGGCACGTGGGGGTTCAACGCCCTGGAAAGCGGCCCCGGCGCGCCGTGGTTCGGCCGCGGAACACTGACGATACAAAGCAACGGTGCTTTCTCGGGCAACATAACCGAGAGCGACGGTGCGGTCACCGCGACTTCCGGCACGCTCGGGCTATCGACGAGCGGGGCAGCTTCCTGTTCCGGCGCCGGCTGCGTGAGTCAGTTCGCCGGCGCGCTCGACGCGGGCAAGACCGTCGGCGCATCCACCGGAACCGACGCTGTGGACGGCTCGAGCGAGATGGATCTGATCGTCAAAACATCCTCATCCTACGCGCAGACGGATTTGGCGGGGAACTGGCAGCTAAACGCTGTCGTGTCCGGACTTCAGGCGCCGCTCTGGGAGCGGGCAGCCCTGACGATCCTGGCCGATGGAACCGTTTCTGTCGGTCCCCTCGTCGACAGTGCGGGCCTCACGGATAACCTCGCCGGACTGGTGCTGAGTCTTTCCGGCAACGGGGTCATCACCTCGCCCACGGAACCCGACCTCCGATGCGCGCTCGATGCCGACAAGACGGTCGCCATCTGTACGACCCTGTTCTAGGAGCCGGGCCGTGCGGAGCCCGGAAACGGACGTTTAGTTCAGGTAACCGAGCGCACGGAGTTTTTC
>CAZKLE010000206.1:0-3735 GCA_964553415.1 uncultured Myxococcales bacterium
AAGAGATCCTCGAGTTCGTGCGCGAGCAGATCGTCGGTTCGGGCTATCGCGAGCTGCTCACCTCGGGTGTGGTTCTCACGGGCGGCAGCTCGATGATGCCGGGCGTAATCGAATTGGCGCGTCGGGTTCTCGACCTGCCGGCCCGCCTGGGCGAACCTTTATCGATGTCGGGGCTGGCCGAGGAAGTAGACGATCCTTCGTGGGCGACGGTGGTCGGTCTGCTGAGCGGAGTGCAGGGGGGCGAGCTGCCTGCTGCATGGGGAAACGAGATTACTTCGAAGGTCGTGCCCAAATGGCTGCGGCGCAGGCTCAAAGAACTCCTTTGAACGGCTGCGCGTGAGTCGCAATCTCCGTACTTTGCGTGTACATTATTGGCTCGCGTGCGCCTTCGGGGCGCGGCGCCCGGGCATGAAGGCCGTGGAGGTGTGGTAGATGATCGAGTTGGTTGGGGCTAGTCAGAGCCGTGCCCGTATCTGTGTCGTCGGTGTCGGCGGCGGAGGCGGAAACGCTGTCAATACAATGATTCGTGCCGGCCTGTCCGGCGTCGATTTTATCATTGCCAACACCGATATTCAGGCGCTCGGAACCAACGAGGCGCCGGTCAAGGTGCAGATCGGTGCTGAACTCACCAAGGGTTTGGGCGCCGGCGGCAACCCCGACATCGGCCGCAAGTCGGCTCTCGAACAAGAAGAAATCTTGCGCGAGGAACTCATCGGTTGCGATATGGTGTTTGTAACCTGCGGCATGGGTGGCGGTACCGGCACCGGAGCGGCTCCGGTGATCGCGCACATAGCCAAAGACCTCGGGGCACTGACGGTAGGGGTGGTGACCAAGCCCTTTCATTTCGAGGGCCGCAAGCGCATGAAGCAAGCCGCCGACGGCACCCGCGAGTTGCGCGCCTCGGTGGACACCCTGATTGCGATTCCCAATCAGCGCCTCATCGAGATCGCCGGACGCAACACCACGACCATGGAGGCTTTCCAGCAGGCCGATGATGTTTTGCTGCAAGCCGTGCGCGGGATCTCGCAGATCATCACAGAGCCCGGTCTTATTAACGTCGATTTTGCCGATGTGCGCGCGATCATGGGCGAGATGGGCATGGCGATGATGGGCGCGGGCATGGGCAGCGGCGAAACTCGTGCGGTGGACGCGGCTACGTCGGCCATCTCGAGTCCCCTGCTCGAAGATGTTTCCATCGGCGGCGCCCGCGGTGTGTTGGTCAACATTACTGCGAGTACCGATTTCGGCATCCAGGAGATGAACGATGCGGTCGATCTCGTCCAGGACCAGGCCCACGAAGATGCCAACATCATCGTCGGTCTGGTGCACGACACCTCGCTCGAAGACGAGGTTCGCATCACCGTGATTGCCACCGGCTTTGGAGAGAACCTGCACGACCGCAAAGCCCAACCCGAACAGGCGGCGGTACAGCAGGGCGAAGCGGCTGTCGCCGCGGCGCTCGGTGCTGAGAAGGCAGTCGAGCGCCCGCGGCCTCGACCTTTGATGGATGACTCCGTGCCGGCGCAGGGCGTAGCCGACGCTCCTTCGAACGAGCGTGAAGCTGTCGCCGGGCGGTCCGGTGAGAACGAGGAGTTTACCTTCGAGGATGTGGCGGGCGACGAAGACGACCGCGCGATCGACATCCCAGCCTATCTGAGGAAGCGTTGGAAAGACCGGCGCACTCGCACGCTTCGTTAGCCCCATTGCCGGGCTCGGCGAGACGCTGCCTTTCGCCGTTATGCATAGTCATCGTATACCCGTATAAAGTGCAGGGTATCTGCAAACGGCGAAGGAGGAACCATGGCTGAGAACGAACATGCCAACGATGAGCAACACGAGGTGGCGTGGCAATGGGCCGGACGAATTGTGGTTGCCGCGGTGTTGATCGGTGGGGGACTCTTTGGCGCGTACATGAAGTGGGGAAACGCCCCCGAACTCCAAGCCCAGCTTGAGAAGAAACAGCACGAGGTCACGCGACTGGGGAAGATCCTCGAAGAGTTGCAGGCCAAGATCGACCGTACCGGGCGAGACAAAGACGCGTGTAAACACGAACTCGCGCTCGTGAAACAGAAGTAGCGGCCTTCGATCGGGAGGTCGCCTGCCCGAGCGCCGGAGAGATCGAGGCCTTTGACGCTGGGATGAAAACCCGGCTGGCCGGCTTGTCTCCCCACGCCCCGCCCACCATACTCACCGCCGGCTTTGAGCGAACGCGGCGAGCAATTCCTTTTTCGGCCGAACGCCTCGGGCGCGGTGAGCGTATGTTTGGCCTACCCGAACAGCTACCCGGTGGCGATGGCCAACCTCGGCTACCAGGCTGTGTTCCGTCTGTTTTCGACTTTGCCGGGACTGCTTTGCGAGCGATGGTTCCTCGATGCCGGCGCAGACGGCACCTTCGAGCATCGGCGTAGTCCCGGCGACTTCGACATTCTTGCGTTCTCCCTGTCCTTTGAGAGCGACTACCCGAATATCGTACGCATGCTCGATGCTGCGGGCATTCCGGCGCGTGCCGAGCAGCGGCGGGCAAGTGGAGGCTCCTGGCCGTTGCTGTTGGCAGGAGGTCCGGCGACCTTCCTCAATCCCGAGCCCGTGGCGCCGTTTTTCGATCTTTTTCTCATCGGCGAAGCCGAAGAAATGGTCGCCGAGGCGTTCTCCGGTGCCGAAGCTTGGGCGGGGCTCGGCTTCGAAGGCCTGCGCGAGAATCTCTCGAGCGTCGAAGGCGCCTATCGCCCCGACCTCTACGAGCCTTCTTACGACGATTCCGGGGATCTGTCTCAGCTGCAGGTCGGGCCGCAGGCGCCTTCGCGAGTACGGCGACGATACCTCGCCAATCTGGATTCGGCGCCGGTCACCACAGCCGTATTGGCGCCGGATTCGGTCTTCGGCAATCAGTTTCTCGTCGAGGCCAGTCGCGGATGCGAATGGGGCTGCCGCTTCTGCGCCGCGGGTTTCATGTACCGGCCGGTGCGGCATCGAAGCAGTTCGGGGGTACAACAGGACGCCTTGGCCGGACTCGAGCACGCCCGCACCATTGGTTTGGTGGGAGCCGAAATGGCAAGTCATCCCGGCATCGCCGCCACCTGCGAACGCGTTGCTGCGGCGGGCGGCCGGGTATCGCCTTCCTCACTCAAAGCCGATGTGATCTCGCCGCGCCTGGCGGCGGGGCTTGCCGCCGGCGGTGCCCGCTCGGTGACGGTTGCGCCCGAGGCGGGCAGCGAACGTATGCGGCGGGTGATCAACAAAAATCTGAACGAAGCGGAAATTCTTCGTGCTGCCGACCTGTTGGTGGGCGATGGTGTGGAATCGCTCAAAACGTATTTCATGTGTGCGCTTCCCGGCGAGACCGATGAAGACATAGAGGGCATCTACGAACTGGTCGTAAAAATGCGCGAGCGGATGATGGGGCACGGCCGCGCGCGAGGGCGCGTGGGCCGGATCAAGGTTTCCGTCAATCCCTTCGTTCCCAAGCCCTGGACGCCGTTTCAGTGGGACGCCATGCTCGGCGTCGCGGCCGCACAGAAAAAGATCGCCCGCCTGAAGAAGCTCTTTGGGGCGTTGGCCAATGTCCAAATGGAGAGCGAGTCACCTCGCGAGGCCTATCTCCAGACTTTGCTCTCGCGCGGCGACCGACGTGTGGCCGCCATCGTTGAGACCCTGGCGCGCAGTGGGGAGGGCTGGTGGCAGCAGCTTCGTGCCATGCACAAGCGCGAAGTTCCGGGAGTGGAGATCGACCCTGAC
>CAZKLE010000207.1:0-3735 GCA_964553415.1 uncultured Myxococcales bacterium
AGATCCATTCGTTTTCCCTAGCACCCGACGGCCGCAGTTCCTAGGGGAGGATCACGGGTGGAAACGCTCCGCGGCCGTCTCGATAGCGGAGTCGGAGGGCTAGGGTGGTGAGCGGCCGGGCCTGCTCAGCGCGGGCAGTTCGTCGAGACCGGCTGTCCTACGGAAAGCTTGAGTAAGACGAGGCCGTCGCTCGAGTTCACCGTGCCGTCGCTGTTGACGTCGCAGACTTCGGCCGCGCACGGAAAGACGCCGATGGCCGAACGCAACACCAGCAAGGAGTCGGTTATGTTGACGACTCGGTCGCCGTTGGGATCTCCGCACATGGTGGCGCGGCAGTCCGACATGCAGGCGTCGCCGCGGGCGAAGCTCTGGTCGCCGTCGTCACATTGTTCGGCGGGAGGATCGACGATTGCGTTTCCACATGTGCTGGCCCAGGGGGTGGCGACGTCGAGAAGGCGGAACACTTCGCCGTGGTGAGTCTCAAACAGGCATTCGACCAGCTGGGCAAGACCGAAGACCGAGCCTGCCGGTAGCGGGCACATGTTGGGCAGACCGAGATCGCTTAGGTCGACTCCGCCGCAAGAATCGGCAACTTGCGCTAGCACTTTTTTATGTGCAGCGAGCACATCGCTGTCGGTCTTCGTGTCGCCGGTTGCCGGTTCGTCTCGGCTCAACTCGGTGCGACACTCCGCGCTTGGATCGGCGCGTCCGTCCAGTTGGCGGAAGACGCAGTCTGCGCGGGCGCGGAATTCAAGAGACAGGAGGCGTCCGGCCTTGGTCGCAAAATCGGACTGGCAGCTACGGTCGTGGTTGCGCAGGTCGCCGAAGTCTGGCGGCAACGGTGCGTACTCGATGGGTAGCAGCAGCGCCAAGGTCTCGTTGACCTTGGTGGTCAGACAATTGGCGTGATTCAGCGCGTCGTAGGCACCGCCGTCGGGGTCGGGGCAAGGACCCGGATAACCGAGAGCGCTGAAGTTGATTCCCGTGCAGTTGCCGGCGATCGCTTGCGCGAGCTGGCTCTCTGCGCCGCGTAGGCGAGCGTCGGTCACCGGATCGCCGGAGTCCTGGCCCGTGGAGGCGAGACAATTGACAGCGGCGGGTAACTGTCCGTTCAGCCGGGCCTGCAGACAGGCTTGGCGGGCCGACAGACTGGCGGCTAGGAACGTAGCGGCCTGATCGATCGTCACCTGCTGGCAGCGAAGCTCGGGCGGATTGAGAGTCGGGACCTGTGCGATGGCTGCGGGAGTCGTTCCCGTGGCCAGCAACGCCAAGGCCAGCAAGAGCGAGGTGGCAATTCCGATCGTTCGATTTGAGTCCAAAGCACACCCGGGCGGCGGTGGCGCCCGTCCAACCGTGGACGTTAGCCGGGAAAATCCGGGGGCGTCAAGCTCTTGTCGTCGGCGTGGGCGAGAAGGGCACGGAGGCAGCGCAGGGCTCTCTTGCCCGAGGGGACCCATTGTCCTCTGGGTTCGGTATCCTCTATAAGCCGCCGATGAGAGATTTGCTTGTCCGGCTACGAGCCGACTGCAGTACCAAAGCGCCCGGCCGGCGAGCCCCCCGAACGGGGGTGTCCGCCTCGAGATGACCGCCGATGAACTAAAAGAAAAGCTGCGCTCGATCCCGTATCCGGGCTTCAGCCGCGACATCGTATCCTTCGGGGTGGTCAAGGATATCCGCCTGCGCGAGGACGCCACCGAGGTCGATTTGCAGGTCGTTACGGAAAACGACGAGGTACGTTCCGAGATCGTCGCTGCCGTGCAAAAGCTGCTTGCGTCCATAGATGGGCTGCCGCCTGTGGAGTTGCGCGTCGAACAGCCTCAACGCAGCGGTATGCAGCAGGCCAAACAGATGGCCTCGGCGATGGGTCACGGGCCGAGCAAGCCGCCGGGCGTCGCTCATGTGATCGCCGTCGCGAGCGGTAAGGGAGGTGTCGGCAAATCGACGGTTGCGGCCAATCTTGCCGTCGCCCTTGCGCAATCGGGCTGCCGTGTCGGTCTGCTTGATACCGACATATATGGGCCGAGCGTTCCGACCTTGTTCGGGCTCAGCGGCGAGAAACAGCGCACCAGCGAGGAAGACGGCCGACTGCTTCCCCTTGAGCGCTACGGCGTGAAGCTCGTGTCGATGGGATTTTTCGTCGGCGAAGGTGCACCACTCATTTGGCGCGGTCCGATGCTGGGGAAAGCCTTGGGGCAGTTTCTCAACGACGTTGAATGGGGAGAACTCGATTACTTGATCCTCGACTTGCCGCCCGGCACGGGCGATGTGCAGATGACGCTGACGCAGAGCGTGGATCTTGACGGCGGGCTTATCGTGACCACGCCTCAAGACGTAGCGCTCGCCGACGTTGAACGCGGTGTGAAGATGTTCCAACAGGTGGATACGCCGGTGCTCGGCGTGGTCGAGAACATGAGCTTCCATATATGCCCGGGCTGCGGGCGGCGCAGCTCGATTTTCGGCGACGGCGGCGGCAAGCGTATTGCCGAGAGCTTCAAAGTTCCCTTCCTCGGGGAGATTCCCCTGACGCGCGCCTTGCGTGAGGCCGGTGACCGCGGCCAACCGGTCACGGCAAACGACGAGGGCGGGGAACTTGCCGATGCCTTCGCGCAACTGGCCGGCAGGCTGCGGACGGCGGTGCCCGTCGAGGAGCTTGGCCATGCCTGAATCCAGCGGCAACGGCGAAACCTTACGTGCACAAGCCGGTTCCACCGGTGCATTGCGCAAAACCAAACTTGCCGGCGTCGATCGCGTCCTTGCGGTGGTAAGCGGCAAGGGCGGTGTCGGCAAATCGACGGTCGCGTGCAACCTGGCGCTCGCTCTGAAGAGCCTCGGCTCTCGTGTCGGCTACGCGGACGTCGACATCTACGGTCCCAGCGCTCCCATCATGCTCGGCGTGGACGGACAGCCACGTGCGGCCGATGCCGACAGCGATCAGATTGCGCCTCTCGAGGCCCACGGGATCGAAGTCATGTCGATGGGCTTCTTTCTCAACGACAGCGCGCCTGTGGTGTGGCGCGGGCCGATGGTCATGAGTGCGACACGCCAGTTTTTGCGCGGTGTCGCCTGGGGCAACCTCGATTACCTGATCGTTGATCTGCCGCCCGGTACGGGTGACATCGCCATGACCTTGGCACAGGAAGTGCCGGTGGATGGTGCGGTAGTCGTGACGACGCCTCAGGATCTTGCTCTCGCCGATGTCGAGCGCAGCGTGTCGATGCTCTACAAGATGAAAGTGCCGGTGCTCGGCGTCGTGCAAAACATGTCGGGTTTTGTGTGTCCTGCCTGCGGTACTCATGACGAACTGTTTGGCGAACGGCGGTCGGCTGAGACCGCGGCGCGTCTTGAACTTCCCTTGCTTGCCGAGATTTCCATCGACCCCGCGCTGCGCGAAGCCGCCGACGCCGGCACGCCGTTGGTCGAGGCTTCGCCCGACCAAGCATCGAGTCGGGCATTTCTCGATTTGGCTGTTACCGTGCAAAAGCGTGTCGAGCGTCGCAGTGCCGAAGCCGGCGGCCCGGAGCCGGTGGAGATCGTTCACGAGAAGGAACACGGACTCGTGCGCATCGAATGGAATGACGGTGCGACGACCCGTTACACCTTGCGAGGTCTGCGTGGTTGGTGCCCGTGTGCAGCCTGCCAAGGGCACGCCGGAACCATGAAGTTCGTGGAGGTCGGATCGCCCGTGCTCGTTGCTGCCGAGGGGGTCGGACGCTACGCCGTCCGCTTTAGTTGGAA
>CAZKLE010000208.1:0-3599 GCA_964553415.1 uncultured Myxococcales bacterium
AGTCAGACCGAGGCCCTTGAGGGTTTCGCGCTGCCGGCGGGTACATCCGCTGAAGCTGCCTGTAAACGTAACACGAATCATGTCGTTGCTGGTCATCGTTGCATCCCCGGCTTAGCGAATATCGGCCAGATCCTTACCACGCTCTGCGGCGATCTCTTCGGGCAGCGAAAGCTGCGCGATCGCGTCCATGGTTGCGCGCACCATGTTGTTGGCATTGTGAGACCCCAAGCATTTGGTCAGTACGTTGCCCACGCCGGCCAGCTCGACGACGGCGCGGATGCCGCCGCCGGCTATGATCCCCGTCCCGGGAGACGCCGGCTTCAACAACACCTTGCCGGCCCCGGAATGCCCGTTGACCGTATAGGGGATGGTACCGTCAACGAGAGGGACCGTAACCAGTTCCTTGCGCGCCTTTTCCACTCCCTTGCGGATCGCCTCGGGCACTTCCTTGGCTTTGCCGATACCGAAGCCCACTTTGCCGGCACCGTCGCCGACCACCACCAGTGCGCTGAAACTAAAACGCCGGCCGCCCTTGACCACCTTGGCCACCCGGTTGATGTAAACCACGCGTTCCTTGAACTCGGACGCCTCGCCTTGCCGCTCGTGTGTTTGTCGCCGTGCCAAACTGAAACTCCTTAGACCGAAATACCGGCCTCGCGTACCGCATCGGCCACGGCTTTCACGCGTCCGTGATAGGTGTAACCGTTGCGGTCAAAAACCACGTGATCGATGGAAAGCGCCTTGCATTTATCGGCGATCTCTTCGCCCAAAGCCTTCGCCGCATCGACGCCGCGCCCACCCTCGACCTTCAACGTAGAAGCCGCCGCTATGGTCCGTCCGCTCTCGTCTGATACCACCTGAATGTACAGCTGCGCATTGGAACGATATACACAGATCCTCGGCCTACGGTCGCTCCCCCGGACTTTTTTTCGAGTACGCACCCGCCGTCGGGCGCGCGCCACGCGTCTGCGTTCCGATATGTTCATCTCGTTCCCATCCGTCAGGCTGACGCGCCGGCCTTACCGGCCTTGCGTCTCACATATTCGTCGCTGTATCGGATTCCCTTCCCCTTATACGGTTCCGGCGGTCGCAATTTGCGAATCTCGGCGGCTACCTCGCCTACCTTCTGGCGATCGATACCCGAAATCGTCAAGGAGGTTTGATTTTCCACCTTCGCGGCGATGCCTTCGGGCAACTGATAGACGATCGCGTGCGAGTAGCCGAGGGCCAGCGTTACAAGATCACCTTTGGCCTCGGCTCGATAGCCGACTCCGGTGATCTCGAGCTTTTTCGAGAACCCCGTGCTCACGCCTTCGACCATATTGGCCACCAATCGACGCGTGAGCCCTTGGGCAGAACGCTCCGCGCGCCCGTCACCGCCGCGCTTGATCTCGAGTCGATCTTCGCCGTGTTCGACCGAGACCTGCGGCATCACATCCATCGACAGTTCGCCCTTCGGCCCTTTGACGGACACTCTGGACCCATCGACGGCGACGGCGACGCCCTTCGGCAGCAAGATCGGAACTTTTCCTACACGCGACATTTCACCAAACCTCGCAGACCACCTCGCCGCCGACGTTGCGCTTGCGCGCCTCACGATCGATCAGCAGGCCCTGGGGGGTCGAAATGATGCTCACTCCGAGCCCGTTGCGTACCCGCGGCACGTCGGCAGCGGAACGATAGACACGCATGCTCGGTCGGCTCACTCTTCGCAGTCCGCGAATCGTCGCCCGGCCGGAGTCGGTATAGGCGATCTTCACGCGTAGCACTTTCTTCGCCCCCTCGCCGTCGACGGCGTAAGTCTCGATGTAGCCTTCTTCGCGAAGCAAGCGCACCACGGACTCTTTCATCCGCGAGTACGGCGCATCGGTACTCTCCCGCCTAGCGGAGGCCGCGTTGCGAATACGCGTGAGGAGGTCGGAAATCGGATCGGTCATCATGGCAGTCCGTCCCCCCCCCCTACCAGCTCGCCTTGACGAGACCGGGGATCTGACCCTGGAGGGCAAGACTGCGCAAACAGATCCGACACAATTGGAAACGTCGATACACACTGCGCGGGCGACCACACTGCTGACAGCGGGTGTAGCCGCGGACTTTGAACTTGGGCTTACGCCCGGCTTTTGCGATGAGGGACTTCTTGGCCATACGCGTTACCTTTGGATGGGTAGCCCTAAGCTGAGGAGCAAGGCCGAGGCTTGCTCGTTGTTGGGGGCCGAGGTGACGAGGGTCACGCTCAGACCTTTCACCTTCTCGACCTTGTCGATATCGATCTCGGGGAAGATAAGATGTTCACGGATTCCGAGTGTGTAGTTACCTCGACCGTCGAAGGCTCGTGGGCTGAGCCCGCGAAAATCGCGTACACGAGGCAGAGCCACGGAGATGAGACGCTCGAGGAATTCATACATGCGCGAGCGCCGTAGCGTCACCGACACGCCCACCGGCATACCTTCCCGAAGCTTGAAGTTGGCTATCGACTTACGCGCATTGCCGACAACCGGTTTCTGGCCGGCGATCGCGGCCATCTCCTGAACCGCGCCGTCGATGAGCTTGGGATTGGCAACCGCCTCTCCAATCCCCATGTTGAGGACGATCTTTTCCAGACGTGGGACCGCCATCGGGCCCGGCAGCGAAAACTGCTCGGCTAGCGCCGGCACGATCTCTTCGAAGTAGCGCTTGGCTAGATTAGGAATTGCCGAGGCCATGGTCAGATTCTCTCTATCGCTTCGCCGCTCTTGCGGCTGACTCGTACGGTTTTGAATCGCTTGGTATCTTTGCCGGCCGCAACAACCTTACGACCTACGCGCGTAGGCTTGTTTGTTTGCGGACACACCAGCATGACGTTGGAAAGCTGAATCGGCGCTTCTTTTTCGATGATGCCACCCGGCTTTTGTGCACTCGTTCCTTTGTGGTGACGCTTCACCATGTTCAGCCGCTCGACCAGCAGCTTGCCCTTGTCCGGGAACACACGCACAACCTTGCCCGTTTTTCCCCGGTCTCGGCCCGAGATCACGATCACCGTGTCGTCTTTTTTGATCTTCATCTTCGCCATCGAATCACTTGCTCCGCGCCACACACACCCTAGAGAACCTCCGGTGCCAGCGAGATGATCTTCATGAACCGTTTCGCCCGTAACTCGCGAGCCACCGGACCGAAAATACGAGTACCCACCGGTTCGCCCTGGTTGTCGATCACCACGGCCGAGTTGGTATCGAAGCGGATATAGGAACCGTCGGGTCTACGTATTTCTTTCGCCGTACGCACTACGACAGCCTTGATCACGTCGCCCTTGGACACCTTGCCCCCTGGGATCGCTTCTTTGACGGCGGCGACGATGGTGTCGCCAATCCGCGCGTAGCGTCGCCGACTACCGCCCAGCACTTTGATGCAAAGCACGCGCCGGGCGCCGGAATTGTCGGCAATATCGAGTACCGTTTCCTGGGAGACCATCGACCCTTACGCCTCTCCACCTTCGCCCTGAACTGCACCCAATAGGGGATCCTTCAAAACCTTCTCGACAACGCTCTTCAACTTCCAGTGTTTGTGCTTGCTCAGCGGACGGGTCTCCACAATCACAACGCGGTCACCGACCGAACAGGTAT
>CAZKLE010000209.1:0-3573 GCA_964553415.1 uncultured Myxococcales bacterium
GTTGCATTCGACTTCCCGCGCGGAAACAGTCTCCTGAAACGAGCGGCGTGGCGTTAACCCCGTCGACTTTGTGATCGCTTCGCCGCGCAAAGGCTACGTGAGCCAATTCGACAGCGCGACGCTGGCGATCGTCGACCCATCGGTCGGTCCCGACTGCAAGGGCTTCGTCCTCCGCGGCATCGACCTGTCGCCGTGGGCCGACGCCGACGGCATCCCGGAAATGGATCAGATGGTACTGATCGGCAAGCGCCTGTTCGTCGTCTTGCAGCACTTGGATCGAGCCGCGTTCTTCACACCGGTGGGTCCCGGCCTTCTCGTCGTCATCGACACGACGACCGACACGGTCACGCAAACCCTGACGCTCTCCCTGACCAACCCCTTCGCACAGACCAAAGGACTCATCTACGACCCCGTTACGCAGAGAATCTTCGTCGGTGGACCGGGCAGTTTCTTCAGCGATCTCAACGACGGCGGCATAGAAGCCATCGATCCCGTGAGCCTGCGATCGGACGGTTTGCTCATCACCGGCGCGGAACTCGGCGGTGATCTGACCGACTTCGTCATGACCGGCGCCACACGCGGTTATGCCGTAGTCACCGGCGCGGATTCGCGATGGCGGTTGGTCGCTTTCGATCTCGCAACGAGGACGGTGACAGCAATGCCGGCCATCAGCGACCAGACATTCGCCGATATCGAAACAAGCGAACTCGGCGAACTCTGGCTCGCCGATCGTTCCTTTGCCGGAGGCAGCCTCGGCGGAGTACGAATTTTCTCGCTCATCGACGGCTCGGAGCGAGCCGTCGCAGCCATCGCCACCGGGCTCCTGCCCTTCAACCTCGTGTTCTTCTGATTCCCGGCCCCAGAAAACGCGGCCGTTTTCTAACAGCCGGCGCAAACGAGCGAGACCGACTGACCGACACTCGCTCTCAGAATCAACAACGCGTCCGAGGCCGTTACGCCACCGCTCGAATCAACGTCGCACACACAAAGCGGACAGGCCTTGGACCCGACCGCAGTCTGTAGCGTAATCAACCCGTCCGAAGCGCTGCGCACGGCGCTGGCGTTGGCATCCCCACAGGTAATACCGGGCGCGAAGAACCGTTGTCCTCGGACCTCGTAACCGAGGTCGTCGTCGCGGTTGAGACCCGAAGACACGGCCGTAACCACGCCGGAACCGGCGGCGACAGCCGTGGCATCCATCTGATCGAGGGGGGCAACCGACAACGCAAAATCCGTTCCGTCGAAGGTCCCATCGCCGCGGACACGTCGTAAGTAGGGGCCGTAGCCCGCGCTTCCGTCGCGCGCCTCCGACCGCCAAGCGACGACGAAACCGTCGTCGGCGAGGCCGGCGACACGGGGGTGGGTCTGTTCGGCACCGGCGTAACTATTGACCTGAATTTCGGCTCCGGAGGGTGTGCCGTTGGCTGCAAAGCGACGCGCACGTATGCCGTATCCGTCGTTGACGCCCAGACGATAGGCCTGCCAGGAAACCACAAACCCACCTGCAGAAAGCGCGGCTACGGTGGGCGAACGTTGTTCGTCGGTGGTGTACTGGTTGACGGCGAATTCGCCGCCGACGGTGCTTCCTGTGCTGTCGTAGAGGCGACCGAAGACCCCGTAATCGCGACCACCCTCTTCTCCGTAGCTCTCCCAGACAACGACGAAACCGCCGGCCTTCGTGCCGGCCACCGAGGGCCTCTGCTGCTCGTGAGTCGTGTAAGTGTTGACGGCGAACTCGGTTCCCAGGCCGACTCCGCTCGAGTTGAAGCGGCGGCCGAATACCCCGTTCCCCATCGGGGCATCGCGGCGATAGCTCTCCCAGGTTACGACGAATCCGCCGGGCAAAGCCGCAACCGACGGATGAGTCTGGTCTTCGGTCGTATAAGAGCTGACGATGAACTCCGGACCCACCGTGCGCCCGAGCGAGTCGTATCGCTGTGCCAAAACACCGCTGTCGAAGGGTGGATTGATGTCGTCGGCCTGCCAAACGGCGACGAAATCGCCCGTGTCGAGGCCGACTACCGTAGGCCTACGATCGTCTCTGCCCGAATCGGCCGTCGTCGGAAACTCGCTGGGAGCAAGACCGGCCGAGACCTGGGCACCGGCCAAGCGAAGGTCCGTAAGGTCGCCGGTCTCGCTGTTGTTCCAAACCACCACGAAGCCACCGCCGACGGTCGCCGCCACCCCGGGTGTCCGCTGATCCCCTGTCGTCGACTGGTTGGCGAAAAACTCAGGCTCGACCGCAACGGGCTGGGCAAAAACCACAGGGACCCGGCCCCACAGCGCGACGAACACCAGCACCAGTCCCACGACGGCCCCACGACCTGCATTCATAATCGACAAATTCTCCTTGACACCGGGACCGAAGCCGCGGCTTCCATCGTAGAGGCAAATATCGGCGCTTGTCCACTCGTACGCACAGCGAACACGAAAAAAAGTGCTTCAGCGAACAAAGTGCGGGAGACCTTCTTCCTCGCTACCGCCCCTGCATGGTAGGATGGTGCAGCTTTCGCTTCGCTCGCCTCGTCGACCTCGGGGTGAGAGCATGACGCAAGCCAAGAGCGCCGCCGGTGGCAGAAGCCAGCGGCGGAAGATTCCACAAGACGTTTTTGAGGAGGGCTACGAAATTGAAGAGGGCTACCGAAACGAACGTGTCCACGATCAGCGCAACGAGCAAAACTCGCCTTGTCATCGCTTTATCCCTACTTCTTCTCGCCGCGGGATCGCCGGCAAGCGCGGGGCCCTTCGACAGTCCCCTGCCGCTGCTAGCGGTCGGCACGACGGCCCGCGTGATCGGTTTTGTTCCCGGTGTGATCAAGAACAACAATATAGAGACGGTTCTGATGTGCTCCAGCCTCGAGCCCGTGGGAGCCACGAAGGTGCACGTCGGTTTTGAGATTTTCGATGCCATTGCGGGCCCCGGCCCGCTCAACAAAGTTGCTGTCGGCTTCAGCGACGGTGCGGCCACCCTTAGCGAAACCGCCCCCTTCGCGAGAACGGCGACGATCACCACCGGCGCCACGGTCGTGTTCCACGAAGACGACGTCATCACCGGCCTGCCCGTCAACGTCAAACACGGCATCGGCCGCATCGTCAGTACCTCAAAACGAATCGCCTGCAACGCCTTCGCGACCGATCAAACCGGCGTGACCGACGAGGTGATACCCCTGAAGGTGATCCTCCGCGGACAGCACGGCGACTAAGGCCCTAGCAGGGCGAGCAACCGCGCAAACGTCGTGGCAAACGCCGCAGCAGCGCTTGCCGACGAGCGGCGTTCGCGGACACAGCGGAATCAGAATCTGAGGGCCGGCCGGCATCTTTGAGGTACGGAAAAACCCGGCTGCGTTACCACCGGAAGCGATACAATAGCGGTCTGACCGTCGGCAGTTCGCAGCCATGAAAATCACCCTATCTCCGGTTTTTCGGGCCGTAAAACTCAAAGCCCTGCGGGAGGTCATCGCAGAACTGGGACCCTACGTAAGGCCCGTCCGCGGCCAGCTGGTCATCGCCCTGTTCTCCGGCCTTGGTGCCGTCACCATGGTCGTCGCGCGTCCCTGGCCGATCAAGATGATC
>CAZKLE010000210.1:0-3534 GCA_964553415.1 uncultured Myxococcales bacterium
TGTTGCGGCCCTGATCCTCTCGTGAACGACCGCCCGGTTGAGCCCACACTCGCTCGCCGGTGAAATCGTTTCCCGGTCACGTAACCCGAGCGCGCACCAGCCGATGATCTCCCACATTGGGGTCCCACAGTGGGTGCCCCTGGCCACCAGCAAGAGAGAAAGGTGGCCCGCCACGGCTTCCCCCGTGCGGGCCGTGGCCGGTGCAACTTCGTTGGAAACTTGGCCTCACCAGCAAGGAATACGTTAGCCAAGAAGCGTGGCAGTCGGCAAGACTTGATCGATGTCCCAGGCATCCGAGCGGCGGCTGCAGTTTTCGCAACGTCGGCACGTACGCCCGACTCGATCCGCCGGGAACACGTATTCCTCGCTGGTATTGCCCCGAAGGTCAGCAGAGCTTCAGCCTGCTTGCCGACTGTTTTGCTGCGAGGTTCCCCGGAACACTGCACGACTTCGAGCATGTCGTCGATGAGATCGAACAGGTCGGCGCCGTTGAGACCGCAGCACACATGGTCCGCGGGCACGACGTGGAACTGCCCGGCGCCATCCGTTGGACCAGGCGACGCCTCAACGTGGTGCATGCCACCCTCGTCACGCTCATCGGCCTGATGCCCGAGCGTTTCGAAGGTTGCCAACCGACTCTCGCCTCCTTCCGCCAAACGCTCAGCGTCGAGATCGTATTGCCAGCACTTCGGGAGATCGCGGCCGACCATCTGCAGGCGCTTCCACCTCCGGTCGGATTCGCGCCCCGCTCGCAGAATGCGCTGCCGCCCAAGAAACGCTCTCAACAATCAACGGGGGCGGACCCTCCGCCCTCTAACCAGTAATTCCTCGTTCGCTCGAATCAACGGGCTATCAACGAGGAGATTGTGTCATGTCAGAACGAAACGAAGAGCATCTTCATGAGGTCGCGCTGTTCAGGTACGGCCTCATTGCCGAGCTGCTGAACATCAAACCCGGCAGCGGCGAGCTCTACCGAGAGATCCGAAAGAAGGCGGCGCGCAAGCACGCCATCCCTGGCACCACCCGCACCCGCGTCGCCGCGGAAACCATCCGCACCTGGCTCAAGCGTTATCGCAAGCACGGCTTCGACGGCCTGGTGCCCAAGCTCCGCTCGGATCGAGGACAGTCGCGCACCATTCCGCAGGATATCGTCGACATTCTGCTGACCATCAAAGAGGAAAACCGCAAGCTCTCCGTACCGATGGTCATCCGCGAGGCGCGCAGCATCGATGCGGTTCCGAACGACCTGCCGTTGCCGCAGTCGACCGTACACCGACTCTTCGACGCGCACGACTTGATGCGAAAAGAGATCGAGCAACCGACCGTGAACGACCGGCGCCGATTCACCTTCCAGAAATCCGGCGAGCTGTGGATGTCCGACGTGATGCATGGGCCGGCTGTCCGTGACACCAAAAACAAAAAGCGTAAGACCTACCTCATCGCGTTTCTCGATGACGCCACCCGCGTCATCCCCTTCGCGAAATTTGCTTTCTCGGAAAACACGCAGGCGTTCTTGCCCGTCTTTGAGCAGGCGATCATGCGTCGTGGGATCCCGCAACGCCTGTTTGTCGATAACGGCGCCAACTACCGCTCGCGTCACCTCGCGCTCGTCTGCGCCAAGCTCGGCGTGGCGTTGATCCACGCCCGCCCGTATCAACCACAATCAAAAGGAAAGCAGGAGAGGTGGTTTCGCACCGTACGCTCACAGCTGCTCACGCGCCTGCGCACCGAGGATATGTCGAGCCTCGACGCGCTCAACCGCAGGCTGTGGGCATACGTCGAAGGTGAGTATCACCGCACGCCGCACCGCGGCCTCGATGGCCAGACGCCGCTCGATCGCTGGGCGCATGTCGGCGACGAGGTGCGCTATGCCACGCCCGACGTCGACCTGAAGGATCTCTTTCTCTTCGAGGAGAAGCGCAAAGTCCACAAGGACCGCACCGTCAGCTTGCACGGCGTGGTCTACGAAGTCGACGCGGCGCTCGTCGGTCAGACCGTCGTCCTGCGCTACGACCCGTCGGCACCCAAGGGCCGGCCAGTCCAGGTCTGGCACGACGGCAGCAACATCCATGAGGCCAAGGTCGTTGATGCCTACGCCAACTGCTTCATCAAGCGAAACCGGCCGTCGAGCAACATCGTTGCCGACGCCCCGGTGACGACTCCGAAGCCGGGGCTCAGCCTGCGGAAGCTCGACACGGAGGAGGCGTGATGTACCGCAAACATTTTGGACTGACGTGCTACCCATTTGCCGAGAACCTCGCCCCTGACGACCTCTTCGCCGGCTCTGCGCAGCACGAAGCCGAGGCGAGGCTGCGCCACCTGCTCGACTTGCGCGGCATCGGCCTGGTGACCGGCGAGGTCGGCAGCGGCAAAACGACATTGTGTCGCAAGGTGTCGAGCGCGTTGCATGCCGGGTTGTACCGTGTGTTCTACGTGCCGTTATCCACCGGCAACGTGATGGACATGTACAAGTCGATCACCTGGGAGCTGGGGCTTCCGACCGAGCGCAGTCGTGCCGCGGCCTTCCGTCTCATCCGCGCCGAAGTGACGCGGCTGTGCCTCGAGGCCAAGCAACGGCCGGTGCTCATCGTCGATGAAGCGCAGCATCTGCGCAACGATGTCCTCGAGGACCTACGGCTCTTAACCAACTACGAGATGGATTCCGAGAATCGGTTGTGTCTCATTCTCGTTGGGCTCACCGAGCTGCGGCGGCGATTGAGTATGGCGGTCCATGAGTCGCTCTCGCAACGCATCGTGGTGCGCCATCATCTGACGGGCCTGCTGCGCGACGAGCTCTCTGACTACCTGCGGCATCTGCTGCGACGCGCCGGTTGCGAGCTCGACTTGTTCGAGCCCGCCGCCATTGAGGCTCTCTTCCAGGCGACGAACGGCATGATGCGCAAGGTGAATCGGCTGACGCACTTCAGTTTGAGCGCTGCGGCGATTGCCAAGGCAAAACTGGTCAACATCGAGCACGTGCAGGCTGCCGCCGACGAGGTGAGACCGTGAGCGCGTGCGGTCTATGGCGAACGCCGCGCCGGCTGTTGGCGGTCGTGCTTGATGAGCACGGCAGTCCACGCCCGCCGATCTCGATCCCGCTGGCGGACGACGCACGTTGGGGTTTGTTGGTCTGGCTGCAGTCCAAGGGCCATTGCGATGTCGTACTCACCGACGCACTCGCGCGCAGCGACCCGATCGGGCCGATAGCACTAACGCTCGGCGTGCGGCTGTGGGTGGTGCCCGCTTCGGTGGTGGAAGGGGTTCGTCATGCAACGGAGCTGACCAAGCGGGCGCCGAAGCACACGGCGGCGCTGTTGGCTCGATGGCCCGCTGCGCCGGCGTTGCGCTCGTACTTGCGCGCCGCAGTGCCGGATCTCGACGACCGGCAGCTCGGGCTCTGGTGACCCATGCAGATCATTCGGATCCGTTCACCTCCCCGGAAACGTCCACCGGGGCGACCAGTGCGGGAGACCGGTCGAAACTCACCGCGAAACAAACCGGTCAAACTGCGGTGAGGTAATCTGGGCGACAACA
>CAZKLE010000211.1:0-3533 GCA_964553415.1 uncultured Myxococcales bacterium
AAAGTATTTCCCCCTTGCCGATGTTCCCGTTCACGTCGTGCCGCACGGAGTGTCGCATTGGGTGCGCCGTCCCGATCGAGCCGAGATCGAAACCTGGAAGCAACGCCGCGGCCTTGTCGGACCGGCGATCGGATACCTGGGGACCATCCAGCCGCGTAAGAACCTCGATCTGTTGGCCGAGGCTTTTGCGCAGGCCGCCGGCAACGAGCCCCTGCAGCTATGGATCGCCGGACGCGGCCGTCCGGGCTACCGGCCGCGTTGTTTCGACAGCGGCGACAGTCGCATTCGCTACTTGGGGGCATTGCCGGAGCCGGAGTTGCCCTTATTCCTCGGCGCGCTCCAGTGCATGGTCTCGCCGTCGGCCTACGAAGGCTTCGGCCTCACGTTTTTGGAAGCGATGGGCTGCGGCGTGCCGGTGATCGGTCTACGCAACAGCTCCGTAGGCGAGGTCGTCGGCGACGCCGGCGTGCTGGTGGAAGGGAGCGGCAGCGGCGCGCTGGCCGATGCCGTCACGACCTTGCTGTGCGACCCGGCGCGGGCCGGCGAGCTGGCCACCCGAGGGCTCGAGCGCGCGGCGCTGTTTTCATGGCAACGTGCGGCGCAGCTTACTCGAAGTGTGTACGAAGAAGCTGCCGGTGGAGCGCGTCGGTGAAAGCGAAGGTCATCGCCGTGGTCCTCAACTGGAACGGGCTCGAAGACACGCTCGCCTGTCTGCAGAGCCTGAGTGCGCTCGACTACGAAGCGCTCGAGACCATCGTCGTCGACAACGGCTCGCGCGTGTCGCCGCGGGCGGCCGTGAGCGAGAGCCACCCGCAGGTCGAGGTCATCGAGAACGACGTCAATCTCGGATATGCCGCCGGCAACAACGTCGGCATCGGGCGCGCGCTGGAACGCGGCGCGGAGTTCGTTTGGATCTTGAACAACGATCTTACCGTCGAGCCCGATTCGTTGGACCTGTTGCTGCAAACGGCGCGCGCGCACCCACGCGCCGCCGCGCTCGGCGGCAAAGTCCTGCTGGCGGGATCAGCCGACAGGCTGTGGCTGGCCTGGGGACGGGTGAGTTGGCGGCAGAGCCTGATCGAACTGGTCGGCGAGGGCCGTCAGGACGACGGCAGCTTTGATGGGGAAGCCTCGGTTCCCTGGATCCCCGGCTGTGCCTTGTTGCTCCGTGCCGAGGCGCTACGCGAGGTCGGCGCTTTCGACGCCGAATACTTCGCCTATCACGAAGACGTCGATTGGGCCGAGCGCGCTCGCCGCAGCGGATGGCAAAGCTGGTTCAACGGTGCCTCCCGCGTTCACCATGCCGTGCACGGCAGTTCGGGCGGAGCTGCGCACTACGGCGGTTTTCGCAAATACTTGAGCGCGCGCAACAGCGTCCTGTATGCTCGTCGCTACGGCCGGTCGTATCAGCTGGCGTTTTTCGCGGCGGCGATACTCCTGACCTTGCCCTTTCAGTTCGCTCGCCGCCTGGCCAGCGGCGAACAGGAGGGCGTATATAAGAAAGTGCAGGGCTGGCGCGACGCTCTATTGGGTCGTCCCATTCCCTTCGAAAAGCTCGGCCTGCGTTGAGTTCGGCCTGCGCGGGAGGGCGGTTGCACAGCATCGTACATATCGGAGGCGAAACGCGGCGGAAAGACGGTAGGCAGAGCTTTCTCGATCGGCTAGTGTTGGTGGCGCCGTTTCCCTGTTGCTTATGAAAAAAATCGTCGTCATCCCCACCTACAACGAGAAGGAAAACATCGAGGCCATCGTCTCGGCGGTGCTCGCAGTCGACGCGGAAAACGAGGTTCTCGTCGCCGACGACGCCTCCCCGGACGGCACGGGCCGCATCGCCGACGACCTGTCGGCCGACGACCCGCGCGTGCACGTGCTGCATCGCAAGTGCAAGCAGGGAATCGGACCTGCCTACCGCGAGGGATTCGCGCGCGCTCTTGAAATGGGTGCCGATCTCGTCGTGCAAATGGACGCCGACTTCTCCCACCCGGTCGACACGCTGCCGCGCTTCTATCAGGCCGTCGAACATTGCGACGTCGTACTCGGGTCTCGTTACATCGACGGAATCACGGTGGTGAATTGGCCGATGAGCCGCCTAATGCTCAGCTACTTCGGCAACCGCTATTCACAAATCGTGCTTGGAGGCCTGCCGGTCAAGGACACCACCGGCGGCTTCAAGTGCTGGCGACGCGAAGTTCTTGAACGTATCGACTTGGAGCATGTCCGCTCGAACGGCTATGCTTTCCAGATCGAGATGAACTACCGTGCCTGGCGAATGGGCTATCGATTGGAGGAAGTACCGATCATCTTTGCCGATCGTCGCCTGGGCACTTCGAAGATGAACAAGCGCATCGCGCTCGAGGCGCTTGTGGTCGTGTGGTGGCTGCGTATCATGGATGTGCTCGGCCGTCTCGAAAAACCCGCCCGTATACAAGCCGCAGGTTGACGCGCGCGTCGGTTTCCTCGACCAACTATCCACATGGCTCGTCGCATTCTCATTCTCAATGAGCGGGATTCCGCCAATCCGCTCGCCGGCGGTGCCGAGGTCCATCTGTTCGAGACTTTCGGCCGTCTGGCCAAGCGTGGCCATCACGTAACCCTGCTGGCGGCGACCTTCCCCGGCTGCAAACGCGAAGAAACCATCGACGGCATCCATGTTCGGCGCCTGACCAACCGCTATTTGTTCTACGCGGCGGCTCCCTTTGCCGCCCGGCGCGAGTTGCGCCGCAACGGCTGCGACGTCGTCGTCGACGTGTTGTGCAAGCTTCCGTTTCTTAGCCCGTGGCTCCTGCCGCTGCCTTGCGTGGCGGTGGTGCATCATCTGTTCGGGACGACAGCGTTTGCGCAAGTGTCGTTTCCGATCGCGTTGGCCACGTGGGCCTCCGAAAAACTCATTCCCGCGGCATATCGAAAAAGCCTCTACATCGCCGTCTCACCATCGACCAAACAGGATCTGGTGGCCCGCGGTGTCGATGCGGAATGTGTCGTGGTGGTCCCCAACGGGCTCGATCACGAGCTGTACTCGCCGGGCGACGGCAGCAAATCGGCCGAGCCCCTGATCGCCTGGCTGGGGCGCGCCGAGCCTTACAAACGGGTCGATCTGCTTCTCGAGGCGGTCGCCAAGATCGCCCCCGAACACGAGGGGCTTCACCTGACGATTATCGGCGAGGGCTCTGCGATTGCCGATCTGCGCCGCCGCACCACGAGCCTCGGTATCGGCGATTGTGTCGACTTCCTCGGTTTCGTTGACGGCGGGGTCAAGGTCGAGATTTTGCGCGAGGCCTGGGTGTTGGCCAATACATCCGAGAAGGAAGGCTGGGGGCTGACCGTTCTGGAAGGCAACGCCTGCGGCACACCTACGGTAGCCAGCAACGTGCCCGGCCTGCGCGACTCGGTGCACGACGGCGAAACCGGCTTGCTGGTACCTTACGGGGATGTGGATGCGCTCGCACGCGCATTGTCGGCTATACTGAAAGACCCGGAGCAACGCCCGCGCCTGAGTCGCGCCGCCCTCGCACTGGCGGCCACCCCCCCACCCG
>CAZKLE010000212.1:0-3521 GCA_964553415.1 uncultured Myxococcales bacterium
GTCGGCGCGGGCGCCGGCGGCGAAGCATTTCGACCGCGCGCGATTACGATCAAACCCGCGCTGGGTCGGGCGGTCGAGGAGTTCACGGTCGTAGTTGCCGGTGAACGCGATCGCACGCGCTCTTGGCGCGGACACGCGCAGGCAAGACTGCATAGCGGCGAGCAAGGTTCGTTGGCATTGCCGCACGATCCCGTCGATACCGTATCGGTGACCGTCGTCCCTGATTTTTTGCCCTTCTTGAAGCTCGAGGCCTTCGATCTCGAGTTCGAGCCTGTGCGCTCTTTGCCGACGCGAGGCACGGTCGACGAGAACGGCGGGCGCGGCTGAACATGTTGCGCCTTCTTCCCGCGTGTTTGTTCTTTGCCGCCTGGGGATTCGCGTTCGCGGCCGGGCAGCTCATGCCCGTTTGGGGACCGGTTACGGGATCGTGGCTGGTGGCGGTGCCGGCCTTTTTCGCCGTCTTCATTCTTCCCGGCTTTCTGCTCGACCGTGTCGCCGGCATAAAACAATTGAGCGGCGCCGCTTCGGTCGAAGGTCTCGCGCGCGCGTTCGCAATCTCCGTCGGGCTTTTCGGAGTGCTCGGCCTTGTTGCCGACATCATCGGCCGCCCGCTCGCCGACGTCATCGTCGTTTTGCTGGCGTTCGGGACGGCGATCGCTTTTCTGCCCCAGGGCCTCGGCCGGCCGGCTTTGGACTCGGTCTCTCTGGAGGCCTCGACTACCGGGCCCGCCTTGGAAGCGCCCGCCTGGCCGCTGTGGACCAAGATCGCCATCGGCCTCGCCGTCGTCCTCCTCGTGGCCATGGCCGCAGGCGGAGAAAACATCGCCCGCGACCGTATGTGGTACCTGGCCTACATATCGCGCATTCCCATCGATCCGACGGTGAATTGGCGCGAGCCGTTTTTCGGCATCGCCAGGTGGCCGTTCCGCTTCGTGGACAACGCCTGGATATTTTCTCTAGGGGTGTGGAAGGCGCTGGGCAATCTGCCGGGTATCTTCTTCTTCGAGCGCATCCTGCCCGTCTTGCTCGCACCCTTGGTCGTTTTCGCCTGGCTCGGGCTGTCGCGAAGCGTCTTCACGTCGCCCGCCCGTGCGGTCGGTGGCTTGCTCGGCACCTTGGCGATCCTTACCGCCACGCGTTTCCCGTTTTTTTCGCCGAGCGAATACGCGTTCTTCAACCGCGTCAGCGAAGACAAGTTCGTTGCCTGCCTAATTTTGGCTCCCATCTGTTTGTCGATGCTCATCGATTATCTGCGCAGCCGGCGGCGTGCCGGATTTTTCGCGCCACCCGCGCTCGCGCTCGCACTTGCGGGCCTGGCGCTGTCGCACGCACTGGTCTACCTAAGTTTCTTGATCTGCATGGTGTTTGTCGTCGCCCTGCTGGCATTGCGCGGCGAGCTGAAACGACCGTGGCGACTCTTCGCCGGCGCCTGCGCAGCGGCGCTGGCGGCGTTGCCGGCCGGATTGATCGGCATGCACGCCGTTCACCAGGCCGTCAAGACCATCGCCCCCTTGGTTTTGTACCGGCACTTCCCGACCCATCCGGTGGTCCGCAGCCACTTGCGCATGGAGCGCCTACTCGATTTTCAACCCGGCGGACCCATCGTCGCCCCTCACCTTCTTGCCGATCCGTTGCTGTTGACGGCTCTTGCCGGACTGCTGCTGGCGTTCGTTTACCGCCGCAAGTTCTGGGGCGGCTTCATCCTGGTCACCGCGCTGCCGGCGCTGCTGATTTCCTTTACCCCCTTTCTCGCTCCGGCCTTCGGCAGCTTCGTGCTGCCGTGGATGATCTACCGAGAGCTGTGGGCGGTGCCTTTCGGCTTCATGCTGGCGGTTGTGTTCATGAGCGGTTGGGTACGGCTCGGGCCAAAGCTTGCCCTGGGGTTTCTGCTGGCCGCGCTCTCGATCGGGCAGGTCGATTGGATGCGGCTGAACCCGTCGAATTGGTTGCGCGTCAACAGCGAACTGAGCCTGGACTCCGATACACGAGAACTCCTCGGGCGGATCGCCGAGCTGCCGGCATGGAGTGTCATCATGACCGGCGCCGGCCTCTCGGAACTCATTCCCGCCTATACCGGTCGGCATGTGGCTGCGATCTCGGATCGCGGGACAATTGTCTTTGTCGGCTTCCGCCAACAGGCCGAGGCAAGGCTTCGATCACGCGCCGCCGTCCTGGGCCTGCGTGGCGGAAACCTTGGTTTTCGCAACCAGCACGCCGCCCATCTCGACGTCACCCATACCGTGTGGGAGAAGAAAGACTGTGACCGAAAGGCCGCCGAGATCTTTCGCAACGCCACCTACACCCTGTGCGCGGAACGCTCCCAGCGATCGCGTGTCTCCTCCATGCCGAGAACGACCGCGGTCGCGCAGGCTCGCGCCGGCGGTTCTCGCGCCGCCACGATCGGCGACGGCCTCGTATGCACGCCGCCTCCCCACACAACGGCAAAGGACGGGACCCGCACCTGGCGGCGGCTGTCGCGCTGGAGCGCGGAACAGATCGCGATCAACTGTCGCGCTTCGTTTCCGCAAGCGCTCGACGGAGGTTTTGTGCGTATCGAACTGAAGATTCCGCACGCCGACGAATCACTCGTGTATCGGATTCGTACGAAAACGATCGCCGGGAAGCTGAGGCGCCGTCACGGAGCGATCGACTTCCGGGAAAACCCACGCGGCGAGATCCGCCTGCCCGCCGACGGAGTGCGCAAGCTGAGCTTACGCCTGACCCCGGCGTTTCTTCCCTACCTGCACCTCAAAGCATTGGAGATCCGATCTTCGGCGCCGATCTCGCTGAACGAGAAGCCGAACCATTCGCGCTCCATCCCGCGTATGACGTCAAAGACCTCTTCTTCCGTGCGGCGGTAGCGATCGAGGGTTTTTTTCACCTGGTCGACGGTCCCCTCCTCTTCGGCCATCTTCATCAGCCATTCGTCCATCCACGAGATGTGCCACTTCTCGTCCTTGGTAATATCGTTGAGTACGGCCAGCGTCTTCTCATCACAGACCGGACTGGCGGCATGTTCGGTGTAACGCTTGACCGAGCGTTGCTCGACGACAACCGTCAGAGCGAACAGGTCGATGATGTTGCGGGGAATACCGAGCGCTTTGCCGAGACGCCTTTGGTAGCCATCGGGAACCGGCACGGGAAGCCCACCTTCGTCTTTGATGCGTTTGGTCCACAGCCAGGCGTGACGGGTCTCGTCGGCGATGTGCCGGGAGAACAGCACCTGGGCTTCGCCGTCCTCTACCCGTTGCATCATTTTGAACAGCAATTGGCAGCCGCGAATTTCCGCGTCGCGGTAATAGCTGAAGAGTTTTATCAAAGCCTCGGAACTTGGGGGCATCGTTCCCTCATACACGATTTCTCCTACAAATACACCCCGTTGGGTGGGATAGTTTAGCCGTAGTGATGTCCGGAAACGGCCAGACTCGGCCGCGCGAATGGGCTAGACTCCCATTCATGCAACTCGACCACGAGGTCTGTCACCGGGCGCTTCGCGCTCGTGACCCGCGCTTTGACGGGCG
>CAZKLE010000213.1:0-3510 GCA_964553415.1 uncultured Myxococcales bacterium
ATTGCTTTCGGATCGCGCGTTGTTGACGGAAAACGGGTACCACCGTTTGAAACACGTGTTGCGCCTGCTACCCGGAGACGAACTCATCATGTTCGACGGTAACGGTCGTGAAACTCTGGGCGTGCTCGAGACCTATCAAGGAGAGACCGCGGTCGTACGCGTACTGAATGACCTCGATGCAAGTTCTGAGTCATCGCTGGAAATAACCATTGCACCCTGCCTGGCCAAGGGAAAGAAAATAGACCTGGTAGTCGAGAAGGCGGTTGAACTCGGCGCCGATCGTATCTGCGTCATCACCTCGTCGCGGAGTGTCATGCGACTGACGAGTAAAGCCGCCATCGAACGAGTCGAACGTTGGCGCCGCCTGGCCGTCGCCGCCTCGGAGCAGTCGGGACGTACGCAGGTTCCCATCGTCGAACGCATTCGCGATTTCGAAGACTTCGTCCGTTCCAAGCCCGCCGATGCGCTCGGACTCGTATTCACCGCCGGTGCCGATCCCGATCCACCGACAACGCTGCGCCAACGCTACCCCGATACATACAAGGTCGTTGCTATCGTCGGCCCGGAGGGAGGATTCACGCACGAAGAACTAGAGCTCGCGCGTGAATGTGGATTCACCGCCGTCGGTGTCGGTCCGCGCACCCTGCGCGCAGAAACCGCGGCCATCGTCGCCGTGGCCGTTTGCCAACATCTGTGGGGCGACTTGGGCCGGAAGCCGCCGCAGGTCCGACGCTTCAGCACGTGAAATTTCTCCACATCCTCGACGACGTCGCCCAGTTCGATGTCGGCAAAGACACGTCCTTCGTGTTCCTTCTCGAAGCCCAAGCCCGCGGACACGAAAACTACTTCTGTTCGATCGCCGGGCTGAGCGCAGGATTGGACGGCCTTCAGGCATGGGCCGCGCCCTTGCGTGTGAAGGCAGTGCAAGGTGAACATTTCGAAGCCGGCAGGTTCGATCGCTACAGCGCCGAAGATTTCGACGCCGTGTTCATGCGCAAGGATCCGCCCTTTGACAGCGACTTCTTTTTCGCCACCCATCTGCTGAGCTTGATCGACGAGTCGCGTACCTTCGTATTCAACCGCGCTTCGGGCTTGCGCGAAGCCACCGAGAAACTTTTCATTTTGGGGTACCCGGATCTGATTCCCGAAACACTGGTCTCGGCCGACAAAAACGAGATCTTCGCTTTCCGAGACGACGTCGGCGGCGACATCGTCGTCAAACCTCTGGACGGCTGCGGCGGGACCGGCATTTTTCGTATTACCGGCGGCGACCTCAACGCGAACTCGATCGTCGAAACCCTCACCGCCCAAGGCCACCGTCCGCTGATGGCGCAGAGATTTCTGCCCGAATCGCGCGCCGGCGACATGCGGCTGATCTATCTGGACGGCCGTGCCCTTGGCGGCGTCCTGCGCGTGCCGCGTAGCGATGATCTGCGCGGCAACATTCACGTCGGCGGCCGCTGCGAAAAAGCCGTCGTCGGCGACCGCGAGCGTGAAATCTGCGAGCGCCTGGCCCCCGATCTCGAGCGGCTCGGCGTCTGGTTCGCCGGTCTCGACATCATCGGCGGCCTCCTAACCGAGGTGAACGTCACCAGCCCGACCGGCATCCAAGAGGTCAACACCCTGGACGGCGTCAAGCTCGAGACCGACGTCATCGAGTTCGTCGAGGGCAAGTGCCAAGAGCTTGTCGGCTAGGTGCCCGGCCCCTCGGGCCTTGCCGCAAGCCGTTCCCGGCGCGGCCTGCACGCGCTTGACCCCCCGCGGGTGCAAAGCTAGATGATGACGTTCCGCGTTTTTCCCTGCATGCCCAGGTAGCTCAGTTGGTAGAGCAGAGGACTGAAAATCCTCGTGTCGGTGGTTCGATTCCGCCCCTGGGCACATCCGATTATAAAAAATACTCAGCCAACCGCCCTCGCCTGACCCGCCACAACCCGCCCGCGGTGCGACACCCCACCCTTCTAACCCACCCGCGAAAAATCCGCCTTCCGCTTCTCGCGGAACGCGGCGACGGCCTCGAGGTTCTCGGGCGAACCGATGCGACTGCGCAGCGTGTGGTCTTCGCGCTTGCGTGCCGTTGCCAGTGCGTCGGCTCGGACGGCGAGGAGAAGCTTCTTGGTTTCACGTAGCGCGGCCAGCGGCTGAGCCGCAATCTCGCGGGCTTTGGTGAGGGTCTGTTCGAGCAGGGCCGAGGCCGACAGGCGACGGCACGCAATTCCGAGTTCGACGGCGTAGACAGAGTCGATCCATTCGCTGGTGTATAGGATCTCGGCGGCTCGCTGGGGGCCGATGATGAGTTGTAAGAGCAACGAACTGCCGGCTTCGGGAACTATGCCGAGTGAAACAAATGGCGCGCGCAGTCGGGCACTCTCAGAGACGTAGACGATGTCGCAATGCAGCAACATCGTCACGCCGATGCCCACGGCGACGCCGTTGACGGCGGCCATCAGCGGCTTGTCGAAGGCCACCAGACGATCCATGAAGGGGGTGAAGCCGTGCGGCGCGGAATCTGCGTGCGTGACGCCCCCCATTTCGCCGAGGTCTTGGCCGGCCGTGAACGCGACGCCTGTGCCGGTGATGACCACGACTCGCACCTCGTCGTTGGTCTGAGCATCGGCGAGCGCTTCGCGCAGGTCGTCATATTGCCGGTCGTTGAAGGCGTTGCGCCGCTCGGGCCTGTTCATGGTCAGGAGCGCTACGCCGTCGCAAATTTCCTCGTTCACCGTTTCTCGCTTCATGTAATGCTCGCCTCTTCTACGCGCTCGGGTTGTCCGGACCAGGTCCACGCGAAAGTCTTTCGGCTGACGCCGAGCATCGTTCCGCCCAGCGCCTTGGGGTGAATGAAAAGAACATCCGGTTGCTCGGCCTCACGCGATCCCGTCCAGTCGTTTGGCGCGTTCTCGATCAGTCGCGCCCGTACGGCTGCCGTATCTGCGGCCTCGGTGAAACACATATAAAGGGAAGGGCCGCGGCGGGCAAAGAAGCGGCCCATGCTTTTGTCGCCGTCGTTCGGCGTGATGGTCTCGAACCGATCCAGACGCGTGCGGTCGAACAAGGTCAGGATTCCCGCGTAGCCGAACTCCGTCGAAGTAATCGGCGCGAAGTTGTCTCGCCCGAGATCGAACACACGCGCGACGGCGCGGGCGGAGTCCCCGGCACTGGGGGTCAGGTGGGTTACCTCATAGAAAAAATCGACGAGGCCGACGGGCTCGCTCATGGCCTCGGCGCTGGCGACGATCCGCAAGCCGGGGATCCCGAGTGCCTGAGGCGAGAGGAAGAGCTGTTGCGCTTCTTTGTCCGGGGCCACGCCGCAACGGATGAGTTGCGCCTCGAGCGCGTCGAGATCGCCGGTCGCGACGCCGGCTGCGAACAGGCCGCCGCCGCTCTCGGCAAGCGCCTCTGCCACCGGCCCGGCTCCGTCCGGCTCGAGCAGCTCGACCTGGCCGGAGCCCAGAGCCAGGACCGTTCGATGTGCCGCCAGTGTTCGAACGCGGTCTCGGCCGGCGATGTCTG
>CAZKLE010000214.1:0-3494 GCA_964553415.1 uncultured Myxococcales bacterium
GGGTTGATTGTCACCGTCGATATCGCCGACTGCGGCGATGGCGCTCCCGAACGACGCCGCGATCAGCGGTGCAGGCTCTGTGAACATGCGCAGCAAAGTTCCGGTTGCGGAATAGCGGAAAGCTGCGCCCGCTTTGCTGACGCCGCTGGGATCAAAGCCCGGTGCGCCGGCGAAAAACTCCGTGGTCAAAGCGCCGCTTAGATCGCGAGCCGGCTCGACGCTGCGGCCCAGGCGGTCTTCGGCCAGCCCATCGATGCGTAGCAGCTCCGTGGCAAGGGAAATCCCCGAAAGAATCTTGATCACGCCGTTGTTCTGCTGGCCGCCGACGTCGGCAATATTGGAGGCGACGATGAGATCGGGGACGAGATCGCCGTTTACGTCACCGATGCGCGAGAGTGTGCTGCCCCAACCATCGAACTTCATCTCGCCGAAGGTGGAGTCGAGAACGGACCCGTCGCTTCCGGAAACGACGTATGCGGCACCGCGCCTTTCGTTGAGGACTTTGGCACCGCCTGCGCCGACCAACAAATCGTCGATCAAGTCGCCATCGTAGTCGGGTATGCCGACAATCGCTTCGCCGAGGTTGGCAAACGCCGTCTGCCCGTCGACCGAGAACAGCTCCCCGTTCACCGACGAATGAATCTCGAGCTTGCCGACACTCGGGGTCTCGCCGGCGCCTGTATCCGGAAGATTCCAACCCTGTGAGCCGATTGCGAATTCGTCGCCGAGTGCGCCGTCGAGGTCACCGACGAACGCTATCGCCGTCCCCAGGAATTGCTTGTTGATTGTCCCCTTGAATCGCGCCAGCAGAGAGCCGTCGTTGCCCGAACGGACTTCTACGATCCCGGCTTTGGTATTGATACCGACACGTGCGCAGGGTGATCCCACCGCAAAGTCGGCAACCCCGTCGCCGTTGTAGTCGCCGCCGACGGCAAGGCTGCGCCCGGTCTCATCGCCGGGGCTGTCGCAGTGCACCTTAATAGCTTGAGCGGCGGTCTCTGCGGCGAGCAGCAGGAGGATGCTTGCGAAAGCCGTCGCCGACAGGCGGGCGATCAAGTTGGATGTGGCTGTCATGGGAAGCCGCATGGGGGACATGCTCTACCCCTCAACCCTGGCCCAGGTCGAGGGCGCTAACAACCCCCAGCCGGGGGAGGCGATGGGCCCGCGCGCGGACACCGTAGTTGCTACGCGGGATTCGACGGACGCTGTGTCGAACCGCAGCGCAAAGATCGGCCGCGACACCGCCGGCAACGGATTCTGCGGTCTGCGCGGCGGTTTCCTTTGAGCATACAAAGCAGCCATGATGCGCCCCGAAATGCGGATCGAAATGCCGGAGACCCACTACGCCCGGAGCGGGGAGTTGAGCATCGCCTATCAGGTGGTGGGCGAGGGCCCGCGCGACATACTCTTTGTTCCCGGTTTTGTCTCCAACGTGGAACAGATGTGGGAGCTGCCCGGCTGGGTACGCATTCTTGAACGGCTATGCTCGCTGGGACGCCTGGTTGTCTTCGACAAGCGAGGCACGGGTTTGTCCGAGCGCTCCTTGGGCTCGGGGTCGGCCGCCGATCGAATGGACGACGTGCGTGCGGTGGTCGACGCCGCCGGACTCGAGCGCCCGGTCATGATCGGACTTTCCGAGGGAGGCCCGCTGGCTATCCTTTTCGCGACTACCTATCCGCAACGTGTTCGCTCACTCGTTCTTTGGGGCACCTACGCGCGCATGCATCCGGCGCCCGATTATCCCATCGGTGTGCCCCCGGAGATCACTGAAGCTTTTGTGGCGGAGGTCGAGGAACAGTGGGGTTCGGGACGGGCTTTGCGGTCCTTTCTGCACGATCTTCCGGACGACGAGGAAACCAGGCGATTGATTGCGCGTTACGAGAAACAGGCGACCACGCCGCGCGTAGCCGGCGAGATCCTGCGGCACAATAGTGCGATCGACGTGTGCTCGGCACTGCCGGCGATTCAGGTGCCGACGCTGGTAATGCATCGTAGCGGTGATCCGCTGGTTCCCGTAGTTCTTGCACGTTACGTGGCCGAACATATTGAGGATGCGCGGTTGCTGGAACTGCCGGGCGACTTCCACGTCCACGGGCGGGTAGGGGGAGACGACGATGCGCTCGATGCGATCGGGGAGTTTGTCACCGGCGTGCATGCTGAGCCGGTGACGGAGTTCGATCGCGTGCTCGCGACGGTACTGTTTACCGATATCGTCGCTTCGACCGAACGTGCGGCTGAACTCGGCGACCGTGCCTGGGCCGCGACGCTGGAGAAACACAACGATATTGCGGCCCGTGAGATCGACCGTTACGGTGGAACCTTGGTCAAGCATACGGGTGATGGTCTGCTCGCGACCTTCGACGGCCCCGGCCGATGCGTGCACGCCGCGCAGGCCCTACGGAAAGGCGTGCGCTCGCTCGGTCTGGATATACGTGCGGGTCTGCATACCGGTGAAATCAACCTCCGCGACGGTGATGTGGAAGGAATCGCCGTGCATATCGGCGCCCGCGTCGGCGCGTTGGCTCGTGCGGGGGAGATTCTTGTTTCCAATACGGTCAAGGATCTGGTCATCGGCTCGGAGATCGATTTTGCCGACCGCGGCAGCTTTCAGTTGAAAGGTGTTCCCGGCGATTGGCAACTCTGGGCGGCCGTCTAATCGTGCTAGTCGCCGCTTATGTACGGGCTACTTGCACTTGAGCGACTTGCCGTTCTTGGCGAACTCGCATGGGCGCGTGCGTTTCATGCACAGGTCGCCGATTCGCAGCCTAACCAGCGCTATGTCGCTTCCGGTTTCGGCATCGGCGCCTTGCGCGAGCACGATGTAGCGCCACTGTCCCTTCTTCTTCTTGAGCACGACCTTGCGGATGCCGCCGGCTAAGGCGAGAGTTTTGTCTACAAACTTGAAGACGCTTGCCTTAGAGTTCGCCGTCATCAATCCTGCAGGGACCGTCGCTTCGTAAACCGGGCCCGCGGGGCTGCCGAAGGCGAAGGAGAACTCTGCGGTGGTCGGATCCAAAGCTTTACCTGGGATGTTGAAGCTGCCTTTGGCTTTGATCTTGTCGTCAGCAGCGGCCGGTTTGAAGACTGCTTTGGCTTTCTTGACCGACGCGCGGAACATGGACGTGCAAGCGGCGGGCAGGGGGGCGGTGGCAACGCCCGAGTTGAGGTTGCCTGAGTGGTGGGTGTCGCGTGCGGCGGTGGCCCACTGGACAGCATCGTCGCCTGTCGAGCTGAAGCTTCCCGCCGCTTCCCATGCGTATAAGCGTCCTTCACGGGTCATTGCGACGACGTCGATGAGATCGTTGCCGTCGATGTCACCGACGGCGAGCGAACCTATGCTCCATCCACCGGTAAATTTCGGCCAGCCGGCGGGTTCGCCGCCACTTCCGCCCCATGCGTGCAGATAGTAGCCGCCGCTTCCTTCGAGCACCTCCGCGGTGCCGTCGCCGTCGAGATCGGCGATCGCCGGTGAGCTGAGAAACTGGATGTCTTCC
>CAZKLE010000215.1:0-3368 GCA_964553415.1 uncultured Myxococcales bacterium
CCGACCGGTCCCGAATCGCTGTCGCTGTCGCAGGAGTTGCCGATGTTTCCGGCGGTACAAACATCCGTCCTCACCGCCGATTCATAGCCGCAGACCTTGGCCGCATAGGAGCAGTTCGCGGCGTCGTTGTTACACTTGCTGGCGTCTTCCAGATAGTAACCCTCTCGCGTCACCACCGTGTAGCCGTCCTTGAGCGAATAATCGGCGTAAGTGAAGTCGCGAGCACTGGCCGCGCGGGGACCCATCGTTGGGTCGTCTCGCATGAGTTCAATAAGACTGGTGCCGTCAATGGGTTTCGCCTTCCCGCTCTCGCTCGTAAGGCTAATCGCGATCTTCCCATTCGTATCGAAGATGCCGTTGCCGCCGGTGCCGCCGGACTGGAACATGGGATTATCATACCCGGCAGCCTGGGCGACGGTCGGGAACAGATCGACCATGCTGCCGACGTACTCATTCCCCATCACCTTGGCTTGGCTGCCGCTGTTGAACAGGTCCCCTCCATCATAGGCGAGCATGCCGATGCGGATGCCGCCGTCCATCACCGTCCCTTTGCCGCCGGCCAGGTCCGGATTACCGAAGTTGCGGCCCTTACCCTGGTCGGCGATGAACAAGATCATCGTCGTGCCCGAGATGTCGTTGTGCGCTGGGTTTTTCAGCTCATCGATGATGCCGCCCACGGCTGCGTCCAGTTCTTCGGTCATCGCGAGGTACTGAGGCTTAAAGGCCTTCTTAGTGTTGAAAGCGTCCGTGTTCGCGTTCTTTGAGCGCTTGTAGTGCGCAAGCGTACGCTCGGGGGCCTTGAGCGGCTTGTGAATCGCGTTGAACGAAACGAACAAAAAGAACGGATCATCATCATCGGCATGGCGGCTGATAAAGGCCTTAGCGTGATCACGGATTACGCGCGTATAATACAGACAACCGGCGCTGATCACGTCCCCGTCGTCGCTGCAGTGAAACTCGTCCGCGGCGTCCATAGTCGATTCGGTGCCCTCTTTGAAGAAGATCAGCTTGCCTCCAACGTCTTTCTTCTTTGCAAAGTGGTAGGTTCCTTGCGCTTTGTTGTTCTCCTTACCGTTGGGGTCGCAACAAAGCGGGGCCTCTTTCGCTTTCGGTGGCAGGTCGTCATCGCAATCGTTGACGTGATCCCGATCCGGCCCGATGTAGAGGCCCGTGGGTTGCGCCTGCCTGAACCCGGGCTTCGGGTCACACGTGCCGTGGTTACCCGCCGCGTCGTCGCAATCGAGGTTGCTGAGACAGGGATGACCGGATTTCGACCCGCTGCTTGCGTCACAATAGCGCTGCGTGTCCGGGCTGCAGGTGATCTTCCCCGTATTGAAGTAGGGGCGGTTGGGGCCCAGAAACCCGATGAATTCATCAAAACCCTGTCGCCACGGGGTCTTCTCTCCGCTGCCTATGCCCCACTTACCGATGGCACCAGTTGTATAGCAGGCGGCGTTGCTATCGATACCGGCACAGTCGCCCGCGCCTTGGACTTGGTTGAGATAGCAATGGCACTCCTTGAACACGGGTGGATCTTGGTCCCAGTCGATACAACTTCGCTCCCCGTTGTTCATTCCGCACCCCTGCTTGAGGAACTCAGCGATCGTGATCTCGTCGTTTTGGAGACTGGAGCCGAACTTTGGCATATTCAGACGCACATGAGAGCGCCCCGTCAGAAAAGCGCCACGGGTCGGAGCGCACACGGCAGAGTTGGAATAAAAGCGCGGGAACACGATCGAGTTGGCGCCCGCGAGGCGGGCTAGACCGCCGTAGTCCGAGAGGATATCTGTGGACGCTCGTTGCGGCGTGCAACCGTTGTTCATCGGGTCGTTAGGGTCACCATGAAGAAAAATCGCCTCGCTCTGGCTCTGACACGGGGATCCGCTTGAGCTGGAGTCGTAGGTAAAGTTGGCAACTTTGGTTGTGGTGTCGCCGTTTTCATCGAGATCCCCGGGTACGACGGTAAACGCGCCAGCGACCGCACCGACCGGGTAGCTTCCCAAGTGGCGGTCCGCGGCGGCGAACAGACGGGCGGCCAGGCGGTTGAGGCCGGGCAGGCGCCGGCGCGCCTCGCCAAATTGTGGATACTCAGCAGATGTGGGACCACTCGCGCTGGGCGGTTGCGGTTTTGGATCGTCTTCGTGGTCCCATTGAATCGGCTCGTTTGTGAAGAACGGCAGGTCGTTGAGTTCCATGTCGTCGGCCATGATGACGATGACGTTGCGCGGGCCGGTAGTCGCTTCCGCGACTGTCATCAAAGGCCGTGCAGCGACCAACGCGAAGCCGACCAGGACGGTGAAACCAACGCAGTGTCGCGATTGTGGACATCGACTCATGGCGTATTTCCCACTACTATCCTCACGGACAACTCGTCACGCACGAGACCATCCGCGTCGCCTCGATCCTGCTCGGCGTCAGATCGAACTGAGACTCCACCCCGTCGGTATCCGGGCTGGCATCGATACATTCATCGGTCGAGCATCCAGCCGTGCAGTCGCTGTCCAAGATGCAAGCGACCCCGGGCTGATTCGCACACTCGCCCGATACGCTGTTGCGAACCACGACTTCGATTTCGCCGTCGAAGTCGCTGGAGTTGCCGGCGGCTTTGAGCACGGCGGTCTCATCGACTACCACCGGTTGTACCGACCCCGCCGGCAGAGGTGCCACACCCGGTTCCTCCCCGCCGCTCACGGTCACAACGCCTCCAACGTATCCTGTCACATCCACCGTCACCCCCGCCGCAACGTCGATGGTGCAACCTCCCAACACGACGCTCGCGCCTTCTCCCGAGGTGTCCACGGTGTCGCCGTGCGCGTCGATCACGACGCCGGTTCCAATGCTCAAGCGGCCGTCGGACTCGATCTCTACGTCACCGCCGACGCCGGCGCTTTGCGTCGCCTGGCTGAGGATCTGCACGCCGGAGGCCACCGTCACGTCACCGACCGAATCGATTGATAACGAGCCCCCCTCGATACCGCCGCCCTCACCACCGCGCGCATCGACGTCTGCATTGAGCGCTACTCCGCCGCAGGCCGCCTCGATCGCAACACTACCGCCGTAGGCACTGCCACCGCTGACACCCGCGCCGCCCCGTACCGAGATCGGTCCACCGATGGTCACCGTATCGGCCGAGATATCTACGATTCCGCCGTTTCCGGTATCCAGCTTGCCGAAGGCATCCAGATTGGTGCCGGTGGTGATCAAACCGTCGGCCTGCAGCCGTATGCTACCGCCTTCTCCCTTGCGGCCGATGGCCGTGATCACACCGTCCAAAGATGTCGAAATCGAACCGTTGGTCTCGATCGTGATCGAGCCGCCGCTGTTAGTGCCCGAGCCCGAGCCGTCTACATGAAGCGGGCAGTTGATCG
>CAZKLE010000216.1:0-3277 GCA_964553415.1 uncultured Myxococcales bacterium
GTCGTCGAGGTCGAGGTCGTTGTGCTGGTGGTTGTTGTCGTACTGGTGGTTGTGGTTGTACTGCTGGTTGTGGTTGTGGTGGTCGTCACCGCAACACAGGCATTGAGGGCCACATCGCAGGTCTCGCCCGCCGCGCAATTCGGAGTCCCGCTACAGATTCCCTTTAAACAGGAATCACCGCTGGTACACGACAATCCGTCGTCACACACTCCTGGAATCGCCGCGGTTCCACATCCGGAGCTCGGCGAGCAGGAATGCGCCGTACACGGGTTGCCGTCCTCGCACAAAGCCGCTGACGGCGTGTGCCCGCAAACAATTCCCATACACGCGTCGATCGTACAGCCGATGCCGTCATCGCAAGACACCATATGCGTACACTGATGGGCCACGCCGTCGCAGGCGTCGATCGTGCATCCGTTGCCATCATTGCACAGTGCGACGGCCGGAAAGCCCGGCGTCGCGGCAATGCAAGCCTCATCCTGACACTGCGAGCTGCAGCCGTCCCCGTCGATGAGGTTCCCGTCATCACAGCTTTCGCCGGGTTCGACAACGCCGTTGGCACAAACCGGGCAAACCGGCAGAGTGGAATCTACCGATTCCAGTGGGGGCGGCGAAATCGCGCCCGACAACAGCGGCGGCTTGACCGGGGTCCGATAGACAAAGTCATTCGCGCCCGAAGTTCCCGACTGCGTTAGCGTAGCGCCGGACTGCACGACGATCTGCTCTCTCGCGGTCAGGGTGTTTCGACCCATCTCGCTCACGTTGCTCACAACCGCTCCCGGGGCAAGGGTAAGGACGCAGCCGCTGATAGCGATCAACCCAGACAAGCCGCCGGCGCTCGCATCGCCTCCGTTCATCATCGTGCCGGTCACCGTCACATTTCCGGAGGATTGAACCGCGATATCGCCCGCGAACCCCGCACTCGCCGCCACAACGTTGAAGACCCCACCGTGAACAAAGTCTCCGCCCGCAAATACAAAGATTTCCTCGGTTCCGCTCGCGCCGGGCGCCGTCACGTCGACCACCGAGCCGGGAAAGGTCTCGACTCGATCGGCACCGTCCAAGCCGACGGTACCACCGTCCCCTTGGCCGCCCTTCGCTCGGGCGTTGATATTCCCGTGCAGGAGAACGCTCCCCTCGGCGCTCGTCAGGTCGATCTCATCGCCGAACCCGTCGGGCGCAGCCCCGTCAGACTGCAGGCGGACGAAGTCACCAACGGTGATGTCCCCGACCGCATCGTAACATTGCGACCCACCATCACCGCCACTCTGCTCAAACGGACCACTGCCGTCGGTGCGAATGAGTTGCCGCTTGGCACCGCTACCGCCGTCGATCACCAACCCCCCGCCGGCATCCACGGACACCTCGCCGCCAAAGCCGGATCCTCCATTTGCGCTGGCTCTGATATCAGCCCGCAGCCGGATGTCACCCGAAGCCGTAATGTCAACGGTGCCACCGTCAAAGTCTCCGCCGGTTACATCGATCACATCGGTTACTAGCACGTCGGCCCCCGAATCGATGGAGATATCGCCACCGGACGAAGCACCACCGCCAGTGGCAAGCAAGGGCTTCTTCACCGTGATATCGCCGTCAAAGGAACTCAGATCGATGGTCCCTCCGTCCGAATCAACGGTCGTGCCGGAAACGTCCACCGTATCGTTAACGACAATTGCTCCCGCGGCTCTCAAAAAAAGCGAACCCGGTTGCGCGCCCTTGCCTTTCACCCGACCGGCGAGGGTAATATCGGCACCGGCGGTATCGCAGGTCCCGGCACCGGCGTCCAAACAGCTACGATCGGTCAAACAGGCGAGTGTGCCGTCACCCGTACACGAACCGCGAGCCGTCAGCGTCAACACACCACCAACGTCGGCATTGATCACCTTGAGCGCGACATTCCCTTGCAACGTAGCCAAGAACGATCCGCACAGGATCGAGGCTGTGCCGCTTCCGACATCGAACTGCCCGCCGATACCCATCCGGATCGAGCGTGTGCCAAAATCCAGCGGCAGCGAGCCCGGCGCGATTTTCACGACCTGGTTGATATTGCAGGGGTCTACCGTAGGCCCGCAGACCTCATCGGCGCTGCCGACGGTGATCACAGCCAGCGCCGTCGGCGGTCTCACCAAGCCGATGACGAGCATCGCTGCCAGCATCGGCTGAAACAGGGTCAAGCACACAAACCACGATTGTTTTCGTAATGTTACAGACGGCTTATTCAAGGTGTTTCGGATCTCCGCAATGGGCTGGCGGCCTGGTGTTCATTATCGGGCATCCTTTCTCCCACAGCCAGCCCCCCTCCGGCCCCCGTTACGGGGATGGCTGGCGCATCCGCGCCTCGCCCCGACCCGTCATCCCCAAGGGTCCGTCGAGCCGGGGGACCAGCACGGAGAAGATCTGCGTGGCCAGGGCACTCGTAAAGTCGTAGCCGGCCGACTGCGGTCCGTTGACGTACGCGCTCACCACACCGTAGAAGCGATCGCCGATATAGAACACGAATGTGGCACTACGACTCACTGCGTATGCAGCCGACAACGTTTTGCCTCCTTCCGCAGCTACCATGAAGCGGTGGTCGCCGGTCCCCGTCTTACCGCCGATGACGGGACCCGGCCGGTCCTCCCCCTCGAATGCGCGGGACGCTCGACGACCCGTTCCTTGTCGCACAACGTGTGCCAATGCATCGCGAACAGTCTCCGCCACCGCTTGCGGCATCACGCGATCACCGTGCTGCGGCAGCCGCCGGAACACGGTTTCGTAAGGTGTGTGCACGGCGAAGCGAAGACGCTCGATCCGACGGGTCGGCTTGCGTACACCGTCGTTTACGATCACGCCCATGAGCTCGGCGAGTGCCGAAGGTCGGTCGGCCGACGAACCGATCGCCGTCGCCAGCGAAGGCACAAGCGTACGAAACGGATAACCATGACGCTGCCAGTCGCGATGGAGCCGACGGAAACCATCGGACTCGAGGACTTGACGGATCCGTCGGTCCTGGCTCCTCATCCGGCGTGTTCGGTAGAGCCATGAATAGGCTTCCCGGCGGGCCTCGGTCGAGTCGCGTAGCGTCGCCGACAACCGTGCGCGAGGATGCACGCGCAGGTAGCCGACCACCCACAGCTCCAGAGGATTGAGTCCGCTAAGATATGCACGGTCGGCAAGACCGAGACGGGCCGGCGAGCTTTCCCGATACAGTCGGCGCAGCTCGCCCAGGCTCATCGCAGCCTTACGCGATCGGCGTCGAAGGGCGGCGGCGAAATCCGAAAAGGAAGCCCCGGGTTCGTCC
>CAZKLE010000217.1:0-3217 GCA_964553415.1 uncultured Myxococcales bacterium
CCACGTTCATGGTGGAAATGAGCGAGACGGCGCAGATTCTGGCCAACATGAGCGAAAGAAGTCTCGTGGTTCTCGACGAGATCGGGCGCGGAACCTCGACCTACGACGGCATCTCGATTGCGTGGGCGGTAGCGGAAGCGCTGGTCGCCGCCCGCGTGAAAACATTGTTCGCCACGCATTATCATGAGCTGGCCGCATTGGCCGAGGAGCATGATGCGGTCGAGAATCTTTCGGTTGCCGTCAAACGATACAAAGGCGAGATTGTCTTCCTCTATCGCGTCTTGCAGGGCTCGGCGAGCGGTAGCTACGGCATCGATGTTGCGAAGCTCGCGGGTCTCCCTTCCGGAGTGGTTGCGCGCGCGGCCGTCCTGCTCGAGCGATTGCAGGTGGGAGGGAGGCCTCACGAGGAGGGCTCGGGGGCTCAGATGGGTTTGTTTCGGTCGCGGGACCGGGAACCTGCCGACGCTCGGCCAGAGGCGTTTTTGCCTCCTGTTCGTGGCGACCGATCGGAAAAGTTCGTCGTCGATGCCTTGCGCGCGGCCGATCCGGAGTGTCTCACGCCGATCGAGGCGATGAATTTCCTTTCCGAGCTTGTCGGAAAGCTCGGAAAAGAGAGATAATAGAAGTTTGGCGGGATTTTGCGGGTGAAGTGGATGTCGGGGAAAACGGCCGTTAGGCGATTCGGGGGTGCTGCGGCGTGGATGCTTGCGGCTGTCGTGCTGACGAGCACCGCTAGCGCCGGTGCCACGACGGTCAAGCGTATCCGTTCGGCGTCGGGCGACGACTTTACCCGCATTGTCATCGACGTTGACGGTAGTACTCGCTACCACTACGGATTGGTCCCACCCAACACCGACGGCCACTCGCTGGCCCGGCTCTACCTCGATTTGGATGGCGTCAGACTGCCGCCCGGAAAACGCCTGGCAGCCGAGATCCGCGACGAGCGCGTATCGTCGGTACGTACGGGTCAGCACAAAACTTCTACCGCCCGCATCGTCTTTGAACTACGACGGCCGGTTCGGACCAACGTGTTTTCGTTGTCCTCACCGCCGAGGATCGTCATCGATCTGACCGATCAGTCGAAAACGAGTGCGGATAAGCGGGCCTCGGACAAGCGGGTGCTCCCGCGAACCTCGCCGCCTGTGGAGAGGGCCGTCCCTCGAGCCCCGACACGGAAAGCCACCAATGAACCGTCGGGCCCTCGGCTCGCGCGTGGCCTACGACGGGTCGTTATCGATCCGGGGCACGGCGGCAAGGACCCTGGAGCCAGAGGAGCCCACGGGGTCAAAGAATCGGACGTGGTGCTCGACATCTCCAAGCGCGTGGCGTCCAAGCTGCGCAAGAGACTCAGTGTCGAGGTGCTGATGACTCGTACCGGCGACCAGTTCGTGCCGCTGCACCAACGCAAGGACCTGGCCAACCGTTTTGAGGCCGATTTGTTCGTTTCCATCCATGCCAACGCCGGACGAAATACCAAGGCGCACGGACTCGAGACCTACTATCTCAAGAACACCAACAACCGAGCGACTCTGAGGCTGGCCAGTCTGGAAAACGGAATCGTCGATCTTATCCGCGGTCGAGATGTGTCCACGGATGCGGATCTCCCTTATATCCTTTCCGATATGGTGCAGGGACAAAAAGAAGCCGAGTCGATCGTGCTGGCTAACCATGTCCAACGTGAATTGGGCTCGTATTTGCGGCCGCGCTATCGGTCGGTCAAGAACCTCGGCGTGAAGCAGGGCCCCTTTCTAGTACTCGACGGCACCTATATGCCCAGCGTGCTGGTGGAGACCGGCTTTGTCAGCAACTCGATGGAGGCGAAGCGCCTGGCCTCGCCCTCCTATCGGGAATCCATCGCAGAAGGGATCTACCTCGGTATCGCTCAGTATCTGAAGGATCCCAAGGTGCCGGGTCTCCAATAGTTTGCCGGACCGCAAGGCATTTCTCAGTGGCTCGACTCTGCTCCCCTCGCCGGTCGGGTTCGCCGGGAAGCTGTCCGATGTAGCCGCGGGGTACCTCTCTGCCGTAGGCGCAGAACTCGAGGCTGATCACTGGAAAGGCGCCACCGGTGAAGATACGGCAGTGCGGTATACCGCGGCCGTCGACAACTTGTTGCGCTTCATGGTCGAAGCAGCAAGCGAGCGTTTCAGCCGCCGTTATGCGCGGGCTCATCAGCGATGTGCGGTGATAGCGCAAGGGAGTTACGGCAGACGGGAACTCAATCCGCGCTCTGACCTGGATATCCTCGTCGTCTATCCGAGGACGATGAACCCCTACGTAGAAACCATTGCCGAGTCGCTTTTCTATGCCCTATGGGATGCGGGTGTCCAGATCGGAAACTCGGTGCGTAGCTTGAAGCAGTGCTTGGATCTGGCGGCGCAGGATTTAACGATCAAGACCTCGCTCCTCGACGGGCGCGGGGTGTGCGGCAGCGAAGAACTGGTGACGGAGTTCCGAGAGAAGGTGCAGGACATCGTTGCTTCGACCGACGTTGATGGTTTCGTATCCGCGAAAATAACCGAATTCCATAGGCGACATGCCGAATACGGTGGTTCGGTATTCATGCTCGAACCGAACGTCAAAGAAGCTGAGGGAGGTTTGCGCGATCTGCACACAGTCCTGTGGATCGCGCATGTAAAGACGGGGGCGCGTTCGCTCGCGGATCTCGTCGAGCGTGGGATCCTTTTGCAGAGCGAACTCGGCGAGTTGTTGGCGGCTCGCGACTTCCTATTGCGCGTTCGTCATTCGCTTCATTTTCTCAGCAAGTCGAAGCAGGACAACTTGTCTTTCGAACGCCAGGACCTGGTCGCCGAGCGTTTCGGTTACCGAGCCGATGCCGACAATAGCGCCGCCGACTTGTTCATGAGGGAATATTATCGGCACGCGGCGTTGTTGGCGCGCGTCAGCCAAGATTTGACGGAGCGCTGGACGGATGTTCCCGAGACCCCCGGTTTGATCGAGCGTCTCACCAGCCGAATTGCACGCGACAAGGTCAAGGTTGTGTGCAGTCGCCTCGTGGTCGACGAGTCGGTGGTCGACGAGGACGCGGTCAATATCCTACGCGTGATGCATGACGCGCAGAAATGGGAGGTAGATCTGGCCTCGGGGACGCGTGAAATGTTGCGTCGCAAGGCGGATCTGCTGACTCCCGAAGTCGCCGAAAGCAAGCCGGCTATCGCCGCGCTTTTCGACATTGTGCGTTGGAAGACACGGGTCT
>CAZKLE010000218.1:0-3198 GCA_964553415.1 uncultured Myxococcales bacterium
ATCCGCAGTAGCCAAGAATTCCACGATCCCTCCGTCGTCAAGGTCGTGTGCTCGGCCGACGGTAACGCTTTGTATTTTTCCCGCGCGGCGATTCCTCACGACCGAGACGGATCCGACAACTTCGGCCGGGCCCGCCACCACATCGGCATCTACGCCTACCGCAAGGAAACACTTCTGCGCTTCGCGGCTCTTCGACCGAGCCCCTTGGAACGCATCGAAAAGCTCGAGCAACTTCGCGCGCTGGAGAACGGCATTGCGATTCGCGTTGTCCCCGTCCGCGCGGCACCTATGGAAGTCGATACCGAGGCCGACCTGCAACGCGCACGCGCCGAATACACAAGACTGGAGCGCGACGGTGGGCAAAGCTAGCGAGGAGGGGGAGACGTGAGCAACAGCAGGCCAACGAAATACATCTTCACGACCGGCGGTGTGGTCTCGGCTCTGGGCAAAGGACTGACCTCGGCCTCCATCGGTGCGCTGCTCGAGAGCTCAGGTTTGCGCGTTACCATGCTCAAGATGGACCCCTACATCAACGTGGATCCGGGCACGATGAGCCCCTTCCAGCACGGTGAAGTCTACGTAACCGACGACGGCTACGAGGCCGACCTCGACCTCGGCCACTACGAACGCTTCGTATCCACGCCTATGGGTCGCGCCAACAACATCACGACCGGCTCCGTCTACCACGAAGTCATCTCGAAGGAACGTCGAGGAGATTACCTTGGCGCCACGGTGCAGGTGATTCCGCATATCACCGACGAAATTAAGAGCCGGATTCGAGCAGCCGCCGAAGGCTACGACGTGCTGATCGGCGAAGTCGGCGGAACGGTCGGCGATATCGAGAGCCTGCCGTTCCTCGAAGCGATCCGACAAATGCACATCGAGTCGGGACGCGAGAACGTACTTTTCATCCATCTGACACTCGTGCCCTACATCAATGCCGCCGGAGAGCTGAAATCGAAACCGACCCAGCACAGCGTCAAGGAACTCACCGGTCTGGGAATACAGCCCGACCTTCTTCTGCTGCGTTGCGACCGGGAGCTCGACGAAAACCTAAAACAAAAGGTCGCTCTATTTTGCAACGTCGAGGCTGATTCGGTCATCACCGCCCGCGATCTGCCCAACATTTACCGTTTGCCGCTCGCCCTACAAGAAGAGGGTCTGCACAGCCGCATCACGGAGAAGCTACACATCTGGACCGGTGCTCCCAAACTGATGGCCTGGGAGAAAGTCGCCGCCACCGTCGAACATCCCAAAGACAAGGTACGCGTGGCGATGGTCGGCAAATACGTCGACCTGATTGATTCCTACAAATCGCTCAACGAGGCCTTGGCCCACGGCGGTTTCGCCAATGAATGCGAGGTCGAAATCTTGCACGTCGACTCGGAGAAGATCGAGGAACACGGTCTCGGCGCCGAAGTTCGCGGAGCCGATGCCGTCATGGTCCCCATGGGATTCGGGCCACGCGGTACCGAAGGCAAAATTGAAGCCGTACGCTACGCTCGCGAGAACAACGTTCCCTTGTTCGGGATCTGCTACGGAATGCAGATGGCGGTGGTCGAATTCGCACGCAACGTCTGCGGTCTGGAGGGCGCCAATTCCTCGGAGATCGACGCGGAGACGCCCCACCCTGTAATCGATCTCATGCTCGACCAACGCGAGCTCAGCGAAAAGGGCGGAACCATGCGGCTGGGGGCCTACCCCTGCGTGATCGGCGACGGCACACTCGCCCATCAGATCTACGGGAAGAGGAAAATCAGCGAGCGGCACCGTCACCGCTACGAGTTCAACAACCGCTACCGGCGCCGGATCGAGAAGGCGGGGATGGTGCTCAGCGGCCTGTCTCCCGACGGCGACTTGGTGGAAATGGTCGAGATCCCTTCCCATCCCTGGTTCATCGCTTCGCAGTTCCACCCCGAGTTCAAATCCAAACCCCTGGACTGCCACCCCTTGTTCAAGGGTTTCATCCGGGCCGCACTCGCCTACAAGGCCCGGCGCGGGGCCACGCCCCCACTCAAGGGTCTGCGTGTGATACGTGGTAACTCCGAGGCGGATCGGTGAGCGTCAACTCACGCTTCACGGTCGGTACCGGCCCGCGCGCGGTCGAGGTCGGCGGACCCGCGCTGTTTGTGATCGCCGGCCCTTGCGTCATCGAGTCCCGCGACTCGGCGCTGCGTCACGCCGAGCGCTTGCGCCGGATTTCCGAAGCCGCCGGCGTCGGCGTGATCTTCAAATCCTCCTTTGACAAGGCCAACCGCACCTCGGGAGCTTCGTTTCGCGGCCCCGGCATGGACGAAGGCCTGTCGATTCTGGCCGAGGTGGCGGCAACGACGGGCATGCCGGTTTTGACCGACGTCCACGAAACCGGCCAAGTTTCTGCCTGCGCCGAGGTCTGCGACGTTTTGCAAATCCCCGCCCTACTGTCACGCCAGACCGACCTGATCCGCGCCGCCGCATCCAGCCGCGCCGTCGTCAACATCAAAAAAGGTCAGTTCATGGCGCCTTGGGACATGGAACACGTACTGGCCAAAGCCACGGAGGTGGAAGGAGCTCGCGTGATGCTCTGTGAACGAGGAACGAGCTTCGGCTACGGCAATCTGGTCAACGATTTTCGCTCGCTCGAGATCATGCGCGGATTCGGCGCACCGGTCGTGTTCGATGCCACCCATTCGGTTCAGCTTCCCAGCGCCGGCGGCGCCGTATCCGCCGGCGAACGCCGATACATCGAGCCGCTCGCGAGAGCCGCGGTTGCCGTCGGGGTGCACGGCCTGTTCCTCGAAGTACACGAGGACCCCGATCACGCCCTGAGCGACGGACCCAACTCGCTCGAACTCGACCGGCTGCCGACGTTGCTGGCAACTCTGATCGCCGTACGCACGGCCGCGCGAGCGAATCCATGAGCCGACCGCTGGACACAGCCCGTAGCGTCATCACACTCGAGGCCGAAGCACTGGAAGCGCTTCGAGACAGGCTCGACGAGAACTTCGACTGCGCGGTGGAACAGGTCGTTGCCTGCAGCGGGCGGACGGTCATCGTCGGCATGGGCAAGTCCGGCCAAATCTGCCGCAAGCTAGCAGCCACACTGTCTTCTACCGGCACCGCGGCCTTGTTCCTGCACGCCGCCGAAGCCGCCCACGGAGACCTCGGCATGCTGGCCCGCGGCGACGTCTGCATCGCCGTATCCAACAGCGGCACCAC
>CAZKLE010000219.1:0-3156 GCA_964553415.1 uncultured Myxococcales bacterium
CTCCATGACAGCCCGCACATTGAGAAGCGAAAATCCTTTGTCCTTCCGCCTTGGTTCCAGCATCCGCCAGAGCGCCGGCCGGCCGGGCAGCAACCCAGAACAGCAGGACCATGACCGCCAGCAACGCGGCCGACCGGGAGATGTCTCTCCCGATGCACACACCAAGCCATTCACGCATGACAGCTACGCCTCCTGTTTCGCATCCGGTCTCTCCCCATGCAGCCTCGGTCGTAACGCGAGCGGACCGGCCCCGTTGGTCATGCAGCAGAGCAAAAGCTACGCCAGAGCCCGACTGGTCGCACCCTTGGGAAAGGCCCATGCTATACGCATCGTCGGGCGCAACCGTTTCTCACTATCTGGGAAACCCCGCCCGCCGATTCTCGAAACCAAGAATCTTCAGATCGCTTGCAAAGCGAAGTCGGGGACTAGTCTCCAGCGCACGATGCAAGCTTAGAACGCCGCGGTTGGACACAGTGCATCATTCCGCCTAGCTATGTTTTAGAAAACGCATGCAACCGTCTCTCGACCACGACCACGGAGGCCGCTGGCACGATGCCCCGTTTCGAGCCGGCAGCCTGCCATAGACGGCGTCCATAGGCGGTGAGTCCATGTTTGCATTCAGCGAAACCGAACAAGCGTTGGCCGAAACCCTTCGGCAATTCTGCGATCGCGAAATCGAAGCTCTGGTGCCGGCCCTCGAGTCGGGAGCGGTGTCGCCTTTCGAGGTGATGCAACGGCTGGCCGATACCTTTCAGCTCGAGCAGATGATCGCGCCCGCGCTAAGGCGCCAGGCCGTCGGCCGCAACACGTCGGACCGCGCCGATGACGATTCTGCCCAGCAGCCCGGCGGCCGCCCGGGCGTCCTAGGAGAACCCGGCCTTGCCGCCGTGTTCGCCAAGGAGCTGGCCCGCGTCAGCCCCGGCCTTTGCCTCTGTGTAACCGCGAGCATGGGCTGTGGGGCAACCATTGCCGCCCGCGGCGACGCCGAGCTTCGTGAACGACTGGCTCTACCGCTGCTCACCCTGCGCAAAGTCGGCTGTTGGGCGCTCACCGAGCCGGGCTCAGGGTCGGACGCCTTTGCCATGCGCACCCGCGCGCGGATCGAACGTGGAGAAGTCGTCATAAGCGGCAGCAAAACATTCATTTCCAACGCCCCGGCGGCAGATGTTTTTCTTATCTACGCACGCATCGACGCCGGGGCCGACTTGCCTCCGCGAGCCGATACGCAAGGGGCGTCCGCCGCGGGCCGTGAAAAACGGCGGATCTTTCCCATCGTCCTCGAACGCGGAATGCCGGGTTTATCTACGGGACCGGCGATCGAGAAAATGGGCATGCACGCGTCGCCGACGGGGGACATCTTCCTCGACGAAGTACGAGTTCCGCGTAACCACCTGCTGGGTGATCCCCAGCGGCCCGCGCGCGCGGCGGCCGAGGACACGTTGGCCTCCGAGCGTTCGGCGATCGTTGCAATGTGCATGGGCGTGATCGAGCGCTGCCTGGACGATTCGATCGTGTATGCCATGGACAGGATTCAGTTCGATAAACCGATCGCGGCCTTCCAGCTCATTCAGCAGAAACTCGCACGCATGTATGTCGCCTACGAGAACGTCCGCAACTTGATGTTCAAGCTCATCTGGCTGCAGAAACACGGAGGGGGCAGCGAGCGCGAGGTCAGCGCGGCCAAGTGGTACGCCACCGAAGCCGCGACCACGGTCACACTCGAAGCCGTGCAACTCATGGGCGGCGCCGGCTACACACGCCAGCACGCGCCCGAGCGCATGTTCCGCGATATGAAACTGTGGACCATCGGCGGCGGCACGAGCGAAATTCAACAACTGACGATTGCCAAGGACCTGCTCAAGCAACGCGACTTCTTTATCGATCTCGGCGGGGGCTACCGGGACAAACGACGCGGTCGCGCCTAATCCCGATTCGCCGCTCGCTGCCGCTGTCCTGCGTGCTTGGAAAGAAGCTTCTTGCGAAACTCACGTATAACCGGCAAGCGATCCAGCCACGCCGAAGCATCGGCGCGGGCATCGTCATGGGGGCTGGTCTCGCCGGCAAAGCCCGGCGGAATCTGAGTGTGAAACACCGGGGGATCCACCGAGTCGTCCAGAAAATGATACTCGTAGCCGGGAACGAACACTTCTTCGTCGGCGACAACATCGACCGTACGCACACCGTAGGTCGACAGTTGCGTCGTGATCGCCTGAGGCGGAATGACCCAGGCATGTCTGGGACCGGCAAAGAACAGGTATTGGATCTTCCTATTTTTTGAAAGGATGCGGAACCGTCGTAGATTGCCCCCGTACAAAGAACTCCTGGAACCGGCTGTCTCGAGCAGTCCACCGGCAAAATCGGGCTCGAAGCCTGACGCGAACTTCAAGGACTCCGGGTCGTTCTTGCGACGAAACCATGCGACTCGCCGCCCGCCGTGGATCAAGTTGCGGCGATCCGCGGCGGCTTTCCGTCTCGGCCCGATAAAATCTCGGTAGGCCCCAATACGGTCGTCGGGCGCCTGCCGCAACACCAAGCCAAACACGGCGCGATCGCGACGAATCGAACGGATCTTATGATTGAGATCTTCAAGTGCTGTCTGCATCTCAAACGGCAGGTCGGTCGTGGACTCCGCTGAGACGACCATATCCTCGCCGTCGATGACGACGTCGCTGGTATCCCCCTTGCCGATCCAGAAGTCGTAGTCCGAGGAAACGAAATGCGTCGCCGCACGCCAGATCAGCGATATGTCCTTGTAAAAGATGCGCGGATAGATTTTCAGCTTGCCCTTAGGAGTGCCGTCTCGAGCCACGGCCCTGGGTGGAACCACATAGGCGATGAAAAACCGAAGATCCGGGTTTTGCCGCACATTGGTCAGGTAGAAACGGTTGCCGAATAATTCGACCTTGTATTTCGGCGTATACCCTAGCGAAAGAAGCCGCGATGGACGACGCCGGGCCTTTCCCGCCGGCAGTATTTCGGCACCAGCCTCGAGGAGTCCGAGGAACTCGCGTTCAATGCGCCGCGGAGTCAAGGCCGAGGGCCGAACGCTCGCTACGATGTCGGTTGGAATCGGCTTCTTCACGCACACCCTCGTCGTCATCGCTTCAAACCCACCTTGTCGGCAACTCGCATTGCTTCACCCGTGGCCGATCCCCC
>CAZKLE010000220.1:0-3143 GCA_964553415.1 uncultured Myxococcales bacterium
GAGAACCGTGAGCAAGCGAGCCGATTCACGGCGCGCGCTACGAAGCTCGGAGGGCTTGTCCAAGCGGCTGGCGTTACGCGCCATCGTCAACTGCGCCACCTTCGTACGCAGATCGCCGAGTCGACCCTGCAGCTCCACTTCACTTTTCCTACGCATCTCGCTAGCCAGCATGCTATCCCTCCCGCGCACAAATACGCGTGCCCACGGGGAGTTTATGAGCGCCCAGCCGCAGCGCTTCGCGCGCCATTTCCGGACTGACCCCTTCCATTTCGAAGAGCATGCGGCCGGCCCTCACCGGAGCACACCATCCCTCGGGTGAGCCCTTACCTTTGCCCATACGGACTTCGGCCGGTTTTTTCGAGAATGGGACATCCGGAAAGATGCGAATCCACACACGTCCGCCACGCTTCACGTAGCGAGTCATGGCAACCCGGGCTGCCTCGATCTGCCGCGCCGTGATCCGTGCAGAGGCCGTCGCCATCAGACCGTAGTCGCCGAAGGCGAGAGAGGTGCCACGGTGAGCGATACCCTTCGAGCGGCCTTTGCCCTTCTGCATTTTACGGTACTTGGTTTTCTTCGGCTGCAGCACAACTCAGACTCCCACCCCTACGCGGCGCTCCTCTTGCACAGCCGAGGCGCCCTCTCCCCGATAGATCCAAACCTTGACTCCGATCAAACCAAAGGTGGTATGGGCCTCGGCAAATCCGTAATGAACGTCGGCACGTAAAGTGTGCAGGGGCACCCGGCCTTCGCGATACCATTCCGTACGGGCGATCTCGTGACCACCCAAACGACCGCCGCACTGCACGCGAATACCCAACGCCCCCATGCGCATCGCCCGAGCAACGCTTTCCTTCATCGCACGCCGGAACATGATGCGACGCTCGAGCTGCATCGCGACGTTTTCGGCAACCAACTGTGCATCGAGATCCGGGCGGCGGATTTCGTGAATATCGAGGAAACTCCCTTTGCCGGCAATGGCAACGATCTCGGCCTTGAGCTTTTCGATCTCAACACCCTTCTTACCGATCACGATACCCGGCCTAGCGGTGTGGATATTCACCTTTACCTTGCGCGCCGCACGCTCGATCTCGATACGGGGAACGCCGGCATGGGCGAGCCTCTTCTTGAGAAACTTGCGAATCTTCAGGTCCTGCTGGAGGAGGTCACCGTAGTCCCCGGAAGCAAACCAGAGTGAATCCCAGTTTTCCGTAATACCGAGCCGAAACCCCTTCGGATGTGTTTTCTGTCCCATGGTTACTCGGCACCTCGCTCGTCTACGACGATGGTAATGTGACTCGTTCGTTTGCGGATTCCGGTCGCACGACCGTGGGCACGCGGCCGCCAGCGCCACGTAAGCGGTCCGTCATCGACGAAGGCCGATTTCACAACGAGTTTGTCGACATCGACATGCTGCGTATCCTCGGCATTGGCAACCGCCGACCGCACGGTCTTGGCGATGAGGCGCGCCGCCTTCTTCGGCGTAAAGTCGAGAACCGACAACGCCTCTTCGATCGGCTTGCCACGCACCATGTCGGCCACCAAACGCGCTTTGCGCGGCGAGATGCGAACGTGGCGAAGAACGGCACGGCTTTCCATGGCTACTTCTTCACCTCGCTCTTCCGTGTACCGGTGTGCCCATGGTAGGTCCGCGTCGGCGAAAACTCTCCCAGCTTGTGTCCGACCATGTTCTCGGTCACGAAAATGGGCATAAAGCGTCGCCCATTATGAACGGCAATCGTATAGCCGACCATTTCCGGCGTGACCGTCGAGCGCCGCGACCAGGTCTTGATCGGCCGGCGGTCGTCGACACTCTGAGCGGAAATCTTCGACATCAAATGCTGGTCCACGAAGGGACCTTTCTTCAGCGATCTAGGCAACGCAGCTCTCCTCGCCCCTTATCGTCCCTTGCGCCGCTTACGCCGCGCTACAATGTACTTATCCGAGTTCCGGTTACGGCGGGTCCGGTAGCCCTTGGTCGGTTTGCCCCAGGGAGTACTCGGATGATTCCCTTTCGAGCGCCCCTCACCACCACCGTGCGGATGGTCCACAGGGTTCATGGCAATACCGCGTACCGACGGCCGACGGCCGAGCCAGCGGGACCGACCCGCTTTGCCGATCTTGCGGTTCTCGTGTTGCGGATTGCCGACGCTCCCGATGGTAGCCCGGCATTCCCTGCGCACGTTACGGAGCTCGCCCGAAGGAAGCCGCAACAGAGCATAGTTCCCCTCTTTGGCAACCAGTTGAGCACCCGTCCCCGCACTCCGCACAAGCTTGGCGCCCGCCCCCGGCTTGAGTTCAACCGCGTGCACGACCGTGCCGGTGGGAATCGAAGCCAGCGGGAGACAGTTACCAACCTTGATGTCGGAAGCGTCGCCGGAGACGATGCTGTCCCCGACTCGCAGCCGATCGGGGGCCAGGATGTAGCGTTTGTCTCCATCGGCAAAGGCCAGCAGCGCAATTCGCGCCGAACGGTTCGGGTCGTACTCAATGGCTTTCACGCACGCGGGGACATCGTCCTTCCCTCGCCGGAGATCGACCACGCGGAAACGACGCTTGTGGCCGCCACCGCGGTGACGCGTGGTGATTCGCCCGTTCACGTTTCTGCCGCCGTGACTCATCAACGGACTGAGCAACGACTTCTCGGGCTTCGACTTGGTCACCTCGGCAAAGTCGAGACTCGTCTGGAACCTTCGCCCCGGTGAAGTCGGTCTGTATTTCTTAACTGCCACGAATCCTACCCCGTCAGGCCTGATCCAGAAGGTCGAGAGTTTCGCCCTCTTCGAGAGTTACGTAGGCCTTTTTCCAATCGGCACGCTTGCCCAAAATACGCCCACGTCGAACCCGCTTACCGAGAAACCGCGCCGTCCGAACATCGCGAACCTTGACCTGGAACAGTTCGGCAACCGCACGCTTGATTTCCGTCTTCGTTGCACCCGGGTCCACCTTGAAGACGAACTGGCCGGACTGCTCCGCAACCAACGTTCCCTTCTCCGTGATCAAGGGGGCTTTGATGATTTGCTCTGCCGAACGCATCAGTTCACTCGCTCGCTGACCGCTTCCAACGCATCTTTGCAAAGCACGAGGTTTTCGTGCCCAACCACATCTTCGACGTTCAGCCCGTCGCTCGTCAGGACCTTGAC
>CAZKLE010000221.1:0-3104 GCA_964553415.1 uncultured Myxococcales bacterium
GGCGTTCGTCGCGGGGTCCCATCATGCAGGACCGGGGATGCGCAGTGCGCAGTTTGCCGTTGCCTTGGCGCGTGCCGGATACGAGGTGACGTTGTTTTGCGTTATGCCCGAAGGGCGGGCGCTTCCGGCTGATCTGGACTACGACGCGGTTTCGAGCGACGCGGTGATTCGTTGTCGTTTCGTTTACGAGAAGGATTGCCACCGGGAGGCGGTCGGCGCGCAGGCGGCCGCCCTCGGCGCGCGAGCGCTGGTGGGGGTCACGGCTTATGCCTCGTCGGTGGCGCTGCGGCTCGGGCTCGATGTGCCGATGTGGGCCGACGTGTTCGGCGATCTGATGGCAGAGGCGCAGGCCAAAGCTTCGGCTGCGGCCGACGATTTGTGCCTCGTGCATTTTTGGAGTCTGCTCTCTCCCGTTCTGACGCGTGCGGATCGTTTCTCGGCGGTATCATCGGCCCAGGCCGACGCGCTGGTAGGCCAGCTTGGCATGTGCGGACGGCTGTCGGCGGCGACCGCGGGGGAAGCGTTGGTCTCGGTGCTGCCGTGTGCCGCCGAAGTCGATCCGGCGATGATCGTCGGTAACGGTATCCGCGCTGGCGAGAATGGGCGATTACGTGGCGAAGTCGTCCCCGACGATTCCCATCTTTTGTTGTGGAGCGGCGGGTTCAATACCTGGTGTGACCTCGATACGCTCGCGAAAGGTTTTGCGCGTGCGGCGGCCACTGATCCCCGATTGCATTGGGTCATTACCGGAGGTGCGATCCCCGGACACGAGGAAGCCGGATATAGGAAGTTCTTGCACAGCGAACACCTGAGGGGCTGTGCAGATCGGGTACATCCTCTCGGGTGGGTGGATTCGCGTCTGCTTGGCTCCTATTATCGCGAGGCGGATCTGGGGGTGATCATCGAGCGCGACGTCTATGAACGTCGTTTCGGGTCCGAGAATCGAGCCACGCAGTGGATGGCCTACGGGCTACCGTTTGTCACGACGGCGCTCAGTGAACTCGGTAGCCTGGCTTGCGCGAGCGGCGCCGCCTTTCGGGTACGTGCCGGTTCGGCGGACTCATTGGCGCAAGTGTTATTAAACTGTTTCGCCGAACCCATTATGATCGAGCGTGCCGGTGCGGCGGCCCTGGCCCTGGCCGAACAGCACTTCGACTATTGCTCGACCACGGAGCCGCTGCTCGCATGGGTAGGTGATCCTCTGCGCGCCGGAGATTTCGGCCGCGAGCGGGTTCTCCGCGCCGGCTTGCTGTCGGAACCCGAAGCCCTCGCCGATGTCCTCGAGGCCTATCTCGCCGGGCTTGGTCTGGGGGAACTCGGCCGGCGTTCGACGAGATGGCTGTGGCGGCGTTTGCGTGCTTCGCTGCGCGGTCGCACGCGTTCCCGTGCCGCCCGTACTCCGAGGGCTCCGATTGCTTAGTTGAGCCCGGCCGCACGTGCGCATAAGATCGACCGGCAGTTTGCTGCTCCGATCGGCTCCCTAAGTGTCATCCTCCCAAAAAGTGTTCGTCATCGGTCTCGACGGTGTTCCCTACGACATCATTCGTACGTGGGCCGATGCGGGTCATATGCCGGTTTGCAAACGATTGATCGAGCAGGGCGTATCCGGGCCTTTGGATTCGACGATGCCGCCGACGTCGGGCCCCTCGTGGTCGACCTTCGCGACCGGAAAGAATCCCGGTAAGACGGGAATCTACGACTTTCTGTACCGGCGTCCGGGCTCCTACGTGTTTCCCCCCGTGAGCGCACGGATGAGGAGCGGCAAGACCCTGTGGTCGATCCTCTCCGAGTGCGGCAAGAAAGTGGGGGTGGTCAACATCCCGATCTCCTATCCGGTCGAGAAAGTCGACGGCGTGATGGTCAGTGGATGGATGACGCCGTACTTTGCGACCGACTATACCTATCCGCCGGAACTAGCCGCCGAGATCAACCGTGAAGTCGGCGACTACCGTATCTATCCGGCGGAGACCTTCGCCGAGCGTCGTAAGGACGCGTTCTTCAAAGCATGCGACGAGCTGCTCGAACTGCTGACGGAGACGACGCTCTATCTCATGGCCCGGCAGGACTGGGATTTTTTCATGACGGTGTATTTCGACACCGATCGTGTGTTTCATCAGCTGTGGCACTATCTTGATCCTGCACATCCTTGGCGCAGTGGGGTCTCCGAGGACCTTTCGGCTCCCGTGGTACGCTATTTCTCGCGCTTGGATGCCGACATCGGCCGCCTGATCGACCGTCTCCCCGAGGGGACCCGCGTGATGATCATGTCGGACCACGGCATGGGTACCGCTTCGCGTTTTATCGTTCTCAATAATCTTCTGTTGCGTACCGGCTACATCCAACTTGCCGGTGATGTACGAACCCGTCTCAAGGCCTTCGCGTTCCGTCGCGGATTTACGCTTCGCAACGTTCACCGCATTGTCGATCGTCTCGGCCTTGCCAAGCACGCCGAGTACAAGAACGTGTACAGTTTCGACGGCATCCTCAAGCGCTTCTTCTTGTCGTTTTTGAATGTCGACTGGTCGACGACGCGGGCGTATTCGTTCGGCCGTCACTATGGGTCGGTGTTTCTCAACGTTCGCGGGCGGGAACCGCAAGGTTGTGTGGCGCCGGGAGCCGACTACGAACGAACCCGCGATGAGTTGGCCGAGGCCTTGCTATCCTACGTCGATCCCGAGCTGGGCCGGCCGCTGTTTTCCAAATCCCTCAAACGCGAGGAACTTTACGCCGGCGAGCATTTCGATCAGGCCCCCGATCTCGTGGTGCTCCCGAAAGATCCGTGCGACATCGTCTTCGGCCTCTCGGACTTCGGGTCCAACCGCATTTGGGACGAGACCTATCGCTACTCGGGTATGCATCGTGATAAAGGGATGATCATCGCCGTTGGCGACGGTGTTCGCCGCGGAGCTCCTTTCGAGGGAGGCGGAGTCACGGATTTGGCGCCGACGATTTTGCATTGGATGGGGCAAGAGATTCCCAGCGACATGGACGGACGCCCGCTCAGCTCGATGATGACCGAGGAGTTTGTGCGCCACCATCCGGTTCGCACTTCGGCGGTTTCCGTAAGCGCCGACGGTGTCGAGGGTGCTGACTATACGGAGAGC
>CAZKLE010000222.1:0-3099 GCA_964553415.1 uncultured Myxococcales bacterium
TCTGCTGTTACCGGGCAGCTACACGATCCGAGCCGGCCGCCAAGGCTATCGTCCTTTGCAGGAACAGATACGGGTTTCGATGGGGAAACGTGCGGAGTTCCGTTTCGACTTGCGCGAACTGCCCGGGCGCCTTTCTATTCAGCTCGAGCCGGCGGTTGCCTATCACGTATTCGTCGACGAGCGCGAAGCCGCACCCGCTGCCGACGGCCTCTGGGAGGTCGAGCACGGTCGCCACCGTATTCGCATCAAGACAGAGCGCTATCTTCCCGTCGACAAGGAATTCGAGGTCGCCGGTTTCGGCAAGACGCAGGATATCGAACTCTCGTTACGTCCGGCTTGGGCCGAGGTGTCTCTGATTACTCGGCCACCGGGTGCCGAGGTGACGGTTGATAAAAGCCGTATCGGCGTCACTCCTTTGCATGCCGAGGTTGTGCGTGGCCGGCCAACGGTGGTGGTATCGCTGGTCGGTTACAAATCGGTAACGCTGCACCCCGAGCTTCGTGCCGGCGAAACTCTGAGTCTCGGAGACATTGTTTTGGCCCCAGTCGACGGCCGGCTTGTCGTGAGCAGCAAGCCACCGGGAGCGTTGCTCGCCGTCGACGGAGAGTTTCACGGCACCACACCGGCAACGATCGTGCTTGGTTCCGAGAGCGAGCATCATATTCGCTTCGCCAAGCCCGGCTTTCACGCCGTCGAACGGAGCCTGAAACTTGCGCCCGACGAGCGCCGCGAATTGCAGGTCGAACTCGCGCCCGAATACGGCATTGTGTTCTTGACCTCTCACCCCGCCGACGCCGACCTTCTGATCGACGGAAATCCGGCGGGCAAAGCCACCCGCCGCCTGCGTCTGACGACGCGAACGCACACCTTGGAGATCCGTAAATCCGGCTACACCGCCCACCGTATCCACGTGACACCCGATGCGACAACGGCGCGAACGCTGGAGGTTACATTGTTGACCAACGAGCAAGCCAAGATGGCCAAAATTCCGGCGACGATCACCACGTCGTCTGCGCAAGTCTTGCGGCTACTGCGGCCGTCCGGTCCGTTTCCTATGGGGACCTCGCGTCGCGAACCGGGACGGCGTGCCAACGAGAGCCGACGCTTGGTCCGCATTACACGCGCCTTCTATCTGGCGGAAAAGGAAGTGACCAACGGCGAGTATCGGCGCTTCGACCCGACCCACAAGTCGGCGATGATCGACGGTGCTTCACTCGACGGTGATCGCCAACCGGTGGTCGACGTCTCATGGGACGATGCTGTTCGTTATTGCAAGTGGCTCAGTCAGAAAGACGGGCTGCCGGCGACGAAGGTCTACCGCTTACCGACGGAGGCCGAATGGGCCTACGCGGCCCGCGTAAGCGGCCGGCCGGCGCCGATCCGCTATCCTTGGGGCAGCGGCTATCCGCCCGTTTCTCGAGTGGGGAATTTTGCCGACGCGCGTATTGGCGATACTCTTGCCGACGTCGTTCCCGACTATGACGACGGTTATCGCGCTACGGCACCGGTCGGTAGTTTTGCGGCCAACCCGGCCGGATTCTACGATATGGGCGGCAACGTTGCCGAGTGGATTCACGATTTCTACGCAGTCTATCCCGGCCAAGCCGGACAGGTGGTACGCGATCCGACCGGTCCCGCCACCGGCGAGCACCATGTGGTACGCGATTCGAGCTGGCGCAGCGGCAGCATTACCGAGTTGAGGATGAGCTATCGTGACTACAGCCGTAAAAAACGGGTGGACCTGGGCTTTCGCATTGCCCGCAATGCTGAATGAGGTGGCGCGGTGCGGGGAAACATGAACCAAGGATGAAAAGACTTCCGGCAGCGTTTGCACTGCTCGTGTGGTTGGCCGGCATCGCGGCTGTGCCGGCGACCCTTCCGTCGCCGCAAATGCCGCAAGCTCCGGCGCCGCCGTCACTGCAGCGCGTGCCGCCGTTGCAGCCGCCATCGTTACAGCAACCGACCGCGCCGACCGGCAGGCGTACCGGGCCGGCACCGACGTTTACGCCGACACAGAAAATACCCGCCAACGGGGCGGTCTCATTCCCCGTCGATATTTAGCGAGTCCCGGAGAGCCGACATGCCAGAAGCCAACCACGTGAAAATTCAGCGAGCCTTCCCGGCGGAGTTTCTCTATCAGGTCTTCGCGTTGCTGATCGCCTTTATCGTCGTTCACTCCCTGTACGTAGCGCTTGTACGACCCCGCGCCGATCAGTTTCTGCGTCAAGAGGCGGCCAACCTCAAAGCCGATCCGCAGTATGTGCAACAGAATTCGTTCTACGTCGTCATCAAGGACTACGAGCAGGAATCCTGCTTCGTCCTTGCGCTGTGGGCCTTCGCGATTCTTGCCTACAAAGGAGCGGACGCCTACCGCCAGCAGTCGCTGCTCGAGCGCGACATACTGGGGCTTCCGGAAAGCCTACCCGTTGGCCCCGAGGATACGCGGACGCTGGCCCAACGTATCGAAAAGCTGCCCTTGGCCGAACAGGAGGCACTGCCGCCGAGGGCGCTGTTGACCGCCGTAGAGCGTTTCGGAGCCACCCACAACGTCCAGGATGTTTCGACGGCCGTGCACGAGGTGTGCGATTCGGAAGGTGAAAGGATGGAGTCCGAGCTTTCGACCATTCGCTACATTGCCTGGGCGATTCCGTCGATCGGCTTTATCGGCACGGTACGGGGCATCGGCGATGCTCTCGGCCAGGCGCACCGGGCTGTGGAGGGCGATATCACGGGAGTGACCGAAAGCCTGGGGGTGGCTTTTAACTCGACCTTCGTAGCTTTGGTCATCAGCATTGTTCTCATGTTTTTCATTCACCAGCTGCAGCTCAGGCAGGAACGTTTGGTACTCGATACCGCGCGCTACGTGGACCGTGGGTTCCTACGTCGATTGTTGAAGGGCAGGTCGTGACGGGCCGATCGCCATGAAACGGAAACGCCGTCAGCTTTCTCCTTTCTCGCTTTCGTTCCTCGACATCATGTTTTGCGGCTTCGGCGCCGTTGTGTTGCTGGTGCTCGTGCTCGACCACGATACGGTGCGCGCGCGCGGCGAAAATTTCACGGACCTACGCAGCGAAATCGTCGGACTCGAGCGCGAGGCTT
>CAZKLE010000223.1:0-3064 GCA_964553415.1 uncultured Myxococcales bacterium
GGAAAGAGTGAATTGGCCTGCACGTTGGCGGAGCGCTTCGCGGGCGAAGTGGTCGGCGCCGATTCGCGTCAGGTATACCGCTATATGGACGTAGGAACGGCCAAGCCTTCGGCCGAAATGCGGCGGCGGGTACGCCATCACCTGGTCGATGTGGTCGATCCGGATGCCGACTTTGATGCTGCGGCGTGGAACTGTCGCGCCGCAACGGCCATTCGGGCGATCGATGAGGGCGGAGGCTTGCCGATCGTCTGCGGCGGCACCGGCCTATACCTGCGTAGTCTTTTGCAGGGGATATTTCCCGGGCCCTCGGCCGACAGGCTTTTGCGCTCTGCCCTCGAACGTCAGGAAGACCGGGCGCCGGGCTCATTGTATGAGAGACTGCGATCCTGTGATCCGCGTAGTGCCGATCGGATTCACCCCCATGATCGAATGCGACTCGTTCGCGCAGTCGAGGTGTTCGAGTTGACGGGACGGCCGATCAGTAGTTGGCACGCGGAACATCGACCGCCGTGTCGCTACGATGCCTTGGTCCTCGAGGCGGACCCGGGCCGCGAAGAGCTTTGCCGGCGTATCGAAGATAGGGTCGGCGACATGATCGCCGACGGACTTGTCGAGGAATTGAGAGTTCTGCGCGCGCGTTACGGGAAAGATCGAAAGGCGTTTTCGGCCATAGGCTACAAAGAAGCCGGCCTTGTTCTCGACGGCCTGCTGGCCGCGGACCGTCTCTCCGAGGAGATTACGCGGTCGACCCGCCGCTACGCCAAGCGACAACGCACATGGATCCGCGCGCAACGTGGGCGGCAGCCTGTGGATGCCTCGCTACCGCAGCTGGCCTATGACTTGGTGGCCGGTTTTGTTGCAAAGCCTCAGGGCATGCGTTAGCTCTGACCGACCTTGCTATGGCGTCACCTACACTCACGCAACTGCGCAAAAAGATTGACGCAATTGACCGTCAGATTCTGAGCCTTCTGGCCCGTCGTGCGCGCGTCGCGGTCGAAGTCGGTCGCGCCAAGAGCCGGCGATCGAAGGGTGTTCTCGACGTAGGACGGGAAAACGCGGTGCTCACCACCGTACGGGAGAACAACCCGGGGCCTCTGCAGGACGAGGCAGTGGAGGCCGTCTTTCGCGAAATTATTTCCGTTTGTAGGGCCAGCCAAAGTGAGATGGCGGTTGCCCTGCTCGGACCCGAAGGTACCTTTTCTCATGAAGCGGCAATCCGTCAGTTCGGGCGCACCGCACACCTCGAATTCTGCGATACCATCGGCGACGTGTTTGCCTGCGTAGACTCCGGACGTTGTGCGTACGGGGTCGTTCCGGTCGAGAACACCACCGAGGGCGCGGTGACGCCGACGCTGGACTCCCTGGCCGTGACTACCGCGACGGTCCTGGCCGAGCTGGAGGTCAAGGTCGAGCACTGCCTCCTATCGAAAAGCGGAGATCGTAGCAAAGTTAAGAGGATCGCCTCTCATCCTCAGCCCTTGGCGCAGTGTCGGCGGTTTCTCGCCAACGGTTTTCCGGGCGTCGAACGTACGCAGACGGCGAGTACGGCGGCGGCGGCCAAGTTGGCGCGACAGAGTACGACCACCGCGGCCATCGCGGGACGTCTCGCCGGCGAGCTGTACAATCTCAAAGTTGTCGCACCTTCGATTCAGGACAGCGTTGGAAACGTGACGCGTTTTCTCGTCCTCGGTAAAGGTGAGCCGGGTAAGGCGACCGGTAACGATAGGACTTCGCTGATTATCGCCGTGCGTGACGAGGTGGGCATTCTCGAGAAGGTGTTGCGTCCCTTCGCGGTCAACGGCGTGAACTTGTCCATGATCGAGTCGAGACCCCTGGCAGGACGATCGTGGGAGTATAGCTTCTTTGTAGATGTAAGCGGGCACGCGCGTGATGCCAAGGTCCGCAAAGCTCTCGCAGCGGTGCAGCGGGTCGCCGTGGGAACCAAGGTTTTGGGCTCCTACCCCGTGGCGTCGTGAAGCCGGTGATCCCCGAGCGCATCCGCGCTCTCGAGCCCTACAAGCCGGGCAGACCGATCGAGGAAGTCGAACGCGAGCTGGGACTGAGAGGATCGATCAAGCTCGCTTCCAACGAAAACCCCCTCGGACCATCGCCGCAGGTTGTACGGGCGTTGGCCGAGGCATTGCCGAGGCTCAATCGCTATCCCGACGGAGGGGCGGTGGTGCTTCGCACCAAACTTGCCGAGCGTCTCGGGGTGACTCCTGAGCGTATCGCTCTTGGCAACGGATCCAACGAAATTATCGAGCTTTTGGTGAGAATGTTTGCGGCACCTGACGACGAAGTGGTGATGTCCGAGGATGCGTTCTTGGTCTACGACCTCGTCTGTAAGGCGGTTGGTGCGAGTTCGGTACGGGTGAAGGCCCGAGGATTTCATCACGACCTCGATGCGATCGCCGGCGCGGTCGGCGGAAGAACGCGATTGCTGTTTCTCGCCAACCCCAACAATCCTACAGGTACGATCTTTACGCGGCCCGCTTGGGAGCGTTTTCTAGACCGCATCCCCGCGCGCGTGGTTGTCGTCGTCGATGAGGCCTACTTCGAGTACGTCGATGAGCCCTCCTACCCGGACACGGTCGGCGATCACGGGCGCCATCCGGGACTGGTGACACTGAGAACGTTTTCCAAGGTATATTCGCTTGCCGGGCTCAGGATCGGCTACGCCGTCGGTCCGACGGAGATCATGGATGCGCTGGCGCGATTTCGTCAGCCTTTCAACGTGAACAGCCTGGCCCAGGTTGCAGCGTGCGCGGCTTTGGATGATCGTGAACACTTACGGGCTTCCCGCGCGCTCGTCCGGGCCGGCCGAGAACAACTCGGGCGGGGACTCGATGCCCTCGGGATTACCACGGTGCCGAGCCATGCGAACTTTATTCTCTGCGACGTCGGCGACGGCGCACGGGTTAGCGAAGCGCTGCTCCGCGAAGGGGTGATCGTGCGCCCGATGTCGGCCTACGGATTTTCGGACATGATTCGTGTGACCTACGGGACCGAGGAAGAAAATCGCCGCTTCTTGGGAGCGCTGGCAGGGGTCGTGCCGAGGCTGGGC
>CAZKLE010000224.1:0-3003 GCA_964553415.1 uncultured Myxococcales bacterium
AGCACAGACACACCGTTGGGATCTTGAAAACGCGGATTCTCGACCAGTTCCACTTCGCAGCCCGCCGGAACCAGGGCGGGCAAAGCCTGTCGCATACGCCCGGCCCGGTAGCCGATGACGACGACGAAGCGGCGAATCCCTGCGCGCGCCGCCGCGGCCATGACCCGCGCGATAAGCGGCACTGTAATAAGAGGCCGCAGCGGTTTGGGCACGTCGCCGTCCTGATCACGCAAACGACTGCCCATACCGGCGGCGACGATCACCGCGGTAACGATCGGGGTGTGCTTTGCTGCGGATGCTTCGGGTCGGGCGGATCGTGTCACTTTGTAACTATTCTTGCGCGACCCGTATAGTATCCGTCCGTGCCGAGCCCAACTAACGCGAACATGGAATCCAAAGCAACAGCGCGCGACATCGCGGGCACCGATCCGGAAACGCGCCCGCTGACGCACTCGCAATGGCTGCGCTACGGCCCGTTCCTCGCACAGCTCGTCATCATACGACGCTGCAACCTCAGTTGCGGCTACTGTTCCGAATTCGACCGCGTCTCCGAGCCCGTCGACACCGACCTGCTGATGGCACGCCTTCGCAAGCTGCGCGACTTACACTGCTGGGCGACCTGCTTGACGGGCGGCGAACCGACGCTGCATCCCGACCTGCCCGACTTGCTGCGTGAGATGCGCCGTCTCGGTTTTCGCCGCCGCATGATAATTACCAACGGCGTGCGCCTGACCCCCGAACTGGTGGAGACTCTCAACTCCTGCGGCCTGACCGACATGCAGGTGAGCGTCGACGGCGTAGCCGCCAACGAAGTGACCATCAAGGTCCTATCGCATTTGCGCGAGAAGCTTTCGATGTTGGCCCGTCACAAGAAGTTCGCCGTCGTGATGAGCGGTGTCATCGGCAGTGCGCCGCCCGAAGAGGTGCTCGAGGTCATCGACTTCGCGCAAAATGCGGGATTCGCGCCACGGGTTCTGCTCATCCATGACGACCAGGGGCGCCTGCAACTGACGCCGGAAGAAATGGCCGCCTATCACGAGGTTCAGCGCCGCATCGGACGCAAGGCCGCCGAAGCCCACAACTATCGCGACCGTCTTACCTCCGACGGCGAAGCTCCGTTCCGTTGCCGCGCGGGCGCACGCTACCTATACGTAGATGAATTCGGCAAGGTGCAGTGGTGCTCGCAGACTCGCGGCGTGCTGGACAAAGACTTGTTGAACTACGGTTACGCCGACCTGCGCAGTCAGTTTCACACCGCCAAGCCCTGCCACAAGACCTGCACGGTCGGCTGCGCCCGCACATCGTCGGCCTACGACGAATGGCGGCCGCAGGCGGGCCTGCCCTAGACTCCCCTACAGGGGTTTCGGCGGCCGCGAAGGAACCCGGGTGCCGCGTTCCGGCTCGTAATAATCGAGCCCCGAGTGGTCGAGCACTTCCTCGCCCATGAGAATACGCAAGGTGTTTTGCAGCTTGAGGTGCTGGATGAACAGATCGTGATCCGGCTTCATGTCCTGACGGCACTGCGGCGACTTGAAATAGAACGACAGCCACTCTTGGATGCCTTTCAGTCCGGCGCGCTTGGCGAGATCCATGAACAGGATGAGATCGAGCACGATGGGCGCGGCAAGGATCGAATCGCGACAGAGAAAATTGATCTTGATCTGCATCGGCTTGCCCATCCAGCCGAAAATATCGATGTTGTCCCAGCCCTCCTTCGCGTCGCCGCGCGGCGGGTAGTAGTCGATGCGAACCTTATGGTGAAAATCGCCGTATAGATCCGGATAGGCTTCGGCATCGAGGATGGAGTCGAGCACGGAGAGCTTACTCTTTTCTTTGGTTCGAAACGCACCCGGGTCATCGAGCACCTCACCGTCGCGGTTGCCGAGAATGTTGGTCGAGTACCAGCCGTTGAGTCCGAGCATGCGCGCCTTGATGCCCGGCGCGATCAGAGTCTTCATCCAGGTCTGCCCGGTCTTGAAATCCTTGCCCGCAATCGGCGTCCCCGTCTCGCCGGCCAGTTCGATGAGCGCCGGCGTATCGCCGTTCAAGTTGGGCGCACCGTTGGCGTAGGGCACGCCGAGCTTGATGGCCGCGTAGGCGTAGATCATCGACGGAGGGATCTCGGCTGCGTTGTCGGCAAGCCCACGCTCCAAAGCCTCGACACTCTCGTGCAGCGGGGAATCCTCGGGCAAGACTTCGGTCGATCCGCACCAGATCATGACCAAGCGATCGAGGCCGTGCCGTTCGCGGAAAGCTTCTATGTCGTCCATGACTTGCCGGGCAAGATCCATCTTCGTCGCGCCCTGCTTGACGTGCGTGCCTTCCAGGTTACGCAGATAGCGATGGTCGTAGATGCCCGGCATGGGCTTGATCGCCTCGAGCTGCTCGCGCACCGGCTCGAGTTCTTCGGGCGGCAGCACACCGGCCGTGATCGCACCCTGATACAGCGAATCCGCACGAATGTCCCAGCCGCCAAAGACCAAGTCCTCGGGGCAGGCCAATGGCACGAAGTCACGAATGGGACAGGAACGGCCCTCGTATCGTTTGCCGAGACGGATCGATTGGTTTTGGGTCAAGGAGCCGACGAGCTTTCCCAGGCCGCGCTTGTACAGCTCGATACCCGCAATCAGAGTGCTCGACACCGCCCCCATACCGGGAAGGAGAACACCGAGTTTGCCGGTCGGAGGAGAAATGGAATTGTCGTTCGTGTTCATGTTGCTCACTTCCTGCCCTCTCGCTCGTGCCTGAGCCGCCAAGGCCCGCAGTTCATCGCGTTCGTCTGTTGTTTTCCAATGAGGCTCCGTCGAGAGCGGCGCGGCCGGTCACCTCGGCGGCCGCGGGAACGCGCTTGCGACGGCCGATCAAGCTCCGCCCCTCTCCCAGCTGCCAACTGAGGAGACCCGGTACACCGAGCAAAAGCTCGCGTACCCGTTTTGCCAGCGAGATGGCCAGTGCGGTCTCGGCCGGCAGGCCCAACAAACTGCCGAGAAGAAGGTAGCTTCC
>CAZKLE010000225.1:0-2995 GCA_964553415.1 uncultured Myxococcales bacterium
GGACCCGGTAGAGGCGAAGATAATACGAAAGTGATGCCGGCGTCAACACAAAACCACGGGCGACCGCCGACATATTCACGCGATGTAATGGTCGAAACGTACCAGTCTAGGCGTCAAAGCAAACTTGTCATAAAACCGAGCCCGGACATCGAGATGCCGTCGGGGGCACGGTCTCTCATCCCAAAGGAGGTCTCGTATTGACGTGGTGTCGCACCCGTGGCGAGAGGGCGGGACTCGGCGTCGGTGGCACCCTCGAACTCGTCCGTCGCGGGAGTCGGACCGGCAGCAGCGCACGGCAGCACCGCCACGAGAAAAACGGTGGCACAGCCCGGAATGAGCACGGCTTTCAGCCCGAGTTCGAGATCCACTGGCCCCAGGAACACGCGATCCTTGGGATCGGCCAGGGTGTTAGCGGATTACACGGGCATGCGGGTAAGGACCGGACACTCGAGAAGAGGTTTGGAGTTTTGGTCGGGGCAGGTGGCCCCTCCCCTGACGCAGCTGAAAAATGAGAGAAATAGCGCTATACGGCCCGCCCCTCCGCGCCCATGGACGGGAATCGTGGCATCGCTACCGCTCACGGTCTTCGGGAAACCGCGGCCTACGCAATCCGGACAAACGCTCGACGATACGCGTCACCTGGCAGGCGTAGCCGAATTCGTTGTCATACCAAACGTAGAGAACGCAATCGGCTCCATCCACGATGGTCGCAACCGAGTCTATGATCCCCGCGTGGCCGTTACCTACAAAGTCGCTCGATACCACTTCGGGAGAGTTCGAATAATCGATCTGCAGCTGCAAGGGACCTTCGAGAGCGTGATAGCGAAGATGCTCATTCAGCTCCTCGACGGTCGTCTTTCGCGACAAACGCAAACTCAGTACCGCAAGCGATACATCAGGGGTCGGCACCCGGATCGCGTTGCCGGTTAGCTTGCCGGCCAGCTCGGGCAGAGCCTTGGCCACTGCCTTGGCCGCACCGGTCTCGGTGATCACCATGTTCAGAGGCGCCGAACGACCGCGACGGTGTTTGGCGTGGTAGTTGTCGATGAGGTTCTGATCGTTGGTGTAGGAATGGCACGTCTCGACATGACCGTGCACGACACCGAATCCGTCGTTGACGACTTTGAACACCGGGACGATCGCGTTGGTCGTGCAGCTGGCCGCCGAGATAAGCTTACAGTCTTTGCCTAGTTCGTCGTGGTTGACTCCGTAGACGACGTTGGGGATATCGCCTTTGCCGGGCGCCGTCAGCACCACCCTGCTGATACCGGGAGACTGCAAATGCCGGCTCAAGCCGGCTTCGTCGCGCCATCGCCCAGTGTTGTCTATGAGGATCGCGCCTTCGATACCCAGCGCCTCGTAATCCACCTTGTCGGGAGCATCCGCGTAGATAAGTCGGATGAAGTTGCCGTTGGCGAGGATCGCATTGTCTTCTTCATCAACCGAGATGGTGCCGAGAAACTGCCCGTGTACAGAGTCACGGCGCAGGAGCCCCGCACGCTTGCGTAGATCATCCTCGCCACCCGGACGCACCACCACCGCGCGAAGCCTGAACTTGTCGCCTGCGCCGGTCTTCTGGATCAAAAGCCGCGCAAGCAAACGGCCTATCCTGCCGAACCCGTAGAGGACCACATCTTGCGGCTTGACGCTACGAGTTTCGATACGCGACTGGTCCAGAGAGGCAAATTCGCCCTCGAGAAACTCCTGTATCGGCACCGAGTCCATTCTCTCGAGATAGCGTGTGGTGAGCTTTCCGATGTCTACGCGCAGCGGCGGCAAGTCGAGCGCCGCTACGGCCTTTAGCACCAGGAAACTGTCGTGCACCGACAGCTCTGCACCGGTCACCAACCTAGCGAACCTATGCGCCTTTATGATCTCGATGGGACTTTTGTCCACCAGCACACAACCGTAGAGCTTGGTCAGCAGCTGCCGGTCACGGTAAAGATGGCCGATGATGGGAATCATCGCTTCGGCCGTCTCTTCTCGTGCAATCCAGTCCTGTAATAGTTTTTCGGCCTTGTCTTCGATCATGGTCGCAACCACAACTAGACCTTTCCCTTTTCGCGGCCAAGCCCACGTTCGCGCAGCCCGCTTCGGACTCCGGTTTATCCGACGACCGCCAAGGAGAGTTTGTCTCCCCACCGACGCTCCACGGCTCGGCGCAGTTCCTGCGATCGGGGTTGAGTGAGTCCCGGGTCACGCTCGAGCCACGCAAGCGCCTCGCGACGGGCCGTCTCCAACAGTTTCGCATCGCGCACGAGATTGGCCGCGCGCAGAGCCGGAATACCCGATTGACGCGTGCCCAGGTACTCGCCGGGACCACGCAATCGCAAGTCGGCCTCGGCCACCTCAAAACCGTCGCCGGTGGTCTCCAGAATGCGCAGGCGCTCGAAGGCCTCAGGACTCAGCCCCGGATCGGCGACCAAACAGCAGAACGCTTCTTCGCTACCCCGCCCTACGCGGCCGCGCAGCTGGTGCAGCTGAGCCAGCCCGAAACGCTCGGCGTGCTCGATCACCATGATGGTCGCATTCGGCACGTCGATACCAACTTCGATCACGGTCGTGGCTACCAGGCAGTGGAGTTCTCCGGCACGAAACCGACGCATGACGGCGTCTTTCTCGTCGCTCTTCATGCGCCCGTGGATCAATCCGACGCGATAGTCCGCGAACGGGCCCGATTGCAGCTCTTCGGCCATCGATGAGGCATCGGACAGGTCCATCTTCTCGGACTCTTCGACCAGGGGGTAGACGATGTAACACTGTCGGCCACGCCGCATGGAAGCAGCCATTCGTTCGTACAGCCGCGGCCGGGCCTGACTACGCAGAACCCGAGTCGTCACCGGCTTACGTCCCGGCGGCAATTCATCAAGGAGAGATACCTCGATATCACCGAACAGGACCAGCGACAGCGTGCGTGGAATCGGAGTGGCCGAGAGCAACAAGGTATCGGCACCCTCACCCTTTAGAGCGGCGCGCTGGAGCACGCCGAATCGAT
>CAZKLE010000226.1:0-2993 GCA_964553415.1 uncultured Myxococcales bacterium
ATCCCGGAGAACCTGTTCTTTTCCGAGTGGCGCCTTGTCGTTCCGGGGCAAGCCCCCGACGGCCCTTCGCAGGAATACAATATCGCCGGACCGACCTTGGCCACGCAGGACGTGTTGTACTTCGAACGCGCGGTCGTCGGTGCGCGCGAGGGTTCGCCGCTCGCCATCCTCGACATCGGCGCTTACAGCATCGCGCGATCCAATCAGTTCACGCGTGCGCGCAACGCCGTCTACGCCGTCGACAGCGACGGGGCTTTGAAACTCGTACGCCGAGCCGAAACCGTAGAGGATGTCCTGCAAACACAGATTTGGGAAGGTAGCGAGGACTCCGTGTCGGCGGCCAAGGCCGGCTGAGCACTCATGTCGGACCGAGTCATCGTCAACACCGAGGGCGGCGTAGCCGACGTCCGCCTGAACCGGGCCGAGAAGCACAACGCGCTGGACAACGAGATGTTCCGCGCCCTGACCGATACCGGGTATCAGCTGGCAGCCGATCGCTCTCTGCGCGTGGTCGTTCTCTCGGGCGAAGGCCCGTCGTTTTGCGCCGGGCTGGACTTTGCCAGCTTCATGGCCATGGGCGAAGGGGCCGAGATCGGCCAACGGCTGCTGGCTCGTGAGGAGGGCCGCCTGGCCAACGTCGCCCAGGCACCGGCCTATGCCTGGACCGAACTGCCGGTTCCGGTGATCGCCGCAATCTCGGGGCATTGTTATGGCGGCGGCCTGCAGATTGCGCTCGCAGCCGACATCCGTTTCGTACGCCCGGATGCGCGGCTGTCGGTCATGGAAATTAAATGGGGGCTAATCCCCGACATGAGCGGCACGCAGACCCTGCGCCATCTTGTGCGTGGGGACGTAGCCAAAGAACTCACCTACACCGGGCGCATCGTCTCGGGCACCGAAGCCGTCGACCTCGGGCTCTGCAGCCACTCGAGCGACGACCCTCGGCGCGACGCCCTGGCGATGGCGCAAGAGATTGCCGGCAAATCCCCCGATGCCGTTCGCTCGGCCAAACGCGTACTCAACGAGTCGCGCGTGGTCGACGTACGCACGGGGTTGGAACTCGAAGCCGATTTGCAATCCCGTTTGATCGGCTCGCCCAATCAGATCGAGGCGGTCGCCGCCAACCTTCAAAAACGCCCGCCCGAGTTCAGCGACCCCGACTGAGGCGCTACGCAGCCGCCTTTTCAGCCCGCCGAGGCTGTTTTTTCGCGGCCCGTGCCGTCGTCGCCCGCCGTCGTACCGGCAAGGTCGCTAAAAGGCCGCGGCCGGAACGCGTCGGGGGTCCAGCCGAGATCGACGGCACCGTGCTCGAGCCAATCCTGCTCGCCATTGAGAACGCTGGCCGCGACGGCGTTCTTGAGGGTGTCCTCGTTGGCCCAAAGGTCGCGGAACAGGCGCTTCACCTTGCGGCGCGAGCTGCGGCAGAAGAGATCAGCGAGTTCTTGCGCACGACGCGCCTCCGGCAGGCCCGAATCCGACATGCCACGCGCACGTGAGATCGTCGCCGCCATCACAAACAGCTCCATGACGATGTCGACGGCGCGGAACAGGAAGCCCTGCTTCCGCTCCATCTTGGCCTGGTAGATCACCATGCCGTGGAACGACGAACGCGCGAGCTTTCGACTGGCGCGATCGATGAAGCGAAGGTGCCCCGTCAGAGGCCCCCAGTCGCCGTAGCGGCCCATGATGGTCAATCCCTTCAGCCACAGAGGCGGATACCATCCGGCATAGAAGCCGAGAATCGCAGGCAACGCCGACAGCTTGGCCGACATGCTCGATTTGGGATCGATCATCACGCCGGCAACCTGGAGATGTTTGTCCACAGCTTCGCGCGCCATGAACAAGTGCATGATCTCGCTCGAACCTTCAAAGATCAGATTGATGCGGCAGTCGCGCAACATGCGCTCGACGCCGACGGCGATTTCCCCTCGCGCGGCCAGAGAACTCTCGGTTTCATAACCGCGGCCGCCCCGTATCTGCAGTGTCATGTCGGTGAGCCGCCACCCCTGCACGGTGTTCCACTCTTTGGCCGCCGCGGCTTCGAGACGAATGTCATAATCTCCGCGATCGGCCATTGAACTCGACAACAGGTACACGCTTTCCATGGCAAACGTCGTCGCCGCCATGTCGGCGATCTTGTGCGAGATCGCTTCGTGCTTACCGATGGGAACGCCCCATTGGTTACGTACATTGGCCCATTTCTCGACGATGCGCAGGCACTGTTTGGCCTGACCGGTGCACGCAGCCGGCAGGCTCAGACGCCCGGTATTGAGCGTGACCAATGCGATTTTGAGACCACTACCCTCTTTGCCGATGAGGTTTTCGCGAGGCACGAATACGTCTTTGAAACTGATCACACCGTTGGCGATCGCTTTTAGCCCCATGAAACGGCAACGGTGCTCCACTTTGAGACCGGGCGAGTCGGTCTCAACCACAAATGCGCTGATCTTTTTCGTCTCCGGGTCGCGCGCCATCACTACCAGCAATTCGGCCAGCGTACCGTTCGTGCACCAGAGCTTCTCGCCGTTGAGAAGAAAACCGTCACCCTGGGCAACGGCGGTCGTAGAAAGGCTCGACGGGTCCGAACCAGCATGGGGCTCGGTGAGCGCGAAGGCCGAGATCGCGCCTTTGGCGCAGCGGGGAAGATACTTTTGCTTTTGTTCCGGGCTACCGAACAGCTTCAGCGGCTGGGGCACGCCGATGGACTGATGGGCCGACAGCAGCGCGATCAGGTTGCCATCGTAGCTGCCGATCAACTCCATGGTCTTGCAGTACTGGCCTACGGAAAAGCCAAGGCCTCCGTATTCTTTGGAAATCTTGATGCCGAAGGCGCCGAGTTTTCTCAGTCCGTCGACTACGTGTTCCGGATACTCGCCGGTCTGATCGATCTCGACCGAATCGACCTCGTTCTTGAGAAAGCGTTCGAGATCCGAAGAAAAACGCGCGAACTCGGCATCCTCGCTCTCCTCTACGGGAAATGGATGCACCAAGGG
>CAZKLE010000227.1:0-2979 GCA_964553415.1 uncultured Myxococcales bacterium
AAAGGGCTTCGTTGGTCACCTCGCCGGTGCCGAAGGCGGCCTCACGTACGCCGGTCGAGCGCGGATCGATCATCAACCAGTTGTGCGCACGAATGGTTTCGTGACGCCCACGGGTCACGACTTCGACGTTCCAGTAGTAGGTTCCCATGCTGTGCTCGACGGCGAGGCGGCGGTTCCAGCCAACGTGGCGGGTCCGGACGCGTACGTCGACGGAGTCTACGGTAGCACCAGCCGGACAATCGAAGCGCTTGATGATCTCACGGTCGAGTGAGTTCACCGCATCGTCGACCGGAATCGGCATCGAAATCCGGTTACGCTGCAAGCGGCCGAGAATCGAGCGCACGATTTCGGTCCCGCGCAGACTCGGACGCAGGATTTCCTGTGGCAGGGCGAAGCTCGTCGTGGGTGCCGACGCATAAGCGAACGTCAACACGCAGGCCGAAAAAAGCAAGAAACTCGACACGGCGATCCTACGGATTCGCCTATGAAGGTCCGCCTCCATCCCGGAGTCATCCCCGCGTTCGCGGCGCTGTTCCGCCACGCGGGCCCCATCGGCCGCCTCGTCCACCACAAACCGCACACATCCATCCTAGCCGACGGAGTTGCGCACGTGTGCAAGAATTTTTACCTGCGGGTTTAATTCTTGCAACGCATGCGTTTGACCTTGCGTTTGGTGTTTATCTTGCAGTCCATGCGCTCCGCCGTCATGCAGTCACCTGTGTCAGTGGCTCCGAAACGCATGATAGCGGTCACCTCCCCCTGCATGATAGCGGGGGAAACATCATGGTCGCGCATGACCACTTTGAGTTTTCCCCGTTCCTGCTTCAGATCTCGATTCACCTGAACCTTGTAGATGCCGTTGGCAGACGGAACCGAGCTGCGGGTGTCGCGGAATTTATACTTCTTATTCTTGTTTTTGACGTTGAAGAACTTGCTCGCCGGTACCAAGGCCTGATACACGGAACCGCCGTTGCGATCGAACACCTCGATGGCAACTCCGGTCTCCGTGGGCGGCGCACGCAGCTCTAGAGGCGGGAACGAGGCACGCAGAGCAAGCACATCGTCGCTCGCACCCGGCTTGAGTGCGATGCGGAGTTTGGTACGTGCCGCCCTGCCGAAAAATCCGGGGTAACAAACACCCTGGTCGCAGGCATCGGCGAGCGTACACGAATCCGCATCGTCGCAGCTCGAGCCCGTAGGCTCGAGACGGCACTGAGCAGAGCAACAGTCTCCGTCAACGAGGTTACCGTCGTCGCAGTCCTCGAAGGCGTCGAGCAAGCCGTTGCCGCAAGACGCGCCACCAAGCACGAAGCGGCCCAAGCCATCGACCGAGAGGCTCCAACGATTGGCCTGTGGATCGCAACAAGCCGCTCCGCAGGCGCTCGACTGTGACTGCGGAGCCCCGCAGGGGGCGGTCAACTCCGAACGATCAAGCCAGACCTTCAGGTCGCTTTCCGGCAACGGCGGGCTGATGCCATCGACAAAACCGTCGTTATCGGCGTCGTCCCACCGAACATCGATGTGCAGCGGCGCCGCGAGGGTGGCCTGTGCCGGCTCCACATCGACGACCATGGCCACCCTGTCCGAAGGCAAAGCGAAGTCGGCAAGATTCTCGGTGACCGAAACGCTGGTCGGCTCAATCAAGACACCGGCATCGGTTTGTACGGTAACCGCCCCATCCGGGGTGGAGAACCCGCCGCCGACGTCGTCGAGACTCATCCCGCCCGAGCGCCGCCGATCACAACGGTCGGCGCTATCCGCCGGGCACGGATCACAAACGTCACCGCCCAAGGATCCGTCGCTGTCGCGTTGATCGGGGTTGAATTCGTTGGAACAGTTGTCGCAGACATTCCCGAACAGATCACCGTCGTCGTCAGCCTGATTGGGATTGCTGCGAGTGGGACAATTGTCGACGGCATCCCCACTGCCGTCTGCGTCGGTGTCGGCCGACAGAGGGTTGCTGCCGAGTTGACGAACCTCGAAACCATCATCGAGGCCGTCGGCATCGCTGTCACGGTTGAACGGATCGGTCTCGCCGGCATCGACCTTCCCGTTCAAATTCAGGTCTTCTTCGGCATCGGTCAGGCCATCGCCGTCGGAATCGATGACAGTCGCTACTTGCGCGTAACGAAGAGACAGTTCGTTGGACTGCGGCCCGTCCCGGGAGGTTTCGTCGTAGCTGGTGACGGTGAAGTACACGGTCGTCCCGATGGGCAAGCCACGGACGATCGTGCTGACCACACCGGCGGAACTCGGTGTCAGTAGACCGACGTCGTCGCCGGCGGCAAAAGGCTGCCCCTGCCGGCGCACGAACACGCGGTAGCCCGAGGCCTGGCTGCGGGCGGTCCACAGCAAACGGGCGTCCCAAGCATGAACCGGGGAGGCAAAACAGCTCAGACCCGTGACGATGACGGCCAACGCGTAGCCCGCGCCGCGCCAACCCACGATGGGCCGGCTTTGCTTGCGCTTTTTGTGTCCCTTTTTCGTCATGATCCCATTCGCGCGCGCAACGAAGCTGCCCGCCCGGCCCACCCCCCGACCGGGGGGTGGGGCATCGAAACAAACCACCACCGTCAAACGAAGACCGCACCGGACCACGTATCGCCGGGCCCGGCGGCCCCTTCCTAAAGCCGAAAACCGACTTTCGTACCCGGCTCGACGCAGCACCGACCGCCCCTACGGGCACAGTGGGGCGCACATCAAACCGCGTAACATACCAGTTGGCGGGTAGGGGCGGCTCTCTGTCAATGCCCCCCGGATAATTTCGAGGCGACCCGGCCCTGCGCCGGTCAGTCGATATACCCGAGCGAGTGAAGGTTTTCGAGTTTGCGCCCGTCGATACGAGGCGCAGCCGGCCCCGGTCCGAGCGCTCGGCCACGCCCGATCCAAGCGCGTAGGTCGCCTATCATCCTCGCGCAGCGCCGGGCTTCGACCGTCCTACGATCGGAGCGTTCGCCGGGATCGGCGGAAAGATCGTAG
>CAZKLE010000228.1:0-2936 GCA_964553415.1 uncultured Myxococcales bacterium
TTTTTTCAAGCAGAAGACGGCATACGATATTTCTGAATGTGACTGGAGTTCAGACATGTGCTCTTCCGATCTGTCCGGCTTTTGAGGGGCTGGCGACTAGGCGGGCTGCGGGGTGGGTTTCGCGTCGGCCGTCTGCTTGGCCAGGCGTTTCTTGCTGTTGGTGAGACGGTAGCTCTGGCCGTTCATCTCGAGGATGTGGACGTGATGGGTCAGCCGGTCCAGCAGTGCGCCTGTAAGCCGCTCGGAGCCAAAGACTTCGGTCCACTCATCGAAGGGTAAATTACTCGTGACCAGAGTCGATCCATGCTCGTAACGCTGGCTGAAAACCTCGAAGAGCAATTCTGCCGCCGTCTTGGAAAGCGGCACAAAGCCGAGTTCGTCGATGATGAGAAGCTTGTAGGCCGCCAGGTGCTTTTGCAGCCGCAGCAGCCGCCTCTCGTCTCGGGCTTCCATCAGCTCATGGGCCAGCGCGGCGGCGGTTGTAAACCTGACCGTCAGGCCACGCTGGCAAGCTGCCAGGCCAAGACCCAATGCGACGTGGGTTTTCCCCGTTCCGCTGTTGCCCACGGCGATCACGTTTTCATGTCGCTCGATGTACTGGCAGCGGGCCAGTTCCCCGACCAGGCGCTTGTTCAGTGAGGGAATGACCTTGAAATCGAAAGTGTCCAGACTCTTGGTGGTCGGGAAGCGGGCGGCCTTGATACGGCGCTCGACCATGCGGCGCTCGCGGTCGATCAGCTCGAGTTCGACCAGACGCAGCAGGAATCCGACGTGATCGAGGCCGTCTTGTGCCGAGCGCCGGGCGACCTTGTCGTACTCGCGTAGAAACGTCGGCAGCTTGAGCATCTTTAGGTGATGGGCAAGCAGCACCTGCGGGGTATTGCTCACGGCCTGGCCCCTTCGAGCAAGCTCAGGTAGGCCTTGGCCGATGTCGCCCGCACGTTGGCCCGTGGCAGATAGGGATAGACCTCCATGTCGAGCTTGGGCGGACGGCGCTCGATCGTGCAAAGCACCAGGTGCTTTACGGCGTCAAAGCCGATCGCGCCGAGCCCGAGAGCCGCGGCGATCCCCGCTCGGACCTCCTCTAGCCGGAAGGTCTCCAAGAGCCGCAAAACCTGCACGTACTCACGCTTACCGGCCTTGCCCATGCGTGCCTCGAGCAGACGCCGGATGCTGGCGAACTCGCCGGGTAGCTCCCAGCCGGCAAGCGGCGCCGCTTGATCCAAGGCTCCCGTCTTGTGCTCGAGCAGCGGGAGGTAGTGCAAAGGATCGAAGATGAAATCCTCCCGCTCATAGGAGCGAGAATGCCGTGCGATGACCTCGGTGCCGCAGCTGATGACGACCTCACCGACGTAGCCACGCACGAGCACCTCGCGGTGCCCAAAGGCCACGGGGACCGAGTAATCGTTGCAGCGGTAACGAACCAACGAGAGAGAGCTTACCCGCGTACCGCACTTCTCCGAGGCATCATAGGGAGCCGCCGGCAGCGGCAGCAGCGCCGCGCGATCACGCTCCAGGCGCTCGCCGATGGTCTCGGTCTGCCCACGAAGGCGAGCGCCGAGGCGCTCGCGGCACTGGCGCTCGAGATCGGCGTTTAGCGCCTCGAAGCTCTCAACCTCCGGGATCGGAACAAAGAAGTTGCGCCGCGAAAACCCGACCAGTCCCTCGACATTGCCCTTGTCGTTGCCCTTGCCAGGCCGGCCAAATCGGTCGGCGAACAGATAATGCGAGCACAGCTCTTCAAAACGCCGGGTACGCTTGCGTTTGCCGTCGCCGAGGATGCGCGCCACGGCGATCTTGGTATTGTCGTAGAGCATTGTCAGTGGAACTCCGCCAAAGAAGGCGAAGGCAGCATTGTGGCCGTCAAGGAATGCCTCGGTGGTCTCGGCGGGATAGGCCTTGAGGAAGCCGGCATCGCTGTGGGGAAGGCTGACGGCTATGAAGTGTGCCTTGCGGCGCACCCCCGCGATGATGGCCAATGCCTCACCGAAGTCGGCCTGACCATGGCCGGGCGCGTGCGTGAGCGGCACAAACATCTCGCGCGCACACAGCCGCTGCTCGCGCACGTAGTCTTTGACGATCGTGACGCCGCCGGTAAACCCATACTCGCTGCGCAGTCGCTTGAATATCCGGGTAGCCGTATGGCGCTGCTTGTTCGGCAAGGACCGATCAGTCTCTAAAATCTGATCGATGACCGCCGTGTAGGCATCGAGCTTGGGCCGGGCTCGCTGATTCTCGCTCCGGTAGCCCGGTGGAACCGAGTACCGTAGCATCTTGCGCACCGTGTCGCGGTGCAGTCCAAACTTACGCGCCGCTTCCCGGACGCTCATCCCTTCGACGTGACAGGCACGTCGGACCCGTGCATACAACTCCACTGAATACATCCTTAGCCTTGTACCAGGTTGCTTGCGGCAACCCCGCCCAAGGCTCCAAGCGACGGTACACTTTTAGACCGGCGTAACCGGCCCATCCCGTCGCTTCAGTGGTCCATTCTTTCACCGGCGTTTACATGCTGCTATGCAGCCTTCTTCGCTGCGACGGCTCCCACGCGAATTGATCGATTGGTGCTGGTCGATGGGATGCCTCGTATACATGCCACCGAGGCCACCGACGATTACCCCGCTGGTCTTTCCGAGGAATCGGTTGCACAGCTACTGGATCAGATCATTACGGAGCACGGGATAGGTAGCCGTTCACACCGCCTCGCGCGTCATGAGCAATGCCAAGCCGGAAGAGATTTTTGTATCGAGGACCGTGGATCTCACACGCTCGAGGGCGTTCCGGAGCCCTGGCAGCTTTTCGTCTTGGGAGAGCCGAGTTAGGCTGAGTGTTTCCCGTCAGCCGAATTGGGACCAACCCGGTCAGGCCGGTGGCTCTCAGGCCGGCGCGCGGAGATCGACACACTCGGGCGGGTCACAACTACGCAGTCCTTGACG
>CAZKLE010000229.1:0-2909 GCA_964553415.1 uncultured Myxococcales bacterium
GGCTTTAAGCGAAATACTCGCGGTGACGTAACGTGGGCGAGGATCACCGCCCTGTATCCGCCCAAGCCGTCGGAGTATGAAAGAGTCCCACCCGGCTTACCCAAGCCATGCCGCTTATCGGCGCGGAATAGGCCGGTGGGGGAGAGAGACGATGAACCTATGGGAACGGTAACGAAAATCACGCGGGCGCAATTCAGCGTTGGAGACCTAATTCACCACCGTCTTTTCGGCTATCGCGGCGTAATCGTAGACGTCGATCCGAATTTCCAATCAACCGAAGAGTGGTACCAAGCAGTCGCGAAATCGCGTCCTCCAAAAGACAAGCCTTGGTACCATGTGCTGGTTCATGAGGCGGCGTCTTCGACGTATGTAGCCGAAAGAAATCTGGAGCCCGATGAAAGCGCGAGCCCGATCCAGCATCCGATGCTCGAGTCCTTCTTCGCCCGCTTCGAGAATGGGCGCTACCTCAGTGGTGATCAGGTTCATTGATTCGGTGACGCTTCTCCCCACCCTCGGCCTATACCTGCTTGCGGCGATCTTAGAGATCGTTGGTTGCTTCGCATTCTGGGCTTGGCTGCGCCTGGGCCGTAGCCCTTGGTGGACCGTGGCGGGTATCGGCAGCCTCGTGCTCTTTGCGACCTGCCTGACTCGCGTAGACTCAGCCTATGCCGGCCGAGCTTTTGCCGCCTACGGCGGTGTGTACATCGTCACTTCTCTCCTTTGGCTCTGGATCGTCGAAGGTATGCGACCCGACCGTTGGGATACGGCGGGAGGACTGATCTGTTTGCTCGGCGCGGCCGTGATCCTGTGGGGACCACGGTCGTGACCCTGTGGCGACCACGGTCGTGACCGTGGCGGGCGACGAGCGCATCGGCGTCGGCTTCCACTTGCAAGCGCTACGCGCGCTCATCCCCGCCGCGGACGCGGCCGCTTCTTGTTTCTGAACCCGGCGGAGACGCTGGCGCAACACGATCACCCCGCCCCCAGGTACGGCTCGCCGTTGCCCCGCGTGGCTCATTATTACATTGCGTGAATGTGTTGGCGGTGGGCGTGTGGTTTCGATTGACGGTGCCACTACTTTCGTATTATCTTCGCCCATGTTGGGTAACCCATGATTACTGTCCAAGCCCACGATCGTGCTCGTTCTTTTGCCCCTTTGGCCGGGTTGGCCGCGGTGGTCGGACCGACCGGCGCTGCGCGACTGGCCGACGGTGCTGCGCGACTACTCGACGGTGCTGCAGCCTTGCCCGGACCGGCTGGATCCGATCATCGGGCCGAGGAGCCGCCCGCCGCGGCCCTCGTGCCGGCGGCCTATCTCGAGCATCCGGCCAGAGACGAACTCCCTCACATCGACCGCGAGGGTGCCGCCGTCGTGCTCGATCGCTATCTCGTACGGCTTTCGCGCCACGAGTCGGTCTGCCGGCTGCGCCTCGGACGGCTGGCGGCGTGCGTGTTGGACTCACGCAGCTATCATAGTCTCGGCTTTGCCCGCCTCAGCGACTACGCGATCGAGTGCCTTGGTATCTCGGGCCGCGAGTTGCAGTCGGCCGCACGGGTCTGGCGAGCCGTCCGCGCCATTCCCCGGCTGGCCCAGGCTTATCGTTCGGGATGGCTGAACTGGACCAAGCTGCGCACCGTTTGCGAGCTTGCCACCCAAGAGACGGCCGAAGATTGGATCGCGTTGGCCCGGACCATGAGCACTCGTGAGTTGGCCGGGCATATCGCCAAACATGGAAAGGATCCCCATCCTACGGGCGAGGGTTCGCGGGAGCGCCCACCCGTGGGCGTCTCCGACGGCGATTTGATCGACGGCGAACCGCGCGTGCAGCTTCGCATTGCCTGCCCCGTCCATATGCGACCGCTTTGGCGCGAGCTTGCCGAGTTGGCCTCACGCTCGAGCGGCACCGTGCTGGCCGCCTGGCAGGCACTCGAAGCCGTTTGCGCCGAGGCTCTGTCGGCGGCGCCTCTGGATGTGCCTGATGTGCCTACGGAATCCGGGACCGGCGAACCCTCGGAAGCCGACACCGATGACGACGACGGGCGCCACGATAGCTGGGAGCGAGAGTTCGAAGAGTTGCGCAGCCTCGTCCGTGCCCACACCGGCGCGGACATTGACGTGCTCGACGTCGGTCTGGCCGGCCTGTTGGATGGCGACACAACGGATGGCGGCACAACTGTGGTCGATGGCAACGGCACCGTCGCGACAGCCGGCATCGACGAAGCGCTCGACGACCTTGGCGCCGACCAGCTCGATCAGGCCCTGCGCTCCGTACTGCGTTCGATGCAAACCATCGATTGGCAGTTGGGCCGTCTGCTGGCGACTTTTCGGCGCCTCGGCCTGCACCGCCACATCGGCTATCGCTCCATGGGTGTCTACGTCACCGAACGCCTAGGAATCTGCGAGCGCAAGGCCCGTGGCTTGGTCCGTCTCGAAGGCGATCCGGCCGACGGGCGCGGCGAGTTGGCGGTCGCCTATCGCACGGGTCGTCTTTCTTGGCTGCGGGCACTGATCCTGTTGCCCGTGCTCGCTGAGCACAACGCCTCGGCATGGATCGAGCGCGCCACGCGTGTGACCGTCCGCCGTCTGCAAGACGAGGTCCGTTGGGCCCTGGACATGAGCGATCGCAGCCACTCGCTTCTCACGCTGGACCCACCGGCTCTCGGCGGCACCCTCGAGTTCAGCTCGGCCGAGGCCGATCGGCAAATGCGTGCGCACTACCCGACCGAATTCATCGAGCGCATCCGCCAACAAGCGATCGAGACCACGACCAGCCTCCGTTTTACCGCTCCGGCCTCCGTGATCGCGCTGCTTCAAGATGCTTTGCGAGCCTACCGTGCCCCCGAGCGTCCCTACGAGCCCGCCTGGGAAGCCTTCGAACGCATTCTCTTGCACGTCAAAGCCCAATGGG
>CAZKLE010000230.1:0-2881 GCA_964553415.1 uncultured Myxococcales bacterium
AGCACCGGGTCGAGTGTCTCGTCGAAACCTTCTTCGCCGAGCACGATTAGCATGCCGCCCAGTCCGGCGCCGCTCAGACGCGCTCCGAGCACCGCCGGGCAGCTCAAGCAGATCGAGACCATGCGGTCGATGTTGGCCGTGCTCACATGGTAGTCGCCTGCGATTTCACGAATCGCAAGTTCGTCCCTTTCCATCTCCGTCAAGACGCCATCCTCGAGAAACTTGATCCGTCGGCTCGCCGGCTCGGTGACTTCTGTGACGCGGTCCCCGATCTGCGAGACGTTCATCATCTCGGCGAACCCCTCGACGTCGCCGGCGGCGAGCAGGCGGCCGGCATGTTTTGCCCGAGCGCATTCGCTGAACCCGAATGCCGCAGCGTCGCGGACTGGGAAGTGCGGAATGCGGAGTGCGGAATGCGGAATGCCGGCACGGAAGACATCCGCCCGCCTGTCAAAGACTTTGAGGACCTCTTCTTGGCTCATCGCGCACGGAAGGGTCCGCAGGAACTGATACAGCTCTGCCTCGGACAGGATCGCATCGCCCCCACTTTTCCCTTTCCTCTTTTTCCTTTTTCCTTCGTTGATTGCGTCCCCCAGGTAGACGCGATGGTGTCGCACGTCGAGAGTCGCTCGCCGGGCCAGAAGTTCCTCCAGCCTTGCGGGGTGCCGCTCGGCGACGAATTCAGTCAGCAGCGCCTCGGCGGCCTGGTAGGAGATGATCGGCGCGTTGAAACCGGTCTTGAACGGTTCGACCGACTTGTTGGCCGCATCGCCGGACTGGTAGAGGATAATGTCATACCCGCTCGGCATAGGGGCAGGTTCGAGGGCATGGAAATCGGGAGTGGTGATGATTGGCTGCACGGCCCCTCGGCGACAAAGCTTGATGGCCGCATGATCGCCGGTGCCTCCCCGAGTGCCGATGTACCACTCACCGTAGCCGTAGACGTCGAGCAACCCTTCCAGCGAGAGGTCCTCGACCCCGTCGGGATTCGACCGCAAGAAGAAATCAGTGGAGAGCACCACCACAGCCGAAGACGAGGACAACCCGGACGATGGCGGAAGATCCGAGTCGAGCAGAAAGTCCGCCCCGGCAAACCGTCGGCCCCAGGGGTAGCAAAAGCAGGCCAAGTACAGGGGGCCGCACGCAAAGTAATTGACGAAGTCCTCGCCCCCGCCGGTCGCGGCTGCTTCGGTTTCCGTCCAGTCAAGCCACTCGCCGAGGGAACGGATGGGGCCGCCGGGCAGACGATCGGAGATGCGGAACTCTCCCTGGCCGTAATCATCGGTCAGCGACCGGGCGCGGATCAGATCGTCGTCGCGGCGTCCGCACACCGCGCGGATGCGTTCCTGTGTCGCCACCGGATTGACGATCCCGCCCCGATGGTCAATGTGCATGCCCATCAGGTTGGCGCGGCCCGGCGACTCGTACAGGCAGACCCGACGATCATCGCCGAAGCGTTGGGCGAAGTCCTCGACCAGTGAGGCAAACCGCCGGGCGGCATCAACCGCGCGGTCGCGCGAGCCGTGCAGCGCGATTGCCCGCTGAAGGAACGCGTTGTTCTCTCCCCGGCCGGCCGAGATGGTGAGCGACAGGTACTGCTCGACGGTCAGTTCACCGATCTCGTCGGTCATGGCTCACACCCGGCTGGGGTCGACGCTGACCAATTCGATCACCCCAGCGCCGATGGCCTTGTTCTTGAAGAGGGTGTGCGCATCGTACAGCCCGCGATCGATGTTGCACAAGCCGTAGGCAACGCAGTGGGGACCGATGAGCGTGCCCGGCGCCACGACGCTGCTGCATCCGATCTGGGTGAAGTCGCCCATGACGACTCCCATTTTCACCAACCCTAAGTCGTAGCGCACGCCGTCGAGGGCGATGACGACGTTGGTTCGTTTTGCCCGTTCCCTGAGGCCCTGGAAGATGCCCAGATTGGCCGCCGTGACCTGGTTGCCGAAATGCGTCGCGAACCCGCAAATGCTGTCGCCGAGATAAGAGGGATGGGGGAAGTTGGCGTCGTTGAACATCAGCACGTTTTTGAGCTCTCCCCGGAATGCCGTTCCCCCCGAATTCGATCCGAGGATGACGTTGCCGCGGAAGTAGGCCCCGTGCCGGATCTCGTTCCCCTCCATGATAATCGTCGGCCCCTTGATGCCTACGCCGGGCTCGACCAGCGTGTCCCGGCCGATGTAGATGTCGCCTTCGCTCGGGTACACCACGGCACCCAGCAGTTTCGCTCCCGCGTCCAGGCAGACCGTGCCGGGGTTGTCCGAAGTCGCGCTACCCAGGTAGTAGGACGGATCGAATTGGGCGCCTTCGGCAAGCAAAACCCGGAAACAGCCGCTGCCCCGGTTGGGAAAGTCCTTTTCGGTGAGCAGCCGAACGGAGTCCGCTGTGCTCATCTGGTCGATCTTTTGGGCCAGCCACGACTTGGCGTATCCACCGATCTTGCCCAACACGTCGATTACCGAATTGGCCTCGGTCACCAACGAGGCGTGGGCGAACGGATGGGCTTCGAAATCGAAGTAGTAATCCGGCTTGAGTTTTTCCGGCACCTGATCGGCGGAGAGGTCGGCTAGTTGAATCACGTCGGCCATTGCTGCTCCAAGTAAACAAGGTAAAAGGAGAAAGGAAAAAGTGAAGAGAAAAAGCGTCCTTGGCCGCTCCTACTTTTTCCTTTTTACGTAACTGTTTAGCCGAATGCAGTGATGAGGAAATTAGGAATCTAGTTCTACAACGCCAAGTGTGAAGCTGGGCAAAGATGAAGCGGCGTAAGTCCTTTATTGAACGTCGGCAGGTTTACCCATTTTGAAAGCTGGCGTTGTAGAACTAGGAAGACAGGAGAAAGACGATTTCCGACATTCCTGCTTTCCTGGTTTCCTAA
>CAZKLE010000231.1:0-2874 GCA_964553415.1 uncultured Myxococcales bacterium
CAACCGTTGTCTAGGTCCGAGGTGGGACCGTCGGCGAAGAAGCGTACGCGCGGATTGTCGAGACAAGTGCATTGGAACACGTCGCCCGGAGCCCCGCACTGACCGGGGCAAGCCGAGTCGTCGGCGCCGTCACATTCCTCGCCAAGCAGCTGGAAGTTGTTCTGAACCTGATTGACCACTCCGTCGCCGCAACTCGGGGCCGGTGGGTAAGCCGCGTCACGAAGCGAAATGGGCGAAACCGCACGATCTTTGGCCGCGATCTCACTCTCGGCAACTTCCCTGGCGCCCGCGCGTAAGCAGGTCTTGGCTTCGGCCACCGTCGTCGCGGTGCCGTTGCACAGTTCGAGAGCTGCGATGTCGGCATCCGTGCACTTGGAGTCGAGCGTGGCGTCGAGTTTCGCTTCCGCCTTGGCGATCTTGGCGGCCAGTTTGGTGTCCAGGGTTACGCAGTCGACGGGGTTGATGGCGGTGTTTTTGCCGCTGTTTTGGCTGTCACGGCATTTAAAAATGCCCTTGATGGCTGTGGCGGTTACCTTCGAGGCCGCTTTGGCCGCCGACGCCAGACATTTTCCCGCCGTCGCGGGCAGGCCGGGGGTTAGATGGTTAATGCTTCCGTAGATATCGGCGATGAAGTTGGCGCTGGTCTGCGAAGCCAGTTTGCCGGCACATTCGCCGATGTCGTCGGCTGTTTGCAGCGGGTGGTTGAGAACCGTCGGGGACTCACAGAAAGGCCCCGGGAAACCGAAGCGGTCGATGTCGAACTTGTTTTGACCTCCACTGCACAACTCCGGCAACGCTCCGTTGGGTGGGCACAGGCGGTCGGTTATACAGGGGAGTCCGCTTACACTGCAGAGGCTACCGCAGGACTTGCCCGCAATTTTGATCGCTTTGCTGACGGCCTTGTCGATCTTCGCCTGGTCGGCGGTGCTTGGGCAAGGCAACTGGGCTTTGCCGGCGATTTCCTTGTCGTGGCATTTGGAGGTCGCCTTGAAGGCGATTTTGTTGACCTTGCTGATAGACTTGCCGATTTTACTCAGACACTTGTTCTCCTGCGCGAAGAACGCCGACGCATCGGTGACGGCGGCGGCGACGAGCGCGAGCGTTACGAGCAGGCCCAAGCTGCAAAGCTGTGTTTTTGTTGCGTGCATCATTTTGTGTTCCCCTTTGCTGACCCTACGGGCACTTTTAGTACTTCTTCGTAACATGCGAATCGATCCTCACACGCCCTGGTCCCGGTGTGCCGGACGCCAGATTGATGGAATCGGCAACCGTCGGCGGCAAACAGAATGTCGAGACCAGAAGCGGGTCCTTCGGGTCGGGCGCGCCGGTGGCGACGATGGGATCGAGGAAACAACGGCGCGGCGAGGTGGCGGCGCAGCTGCCGCAATCGCCGCCGCACTGAGCCGCGATTGCGTCGCAGTCGGCGTTGCTGCCGCAGAAGAGGAAGCCTTCGCCGTTTCCGCGCAGGATGCCGTCACAGAAGGTATCGGCATCGCTGGCGCAAACGCCGTTGATACCGTCGCCGGTATCCGTGCAGAGGAATCCGTCGCTCTGGCAGTTGTTGGGCTGCCGTGGCGCGCCGGCGGTGGTATTTGCGTTGCAGAGGCCGGCGCCGATGTTGGCGCACTCGGCGTCGCTGTTGCAGGCTACCGACTTGTCCCCCGAGCACAGTGCGCACGCGCACATGAAGCCTTGGGTACCGAAACTACCGTCGCAAAGGGTGCCGAAAGGCAGCGTCGAGGTTCCGGTCGTCAGATCGAGGCTCAGCTTGAGAGAGCCGATGTCGGTGGCCAGAGACTGACGGCAGTCCAGGCTGGTGCCGGTGCCGAGCACCGGTTCGAAGGTACGATCGAAGCTTTGCACATCGCAGGGGGAGCCGTTGTCGATACCGCCCAGGCACACTCCGTCTTTTTGGTTGTCGTTGGCTTTCTCTGTGGTCAGATCGCAAAAGCCGTCACCGACGCCACTGGAACTATCGCACTCGGAGTCGCTGACGCAGCCGTTGCCGAACGCCGATCCGGTGATCGGTGCGATGCATTTCCCGCCGCAGATAGGACAGGGCCTGGTCTGCGATTCCCCTGTGGCCACCGTGGAGAACAGCGGTACCAATGACAGGACACCGGCGCCGGTCTCGATGTCGGCGCTGCCGCTCACATCGCTATCGAGACGGTTGTACACGCACACAGGGTTGTTGGCCGCGTTGAGTGGTAAGGGACCGCTCAGGAAATACGAGCAGAATCCGTTGCTTGGGCAGGCCGTGTCGGTTTGGAAGGGCATCGTGCAGGGTATGCTCTTGTCGTCTCGGCAGCGCATGCGATAGGAGGCCGAGGGGCTTGTGGTATCCACTCCGGTGATGTTGCACACGCCGCAGGGGGTCGAACTCGCCCCGCAACTCAGGTCGACGTCGATGGCATAACGATCGGGAAGATCTTGCGGATGGGCAATTCCGGTCCACCCGACCTCGAGACTGGTGCGGCTGTGCACGAAGGTCGTAAGATCTTCGCCGACGCCGTCACCGGCGAAAATGAGATTCTGCAGGCCGACGGGGCAAATGGTTGCGTCCATCTGGTAGCCGGCGAGAACGGCTTCGTCGCCTTGGCTTTCGGCGGCTGCGGCTAGGCAGGCCTTGGCGGCGACCGGGTCGGTACCGCCGCAGGGGAAAATGCCCGTGGTGTCGCCCACGCAGGCGCCGTCGAAGAGGCTTTCGGCCTTCGTTTTGGCTTTCGCGATCTTGCCTTTGCCGTCGGCGGCAATGCAGCCCACGCACTTGCTGCCTGCGAGGAAAAGCTCGCAATCGGCGTCGACCGAGCAACTACGGCCGGTGATCTCGCAATGGCGTTCGACGTCGTTGTCGATGTCGGCGGTGGCAAATTT
>CAZKLE010000232.1:0-2763 GCA_964553415.1 uncultured Myxococcales bacterium
CGGTGCTTCGCCGTCATCGGGCTCCCATACACGGCCGAAACCTCGCCGTAACCTGGCCCCCGATCTCCAACGTCGAAACGACCACGATCGCCCTCGCGAATCAGATACAGGCACAAACACGCCCTTACCCTCGTCCTCAGCTTTCTCGCGCACCGCGCCTACCGCCACCTCGTCGGCCAGAGCTATGTACAGAAGAATCTGCTCGCACGACCTATACAGTTCCGAAGCGAGAACCGCTTCACAAATGCGCTGATCGAACCTCTCCCTCTCCCGCGAGGACAGCCTCCTCAGTCGCCTCTCGGCCTCCGCCCGATGCTCGCGTTTATCGATCTCCACCCTCGGCAAGGACCCCCGCGTATGCCGTGTGAACGCGTCGCTCGAACCTGGATGACCAGGTGGGTGCTTGGTTTCCGACCCGCTTGGACCGAAACGCTTTCGCACTTTTCGGCGCGGACGGATGTGGGCTCCCGTTCTTCAATAGTTAAAGGTTTGAGCGCTTGTGTTCATCACCAACACCGCAGGGGTTCACCTTGTTCAACCCGCCGCTTTCGCCATCGACGACTCGAGCCGCCCGGCCAGGGCGTCGATACTGGCATTCGCCTGTTCGGCCGCCACACGCAGCTTGAAGTACTCATCGGCAACGTTGAGCGCGGCCAGGATGGCGATGTTCAGGGTGGTGGTTCCACGCTGACCGTGTGTGAGCTCCTTCATGTGGGCGTCGACATGGTCGGCGAGTTGCTTTAGGTAGCGCTCGCTCTCGTCCGTGCGCAGGGTCAGCACCTGACCCGCAACCGTGATTTTTACTTCGCGTTTCATCGTGCGCCGGCGCCTCAGTCGATTCCCAATGAGGAGAATCGTTTTAACAGACCATCGATCTGTTTTCGGGTATCGGACCGCTCGACTCTGAAACGCTGAATCTCACCCTTCAGCTTCTCCATCTCCTGTCGGCTCTTCCCCAATGCTTCGCTCAACTGCGCCTGCCGTTCCAACGCACGCCCATGCTGAGCTTGAAACCGTTGCAGCGCATCCTCCAATCGTCGTAACCCTTGTAGTTCCATACACTTAGCCCCGCAGCTTCAAGTCCTGCTCACGAGCGCGGAGTTTATGGCCGACCCCCTAGCCCTGTCAAACGCGAACGGCCGCGAGACACGCAGCCCGGAACCATCCTATGCCGCGCTCTGCTGGGCCCCTAGGTCTACGGAAACGATGCGCGAGACCCCTGGTTGGCTCATCGTCACGCCGTACAACGTATCGCACCGATCCATCGTACGTTTGTTGTGCGTGATAACGACGAACTGAGAGCGCGCGCTCATGTCGGAAACCATTTGCGTGAATCGCGAGACGTTGGCCTCGTCGAGCGGCGCGTCGACCTCGTCCAAGATGCAGAACGGACTCGGCTTGTAGAGGAACAAAGAGAAGATGAGGCTCACAGCCGTCAGCGCCTTTTCTCCCCCCGAAAGGAGGTTCAAATTGCCGGGCTTCTTGCCGGGAGGCTGCACGAAGATTTCGACCCCTGTCTCAAGAAGGTTCGACTCGTCCGACAATCCAAGCCGAGCCGTTCCACCCGGAAAGAGCCGTGGAAAGGTCTGCTGAAATATCCCGTCGACCTCGTCGAAGGTTTCCTTGAACCGATGGCGCGAAACCTTATTGAGCCGAGCAATGGTACCGCGTAGGTCCTCGATCGATTTTTCCAAATCGTCCCGTTGCGCGGTCATCTCGCCGAGGCGAGCTTGCAATTCTTCCAGCTCGGTAACCGCACCTATGTTTACCGTGCCAAGCCGGCGAATACGCTCTCGTACTTGATCGAGCCGTGCCTGTGCCGCCTCCGGATCGAACGCCTCGGCGCAGGTCTCTTCGAGCAAAGACCCCGCGTCCATTCCGATCCGTCCGCTGGCGTTTTCGAGCAAGGAATCCCGTTCGATCTGTTTTTCCTTGAGCGCGATCTCCAGTTCGCCGCGGGCTTCGCGGAAACATTCTAAGGCCTCCATCGTGCCACGAAGATCAACGTCTACCGCTTCCAACTCGGAGCGAGCCGCTCGACTCCGCTCGCTCGCCTTTTCCAGGGCCGAGGCACACTCGCCAACTACCGACTGCAAGGAACGCATATCCCTCTCGGGAGACTGCAAGCGGGCGCCAACCTCGGCAAGCTCGGTCTGATCTCGGTCGATTTTCCGTTCAAGTGTAGCCGAACGGCTCACCAACTCGGCACGATCGCCGCGCAGGGCGGCAAGGCGATGTTCACAACTCTCGCGCTTCTGCCGCATCTCAGCCTCTCTGACCTTCAAATCCTCGAGTTCCCGGACGGACTCTCTCCGCCGCGCTCGCAACTCAGAACTTCCCTGGTCGAGTGTCTTCAAGTCGTCCTCGAGCGCCGCCCGGCGACGCCCGGTCTCCGCAACCGTCTTTTCCAGTTGGGCCAAGCGACTCCGGCACAATGAGAGTTCGCCATTGAGCGAAGTAAACTCTGCGTCCACCGCCCGTAGGCGTTCCTGGGTTCGTAACAATGCCTGCCGTTTGAGTTCAGCCTCGCCCTCGGTCGCGACGCGGCGCAGGGTGAGCTCGCGACAGATGTGGTCGGGGTGGTTGAGCAGCTCGTGGACGGCGCCCAACATGCTCGCGTCGTGGCGCTCCTCGATCAGGTCGAGCAGGCGCACGCGCAACTGGGTCTCGCCGTTCTCCAGGATCTGGCGCGCGACCGGCTCGATCCGCGGCCACAACCCGGGATCCGCCTCGACCTCCGCCAACACGAGCATCTTCTCGGCC
>CAZKLE010000233.1:0-2720 GCA_964553415.1 uncultured Myxococcales bacterium
AAAACGGAATTGGCCAAAGCGCTCGCCGAGCAGCTCTTCAACGACGAAGGCGCGATGACCCGCATCGACATGAGCGAGTACATGGAAAAGCATTCCGTCTCGCGTCTGATCGGCGCGCCACCAGGTTACGTCGGCTACGAGGAGGGCGGACAGCTTACCGAAGCGGTGCGGCGCAAACCCTACTCGGTCGTACTCCTCGACGAGATCGAAAAGGCCCACCGAGACGTGTTCAATGCGCTGCTCCAGGTGCTCGACGACGGCCGGCTGACCGACGGCCAGGGCCGAACCGTCGACTTCAGCAATACCGTCATCCTCATGACCTCAAACATCGGCAGCCACGAAATCCTCGCCTACCGCAACAGCGGCGACGAAAGCGCTTACAAGGCGATGAAAGAGGAAGTTCTGGCGCTTCTACGACAAGAGTTCCGGCCCGAGTTTCTCAACCGGCTCGATGAAATTGTGGTCTTCCACGGCCTGAGCCGCGAGCAATTGCGTGCAATCGTCGAAAAGCAAGTCGCCCTTCTGGCGAAACGGCTGGCCGAGCGGGACATCCGCATCCGTTTGAGCCCGGGGGCCTACGATCACCTTACCACGGTCGGTTACGATCCGACCTACGGCGCGCGGCCTCTGAAGAGGGCGATCCAGCGCGGGCTGGAGACCGAACTGGCCAAGAGGATCGTAGCCGGCACGATCGGCGACGGGGCAACCGTGAACATCGACGTCGCCACGGATGACCACGGTGCGGCTGTGCTCACCTTCGACTGCGGACTGCACGCCGCGGCTTGAGCCCGAGCCGGTTGGCCGTATCGCCGATGCGGAAACCTCAGTAGCGAAAGTGGTAGAAAAGCGAACAGCCCGTGTAGTACAGCGGGTAAAACAAGGATAGGAGCCCGAGAACGGGCGACGGTTCGGGCAAACGCACGAGCATCCATAACGCCATCAACGCCCATACCAAGCCGAGCGAAATGGTCGATTTACGAAGCACGTCGCTGCGCGTCGGGTAGATCCACCGCATCGGCACGAAGACCAAGATGATGCCGGCCAAGACAACGGCGAGATTAAAACTCGCTGGGCTACCCAAAACCACGAAATAGAAAGCGATGATGTTCCAGTAGGAGGGGAAGCCCAAAAAATAGTGCTCGACGAAGCCCTTCGCATCGGTACGGGAGAATCCGTAGGCGCTCGCTAACAGAACCGCTGACGCCAAATAGTCCGTACCCTCGGGGAGTACCCCCGGCTGCACGAAGACCGCCACCGGGACGACGACGTAATTCAGATAATCGACGAGGTTATCGAGCAAGGCCCCATCGAACCACGGGACGACCCTTTTGACCTCTACCGCTCTCGCCAAAACCCCGTCGCTGGCATCAATGGCCAAAGCCGCCGCCAGCAGCCGGAAAACGAGAGCGTAGTCATGAGCGAAAGCCGCTTCGAGCGCCAGAAAGCCCAGCACGGCGCCGCTCGCGGTGTACAAATGCACGAGCCAAGCCAGCGCCGTACGCGCGAAGGGAAACTCCTCGGTCCTCACACCAACTCCTCCTTGGCCCCGCTCAGTCTCGAGCCCACCGTTCGGGAATCAAGCCCGCAACGAGATCGGGTTGTTCCATCGGAACGCAGTGGTCGCAATCCTCCACCACCGTAGTCCTCGACATAAAGGCGTAAGCCGTCGACGTCGACGACCGAGCCTGTGGGTTTGGAGTTGTGCTCTGGCACGAGTGAATCCAAGGACCAAAGCCTGTGGCGTTCCCGCCGACGATGCAAGACGGACTCGCCCTCGGTAGGCCCCTCGCGTGCGAATCCTGTCGACCGCAGCTACAACGGGAACATGGACAAGATCATGGAACTCTTTTCACTCGAAGGCCGCACCGCCGTTGTTACCGGCGCATCCACCGGACTGGGAGTCGAATTCGCCAGTGTACTTGCCGCCGCCGGTGCCGATGTGGGCTTGCTTGCCAGACGAGAAGATCTCCTCGAAAAACTGGCAAGCGATCTACGGAAAGAGCACGGGACCAAGGTCGCCGCGTTCCCCACCGACCTCAGCGAGCGTGAGCGTTCCCGGGCGACCTTCGCGGCGATCGTCGAGGAATTGGGAGAAATCGATATTCTCGTCAACAATGCAGGTATCGCCCCGACAGGCCGGGCGGAGACACAGTGGCCGGCTGCCTGGGACGGGACTCTCGAACTGAACCTGACGGCCTCGTTTCACTGCTGCCTTTTGGCCGCCGAATCGATGCGACGCAAGGGCAAAGGCGGCCGCATCATCAACGTCGCCTCGATCTTCGGCCACCTCGGCAGCTCCTTGTTTCGCGTGTCGGCATACGCGGCTTCCAAGGGGGGTGTGGAAAATCTGACCCGACAGCTTGCCGTCGAGTGGGCTGTCGACGGCATTACGGTAAACGCCATCGCACCGGCTTGGTTTCCCTCGGAAATGACGGAGGGCAGCCTACAACGTGAAGGCATCGAACAGCGTATGGCCGCGGCCAATCCAATGGGCCGTATCGGGCGCGGCGGCGAACTCGAAACCGCGTGTCTCTTTCTAGCCTCACCGGCCTCCAGCTACGTGACCGGCTCGGTGATCGCGGTCGACGGCGGATACTCGGCTTGGTGATCGCGTCGCAAGCCCGCTACAAACCGCTCTGAGCGACCGCGACTTTCCCCGTCTCCGCGCCGGGCCAGCCCACCTGACGGTATACGTCTCTTCCGGCAGAAGCTTTGGCGAT
>CAZKLE010000234.1:0-2655 GCA_964553415.1 uncultured Myxococcales bacterium
ATTACGTGAGGCAATCGGCAGGCGGCGTTCGATACGGTTTGTTCGGCCTTACTTGCCGGTCGAAAAGGAAAAGATTCAGCGCATGCTCGAAGCGGCCCGCGTGGCCTCGCATTGGGGTAACGTGCAGAGCCTTCGCGCTCTTGTCGTCTTCAGGGAGAGCGCGTCCGAGGAGACGCTGCAAGCCATACAGGCGCCGGTCGCCGGTTGGCAGATCCGTAACGCGCCGGTGGTCATCGTCTGGTACATCGAAACCGCCGCCATCGACGAGCAAGGCGACCGCCTCCGTCAATTGATGAAGGTCGGCGCGCTGGGATTTGGCACCAAGGAAGAAAAAATGCAGGCGCTCGAACAGCAATTGATGCCGATTTTCGAAGGGATCAGCGAGCAACTCAAGCTGCCGGGACTCGGCGAGGTCGACTGCGGCCAGGGCATCGCCCAAGCTACGCTCATGGCCTACGAACAGGGCCTGGGTACCTGTTGCCTGGGCACTCCGAACGGCGACCAAATTCGCGAGGCCCTCGGCATGCCGGACTCCTGTCGCGTTTTACTCTTGCAGACGGTGGGCTACCCCGCTGAGCACTGGGAAGCGGGGGGCCAGCGGCCGCGCCAGCCTTTCGAGAAGCTGTTCCAGATGAACAGCTACGCTACGCCGTATCCGCGCAGCGAGGAGGTCGTCGAAGAACTCACCCATGACAAGGTGTTTACGGCTCCGGCGCCCTTGCCCTATCGCGAAGACGAACTGGAATATCTCAGAATCGCTCTCGGCTTGGAGCCGCCGGGCTTACTCTAGGAGCGCTTTTTTCACGAAGGAGACATCATGAAATTCAATGCATACTTGGCCGGGGTCGGAATGACCCGATTCGGCAAACATATGGACGAAGGGCTGAAGGCCATAGGAGCCGAAGCGGTAAATTTGGCGTTGGCCGATGCCGGAATGCAGGCTAGTGACCTTGAAGCCGCGTGGGTGGGAAACGCCGCCGCGGGAGTGATCACCGGCCAGGAGTCGATTCGTGGAGAGGTGGTTCTGCGCGGTATGGGCATAGGTAAGATCCCGGTCGTCAACGTGGAGAACGCCTGCGCGAGTGCCTCGACGGCTCTCAACCAAGCCTGCGCGATGGTGACGGCGGGCTTCTACGATGTTGTGCTGGCCTTGGGAGTGGAGAAACTCTACCACGCAGATAAGAAGCGTACCTTCGGCGCGTTTACCGGGGCAGTCGACGTTGAGTCTCTTGGCGATATTCTCGAGAGCCTCCAGGCAAACGCCAAGGCCGGCGGTGCGACGTCGGCCTCGGCCGGTGCCGGCGAGAAGCGTTCGATGTTTATGGACATCTACGCCGCTGCCGCGCGTATGCATATGCAGCGTTACGGAACGACGGTCGAACAGTTCGCCGGGGTCTCGGCGAAGAATTCGTTTCACGGCAGCCTCAATCCGCGCGCTCAGTTCCGCGAGAGCCTCACCGTCGAGCAAGTACTCGCGGCTCCCATGATCGCCGAGCCGCTGACGCGACCGATGTGTTCGCCGATCGGTGACGGTGCCGCCGCGGTCGTCGTCGTGAGCGAGGCCAAGGCGAAACAACTCGGATTGACCAAACCCGTGCGCGTGGTTTCGAGCGTCCTTCGTTCGGGGTGGGATCGTGGTGCCGACGAGGGTGGGGTGTCCGAACTATGCGCCAGCGAGGCCTATGAGGAGGCGGGCGTGGGGCCGGATGATCTCGATGTAATCGAATTGCACGACGCCTCGGCGCCGGCCGAGTTGATGACCTACGAGTCGCTCTCGATTTGTCCCAAGGGCGAGGGCGGCCGTCTGATCGACGAAGGCGTGACCAAGCTCGGGGGGCGATTGCCGGTCAACACGTCGGGCGGCCTGTTGCGCAAGGGGCATCCGGTTGGTGCTACCGGGATCGCACAGATCGTCGAGCTGGCTGAGCAGTTGCAGGGCCGTTGCGGTGAGCGTCAGGTGGAAGGCGCCAAAGTAGCTCTCGCCCACAACGGCGGAGGCAACATCGGCATCGACGCCGCGGCCATGTGCGTGACGATCCTGTCTGTGTAGGTTCAGTCGGTGCGAGAGCCCAACGAGCTGATTTTCGCCGACCTGATCGCGGCTCGCGCCGACGAGGTGCCCGATCTCGATGTTGTAACCTTCGACGTCGGCGGCGGGAAGCCGCACGAAGTCCGTAGCTACGCCCAGTTATGGGCCAACGGTAACCGCATAGCCGAAGCGTTGATCGCCCAGGGTATGGAAAGGGGGGACCGCTTCGGCGTGCTGATGCGCAACCACCCCGAGTTCATCGAGGCCATGGTTGCGGCCTCGGTGAGCGGCTGTGTGTTCGTGCCCATTGATCCGCGTACGCGAGGCGGCAAGCTTGCCTATAGCCTCGGCCATTCGCAGTGCAAGGGGGTTATCTGCGCGGACTATTCGCTTGCGCAGGTCGATGAAATCCGTACGGAGCTGCCTGAGCTCACCTGGTTTCGCGTTCTCGAGTCCGGTGAAGAGCCGGGCGCGATGGCGACCGGCGATGTCGACGCGGCCGAGCCGTTTGCGGCTATGCTTGACCGTCCCGAGGTGTATCCGGACATACGCATCGATGAGCCTTCCGCGCCGTTTGAGATTATCTATACCTCGGGGACTACCGGCGATCCCAAAGGGGTGGTCTG
>CAZKLE010000235.1:0-2561 GCA_964553415.1 uncultured Myxococcales bacterium
CCACCGCCACCGTGAAGAAGGTCCAATGAGGCCCCGTGCCGGGCAAAGCCCGCAACCAAATGAAGTGAGGAAGTAGGATGCCCGCGTACAGCGCCCCCAGAACGATACGGGCAGCACCGTCGACGCTGGCCTGCATGTCCTCGGCAAGAGCGAGCGTCACGATCAGGGTCGCGCACAGGCACACAACGACTCCCGCCGAAATGGCCACCCCGCTCTGCAGAAGAGCCATCGCCAAGGCGATGATCATTCCACCCCCGACCGTGAGCGAGGTACCGTAGGGAACGTCGCCGACAGCCATCTCCGCAAATTCGCGAAGCGCCAACAGCGTGGCCACGAGAATCAACAGCGAAAACGTGAAGGCGGAGGCCCAAAGGATGAACCAAATCAGCAGCGGTATGGCTACCACTGCGGTGAGTACACGGTAACGCAGCATTAGGCCTCGTGTGCGATTTGTTCAGCCGTTTTCCCATAGCGGCGCTGCCGCCGACGGTAATGGCGCAGGGCCTTGAGGAATTCCGCACCACGGAATTCCGGCCACGGAACCTCGGTAACGTAGAGCTCGGTGTAGGCAAGCTGCCAGAGGAGGAAGTTCGAGAGCCTCATTTCTCCGGAGGTGCGGATCAGAAGATCGGGGTCGGGCACCCCCGAGGTCATCAACGCATCGGCGAACAGAGCCTCGTCGATCGATTCGGGTTTGAGTTCACCGTCACGAACACGACGAGCGAGGCTGCGCGCGGCACGCACGATTTCCTGTCGGCCGCCGTAACTCACCGCCAGCTGAACCGTCATACGCTGATTGTTGCGCGTCGTACGTTCTACCGAGCGTAGTTCGGTCAGGATGTCACGGGGCAGCTTGCGCAGCTCGCCGATACCGCGCAGGCGTATCTCGTAACGCATCATTTTTTTGAGCTCGCTTTTCAGATAGCGACCGAGCAGTCTCATCAGAGCGTCGACTTCTCTGCGGGGACGTTCCCAGTTCTCGCTCGAAAATGCGTAGAGGGTGAGGAACTCGATCCCGACCTCGCGGGCGGTCTCGACGATCTCGCGCACGGACTCCTTGCCCTGCCTGTGCCCTTGCGCACGGGTCATGCCACGGGCGGTCGCCCAGCGTCCGTTGCCATCCATGATGATCGCAACGTGGCGCGGAAGTATTACCTCGCTTTCCGCCGTCACCTAAAGCGTCCCCGCCCGCAATCAAACCGCCATCACTTCGGCTTCCTTCGCTTTGACGATCTCGTCAACTTTTCCCGTGTACTGCTCGGTGATCTCCTGCACCTTCTCTTGGCCGCGCCGGTGATCATCCTCGCTGATCTCCTTGTCGGCCAGCAATTGTTTGAGCATGTCGTTCGCGTCACGCCGGTGATTGCGCACCGAAATCTTGTGACTCTCCCCGTCCTTGCGAACCTGCTTGACGAGATCCTTGCGCCGTTCTTCGCTCAGCTCCGGAATCGGCACCTTGAGGACCTTCCCATCGTTGATCGGCGACAGCCCGAGGTTGGCGATGCGAATCGCCTTGTCGATATCGTTGATGACGCCGGTGTCAAAGGGTTGGATGACCAGCATCCGTGGTTCCGGAACACTGATCGACGCCAACTTGTTCAAAGGGGTATCACTGCCGTAGTACTCGACCATGACCCCGTCCAGGATACCCGCACTGGCACGGCCGGTCCGCACACGCTTGAGATCATGCTCCAGAGAACGAAGGGCATTCTCCATGGTGCTTTTCAAGTCGGCTTGAATCTCCTCAATCATAAATCGTCCCCTACCAGGGTCCCGATCGCTTCGCCGGTAACCGCCCGCAGGATGCTTCCGGGTTTGGTCACGTCGAATACGAGTATCGGCAGATTGTTCTCCTTGCAAAGGCTCACCGCCGTGGCGTCCATCACACGGAGATCCTCGCTGAGAACCTTCATATACGACAATTTTTCGTAACGTACCGCGCTTGCGTCGATTTCCGGATCGGCGCTATAAACACCGTCGACGCGAGTGCCTTTCATGACGATCGATGCTCCGACCTCCGCGGCGCGGAGGCAAGCAGCCGTATCGGTCGTGAAAAAAGGGTTGCCGGTACCGGCGGCGAAAATCACCACGCGCCCCTTCTCCAGATGCCGCACCGCCCGCCTACGGATATAGGGTTCGGCGACTTCCTTGATCTCGAGCGCCGACTGAACACGGGTGGGGAGGCCCCTCTGTTCGAGGGCATCCTGAAGGGCGAGGCTGTTGAGCACGGTCGCCAGCATTCCCATGTAGTCGCCGGTAGCGCGGTCCATGCCCACCTCGGCGGCTTTGAGCCCGCGGAAGATATTTCCACCGCCGACGACAATGCCCAGTTCGCAGCCGACGCTTACGGCTTCTTCGATGTCTTCGGCGATTCTGGCGAGAACCGACGGCTCGATGCCGGTCTCTGCCGAACCGGCAAGCGACTCACCGCTGAGCTTGAGAAGCACGCGTGAGTACTTTGGTAGGTTTGCACTCATCAGGGTTCCGCGACCCCGGCGCAGGGGGGCCAGCTAAGCTTGCGCTATCTGCGCAGCAACTTCTTCGGCCAGGTTCGACTCACG
>CAZKLE010000236.1:0-2496 GCA_964553415.1 uncultured Myxococcales bacterium
ACGGTTCGGAGGGAGGAGGGGCCGGGTATCCAACCGGCTCTTCCTACCCCTATCCGTTAAGCATCGTTTCCTAGAATACGACAATGGCCCGAAAGCGCAAGGGTTTTCTTCTCGCTACCTCCAGGGCCAAAAGGTGTCCTACTCTCGTAGCTTTTCGCTCAAGAGCGCTCGCGGACTCAACGGCTTCGATCGCCCGCCGTGGCCCACGCTTCGTGGAGAAACGGTGCGGACTACATCGGCCGAAGGTGGATCGTCACGAGGTAGCCGAGCGCCATGCACGCGAGTTTTTCATCTGGGTCCAGCGGGGTCAGCGCAGCCGCGAGCAGCACAATGCAGAACAACATCATCGTTCGTATATGCCACACGGTGTTCCACAAGTCACTACCCTTGCGGCTCACGACAGTTTCTCGCCCAGTTCCCGCCGAACGCTCGCGCGGTGATCGAACAGCTCCCGTTGAATTCGCATCCCCGCCCAAGCACCCGCCGCACCGCCCACGGGCTCGCTCTCAACCTCCGCCGCGCCGCCACCGGCTCGCCCTCGCCCCGGCTGCGGTCAGCGCCTCGGTTGTCCTTCCCCCCTCCACGCCGCAACAATCGTGCCAGACCCCGCCCAACCACGACCGCCCAAACCATTCTGTCACGATTCTTGCCTCACGGCACCCCACCCCACCGACAACCTTCGCCGCTGCTTCTCTCCTTGAAAACCTGACCTCTTGACCGAAGGGTTCGTGAAATCAAGAGGTCAGGTTTTCAATGTGGGCCTGTGCCCACATCGGGAGCCCGAAACGCCCGTGGTTGGGGCGACCATCAAGCCAACGCGGCCATCCGGCGGGCAAGTGCCGGGCGGCCCTTAACGAAAGAGGAAAGAACGATGGACCTTGTATGCACACGATGCGGGGAACCGTGGCACATGGACCATGTGCTGCACGAAGAACCTGAAGAGTTCAAGCGGCGCGGCGGTCGAATCGACCGCTGTCCCGCTTGTCCGAAGGGGCGGCCGAAACTCCACCCGAAGGAACGAGCGCGATTGCAAACGATACGCGAGCTTGCGGACGCGCTCGGCGACGACATCGACGGCTTCGCGGCCACGTTGGAAGACTTCGGCCTGTTGTAAAACGAATCCGGCCGGCCGGAGGAATCGGCCGGCCTTATCACGAAGGAGAAAGAAGCGATGAAACTGCTAACCCAGGGAATCCGGAAGCGATTGCCGAAACTCTACGCCACGGAGAACGAGAAAGACCCCGTTGTTCAGGTGAAGCTCTTTTGCGTGTGGAACAACTGGACCTGGTACGTCACCGAATTCGATGGCGAAGACGTGCTTTTCGGTCTCGTCGATGGGTTCGAGCGCGAATGGGGCTACTTCAATCTCTCGAAGCTTGAATCGCTTCGCGGCCCGCTCGGTGTGAAAGCGGTTGAACGTGACCTGCATTTCAGACCGGTCGCCGTGAGCCGCCTGAAAGAAGACGAGCGGGACATCAGCAACAGATAGCAACAACGCCCGCCGGTTGCGCGCCGGCGGGCTCACATCAAAACGGAGGAAAAGCCTATGAAACTTCTCACGCAGGAACTACGAGAACGCTTACCACAACTCTACGCTACGAGGGAAGAGCCGGACCCCATCGCGCAAGTGCGATTCGTCTCAGAGCGGCCCACGCCAACCGAATGGTACGCCGTGGAGTACGACGGCCGGACCATGTTCTACGGTCTGATAGCCTGCTCGGAAAACCGGACGCCGCGTTTGGACTATTTCAGCCTTGGCGAAATTACTTCGCGGGCCCTCGTCGATTTCGTCAACGGTGGCGCAGGGAAGCACCTTCCATGCGTTCCCGACGGCCTTCGCTACGACACGAACTTTGACCCCAAGCCCGTTACGCGCATTTTTCCCGGCGTCGCGCTTTCGGGTCAATCCCGCCGGCCAAGCAGGGCGAGCGGATTTAGTCCCGAGGAGTCGCACCGATGATTCGATCAGCCAATCAACGCGCGATGGGCCACCTCATTCGACGGCCGACGAACGGAAAGCCCGTCCCGATTCCGACGACCGGCGCGACCGGGCCGGAGATGCTAGGCCGCGTCGGCGCCGACGGCCGAATCGCCGAAGTCGACCACGATACCTACTGGCATTTTATGGAGGTCCTTCCGCCGCGATGGATCGACCGCGATGCGTTCTGCTACGCCGAAGGACTTGAGCCCTTCTGGCTATTCTGGAAACGCCAGCGCCGGCATTACTGCCGCAGACTCAACTGACGCGGGACGCACCGATTCTGCGACTTGGCCGGCGTCCCGCGCGATTACTGGGGCTACTGATTCCCGGTGCCCCGGCACCACGCCGCCGCGACATGCTCCGGTGGCCGCGTCCAACACCGACGACCAGCAGTGCGGGACCGAACCACCGCTCCCTCCACTGTGATGCTACGCTATTGTCTCCCCGCCGCGCCCCGGGACGGTGGCGGCCACGGGTCTGGCTGACCTCTCTCGCCGCAGCTTCCAGCGAGCTCG
>CAZKLE010000237.1:0-2448 GCA_964553415.1 uncultured Myxococcales bacterium
CCCCACAGACCGATACGAGTGCCGTCTACTTCCTTCATGCCCCGTACGTGCGTCAGCGCCGAGCGCCAGTCTGTCAGCTGTTTCGCCCAACTGAGCAATTGGCGGGGTTGCCCGTCGCTATCGCCAAAATGCCGGTAGTCGAACACAAAAGTGGCCAATCCGTGTTGCGTAAAACGTTCGGCGTAGGCCGGAAGCCGCACGTCACGTACGCCGCTGAAACCGTGGGCCATGATGACCACCGGCGGTGGATCCTCGTGCGTGTCGGGAAGGAACAGCCAGCCCGCACAACGTACGCCGTCGCTGTCAAAACGGACATCGAGTCGTCGAGATTTTGTCATAGGGCCTGCTCCCGGGTCGGCGTCCCGCCCGTCACCTTGCGGTGCCCGAGCAGATTGAGTTTGAATCTACGAATGGTCTGCGGTTTGACGATTTCGCCTTCGGGGCCGCGCAAATACAGAGCATCGAACGGGCACTGAACGATACAGGCGCCGCACTGCACACACTGCCCCGCGCGCGGCAACGATGCCATGCGACGGTCGTAGTCGACCTCGAACACGTCGGTCGGACAAACTTTCTCGCAAAAGCCCGCCCCCTTGCACAAGCCGGGGTCGAGTTCGATCTTCAGAAGACGGTCCTCGTGCAGACCGCTCTTGTACATCGGCGTGCTGCCGGTCAGATCGAGTCCCAGGATAAAAAGGATCACGAGTGAACTCAGTCCCCAACGGGCAACGATCGCCCAGGAGAAGCCGCCGCCCACAATCGTAAAAACGAAGAGCCCGATCATGAACAACAGCCACAAGACGAGTGGAATACCGCGCTCGCCAAAATCGAAGAAAATAAAACCGATTTGTTTGCCACTGGGGCCGAGCCGGTCGCGGTACAGAGGAAAACTCAGGAAGATCGCCAGCGACGATGCCCACACCAACGCGATGAGCGGCAACGCACCGGCCGGCCAGAGCGGCCACACCAACAGCGCCAGAAGCGAAATCGGAAATGCCCAAGCCACGGCCATTTCGAACCTCTGCTGCGGAGGAAAATCCACCGTGCCCATTTCCCGGGTTTTCCTACAGTCGTTGTTCAAGAAGGCCGCCAGGTCGCGGGCATCGACCGGACCCCAAAGGGTTCGCCAGCCGGTCTTCTCGTGCACGATACGCCCCTCGATTCCCGTGGCGGCAAGCTGCGGCAAAATGAGACGGCGATGGTCGACCAGCCGGTCGATGCCGCTGGTCTTCAACACCGAGATGACGTCATGGTTGGTGAACAGCCCGCCCGTGGCCGCGCACCAGACGTTCACCCCGCGGCTGTTGGCAACAAGGAGATACGCATCCATTCCTTCGAGCGCACGCCGCACGCGCTCACGGGTCAGGTGAAAGTTGCATGTCAGCAGCACGGGCGCGTCGCGTCCGGGTCTACCGATTTTGACCAGTCCCGTCCGGCACGGAAACGGAAGCATGCGCAGCAGGGTTTGCGGAAAGTCGACGCGAAGATAGTCGATGAGTCGAGCCAAGAAATGACGCGCCGGTACGTCCATCACGCCGCCTCCAGCGGTCGTTGTGCGACGAATTCGCGGAAGCTGCCGAGCGGACTCGAACGCAGCGAGAGGATCTCGAGCCCGGCTCTGCACATCTCGCGGTCGAGGCCCACGATTGCGTGGGTGGTCTGCTGCGTCAGCAGGTACGTAAGCGCAACCAAGGGAATTCGGATCAGAAAATGCAGCAAGCGTTTGAAGCGACTGGGAGGCCGGACTTCATCGGCGAGCAGCAGCAATCCCCCCGGCTTGAGAATACGCGCCACCTGAGCAAGGGCGTAGCGTACTTCGTCGAGGCTCAGTTCCGAAAAACACAAAGCGCTGGAGACGACGTCGTAACTCGCCGAAGCTTCCGCGTCGAGCTCAGCAACGCCGGCCTCGGCGAACTCGACTTTTTCGCCGACATCGGCATCCGTATCGGCCAGCTTCCGGCGCGCGATCTCGAGCATTCCGGCGTTGATATCCATGCCCTTCACCCTAGCCCCGCGGCGGGCGGCGCGCAGCGTCAGAGCCCCCGTGCCGCAGCCGATATCGAGAACGTCCTGACCCTCCCGGATGTGCGATACAAGACGATCGTAGGCGCGATCGAGACGCCCGAGCGTGATTAGGCGCAGACCGAAGTCGTATCGACTGGGCGCGGACTCGAGAATCCGCATCAGCACGTAGGTGCTCACGATTCACCGACGGCCGCCGTGTTTCGCTGCCGGGCGACCTCCCCCTGTGTGCTGTATTACGCTCCTGCCAGCCTAAGAGCAACGGCCGGAAGGCAGACCCCGTCGGGCACGGCCGGCGCAGGCCCGGGGCGACGCTCAGACGGCCTTGTCGCCGTTTCCGTGACGGTAAAAGCGAACTTCGGCTTTCTCCAGCGTGGCCATACCGTCCTCGACGGCTTCGTCGATGGTCGGCAGAAAAGCCTCAAT
>CAZKLE010000238.1:0-2444 GCA_964553415.1 uncultured Myxococcales bacterium
CCAGCGCTACGGTTTTGAGGTGATGGGGGAGATTCGCGTGGGTGCAGGGCCTCTCGTTACCCCGATGTCGAGGCGACCGCGCTAAGCGTATGGACCGCAGTGCCGGTGTCGAAATGGAAACCGTGAACGCAGTGGTCCGAGGAGGCGCGTCTCTGTCTGCCGGCGTAGCATGCCTTCTGCTCTTCGTGGGTTGCCATGCCATCGCCGCGCAAGATGCCCCACTGAAGACCGGTCCACCGGCCGTCCTCACGCAGACGCTCCGTCACCAAGGCCTCGAGCGAAGTAACTCTGGTCAAGGTCGTCGGTGGGGGGCACACATGGCCCGGGGTTCCGCAGTATCTCAAGCCGTGGCTGGTGGGCGCGGCGTCTCGAGATTTCAATGCCAGCGAAATGATCCTCGACTTCTTCCTGCGGCATTCGCGGCGAGGACGGTCCTGACGATCTGGCGCCGAGCGTAGGGGGGAGGATAGGGCATGTCATCCAATAGTGTATTACTCGAACAGCGCGATGCTGTCGCCGTCCTGAGGCTCAACCGGCCGCCGGCCAACGCTGTCGGTCTCGAGTTCGCGCGCGAAATCGAAGCTGCATTGGATTCCGAGGCGGTGCGGGATGCCAAAGCCCTAGTACTGACCGGCACGGGGAGCTTCTTCTCCGGTGGTCTCGATCTCAAGATCGTACCGGGCTACTCGAAAGAGGAGCAACGAGAGTTTCTCGGCGTTTTGAATCGTGTGCTGGGGCGTTTGTATGCGTACCCGATTCCGCTGGTGGCCGCCGTCTCTGGGCACGCCGTCGCCGCCGGCTTCATGTTGGCCCTCGCCGCCGATTACAGGGTTGGCCCGGTGGGCGCCGCTCAGTTCGGCTTGACCGAGGCCCGAGTGGGAATACCGTTCCCGGCCGTTCCCATGATCATCCTGCGTGCTGAGTGTTCAGCTCGAGACGTCCGTTACTGTACCCTGTACGCACATACCTTCGGGCCCGACGAGGCGCGCAGACGCGGCATTCTCGATGAACTTCAACCGGCGGAATCTGTGCTTGAACGCGCGCTCGAAGTCGCGTCCGAGATGGCGAGCATGCCCGCCGAAGGGTACCGGCGCATCAAGTACCAAGTGCGTAAGGCCGCGATTGATGAGATCCAAGAAGTGATCTCGACCGGCGGCGACCCCATGCTCGAAGGCTGGATTAGCCCGGGCGGATAGGTATCGTAGGCCCGCCGTCAAGTACCTCCAAGTACCTCGGTCTGTTTTGGTCTTCGGCGGTTTTGTGAGACCGGCAAGACCTCCGGGATACAGCCGAAGCATGCCAAGCGTCTTCGCTTGCAGTTGGTTGCGCTCGATACGGCGCAATCGATTGATGACGTGGGTGTGCCGGGTTTCCGGCTCCACTCGCTGAAGGGCAAGAATAAGGGGCGGTGGTCAATTTGGGTGAACGGAAACTGGCGCCTGACGTTCAAATTCGAAGATCCCTTCGATCTTAGTGTGCGGTCGCTTGCCGAGAGTTTGGGGGTTTCCCCGTCGACGCTCAATCGGATCATCAACGAAAAGAGCGGGGTGAGCCCCGAGATGGCCTTGCGCCTCTCAAAAGCTCTTGGGAGATCTCCGGAGAGCTGGCTCGCGATGCAGCACAGTTACGATCTCTGGCACGCGAAGAAAACGGCCAACCTTTCTGACGTTCGTAAAGTGCGATTCAAAGCTGCCTGATCGCAGCGTCAATCCGCGTGTCCCCACAGCTCGCATTCGTATCTGCTATGAAGTCGCAGTTCTCAATGTGCGACATCGGCTGAGCGGAGGCTTGACGAACTCGAGGCTGGCTGCGAGCAAGGCGTTGCGGCAAACGATGTGTTCGACAGGGCCGAATCGACACTCGAGTGACGGGTGTCGAGTTCCATCCAAAGGCAGAAGCCGAGTTCCTGTGGCCCCCCGAGAGCGCGTGCTCGTTGGAGATCAGCAGCAAAGCGTTCACTGCGCAACCTATCGGTGGTGGAACGGCCAACAAGTGTTTTGGCTCCGGTACAAGGGGGGATGACGCGGTTGATAGCTGCAACGTCCCTGCCCTGAAGGCCATCTGCAAAGACGTCCGCGAGGCTGATGGTGCCACGCTGCTTCAGGAAGGCCAGAGCCAGCCGGAAGGTGCTTGTAGGCTCAACACCTTTACCCGCGTCGCCTTGGATGATCGCGTCAACGGCGGTGCCCACATAGCCATCGACTTCCCGGTCTCCTTCACGTTTCCACCGGCGAACGAAGGGAAACTGATCGGTAAATTCAACGCCAACTCGGCTTGGTTCGACCTGCTCGGCTTCACACAGCGGCGGGAGTGTTTTTATCCACCGGCTACCAGGCTTGAATCAACTGCGCCGCAAAGTGCCTCGGTGAACACCCAAAACCGTAACCATAAAGCCCAGGCGCACTTTGCGCCGCTTTTGTGCTACCGCAACGCTAGTGCAGCCA
>CAZKLE010000239.1:0-2416 GCA_964553415.1 uncultured Myxococcales bacterium
GGGGGGTGGGGGGGGGGCCAGACTCGGCCGCGCGAATGGGCTAGACTCCCATTCATGCAACTCGTCCACGAGGTCTGTCACCGGGCGCTTCGCGCTCGTGACCCGCGCTTTGACGGGCGTTTTTTCGTCGGTGTACAGAGCACCGGCGTCTACTGCCGTCCGGTGTGTCCGGCACGCACGCCGAAGCGTGATAACTGCCGCTTTTTCGTTTGCGCGGCCGCGGCGCAAGACGCCGGTTTTCGTCCCTGTTTGCGTTGCCGTCCGGAAACTTCACCGGGAACCCCGGCTTGGCTGGGAAGCTCGGCCACGGTGTCGCGCGCGATGCGCCTGATTGCCGGCGGCGCTCTCGACCGCGGCGGAGTCGAAGACCTAGCCGCCCGTCTCGGTGTCGGAGAACGCCAGCTGCGGCGCCTGTTCGATTGTCACCTCGGCACTTCGCCGGTGTCGGTCGCACAGACCCGGCGTATCCTGTTCGCCAAGAAACTGATCGACGAAACCGACTTGCCGATGAGCGAGGTGGCCTTTTCTTCGGGCTTCGCCAGCATCCGCCGTTTCAACGCCGCCGTCCGTTCCACCTACCGACTCTCGCCCAGACAGCTGAGACGACCCGCGAAGGCCGCCGGGCGGGCGAGCACCGGCTCGCAGATCACGGTCACGCTCCCCTACCGTCCCCCGTTCGACTGGCCGGCCTTGAGCGTTTTTTTGAGAGACCGTTCGACAGCGGGAGTCGAAACGGTTACCGCCGGCAGCTATCGGCGCACCCTGTGTCATGACGGCATGCACGGCATTGTCGAAGTCGGCCCCGTACCGGACAAAAATTACCTTCGCGCACGCGTGTGTCTGCCGACGACAGCGGCCTTGATCGACGTCGTCGAAAGGCTTCGCTGCCTGTTCGATCTCGGCGCCGACCCTGACAAGATCGCCGGCCACCTGAGCACCGACCCGCTCCTGCGCCAAAAGGTACGGGCGCGCCCCGGGCTGCGCCTGCCCGGGGCCTGGGACGGGTTCGAACTGGCCGTGCGTGCGATTCTCGGTCAGCAAATCAGCGTCGCTGCCGCTACAACGCTGGCCGGACGACTGGCCGCCGAGTTCGGCGAGCCGCTGTCGGTCGACGTCAACGGCGACTTCCGCGAAGGCCTCACCCATGTTTTCCCGAGCGCGCACAAGCTGGCGTCAGTGGCCGTCGAGAGTATCGGCGTGGTGTCGACACGCGCACGCGCGATACGAATCCTCGCACGACAGGTTGCCGCCGGCCGCATGGCCTTGGACGGCGGCAAAGACCTCGAATCGAGCGTCACCGAGCTCTGCACGATTCCCGGCATCGGGCCGTGGACGGCTCATTACATCGCGATGCGCGCCTTGCGCGAACCCGATGCATTTCCCGCCGGTGACCTGGCGCTTCGGCGCAACTTGGGCGACAACGACAAGGTCCTGACCGAAACCCAGCTGCGCAAGATCGCCCAAGCTTGGCGACCCTGGCGCGCCTACGCGGTCATGCACGTTTGGAACGGAGAAACTTCGCTATGAAACTCGAACACGATCGTGTCGCTTCGCCGATGGGAGAAATTCACCTGGTCGCGCGCGAAGGCCGCCTCTTGGCCCTGGACTTTGCCGACTGCCGTGAGCGCATGATGAGGCAGCTCAGCCTCCGTTTCGGCGGGGTCGAACTCGTACCCGGCCGCGACCCCTTCGGTTTTTCGACCAAACTGCGTGATTATTTACGAGGTACACTCGACGCCTTGGACGCCGCTCGGGTCGACACCGGCGGCACCGAGTTCCAGCGGCAAGTTTGGCGCGCCTTGCGCCGTGTGTCCGCCGGCCGCACGGCATCCTACGGGGAGATTGCCCGCGCCGTCGGCCGTCCCAAGGCGATGCGCGCCGTCGGCGCGGCCAACAGCCGCAATCCCATCGCCCTGGTCATCCCTTGCCATCGCATCGTCGGCGCTAACGGGCAGCTGACGGGCTACGCCGGCGGTCTCGAGCGCAAGCGCTGGCTCCTCGAGCACGAACAGGCAGCGGCTTGCCTCCCCTCGGAGCCGAGGCTAGCGTTTCGGGGATGATGTCGAGTCAAACCTCTGTAGCTCTCGCCCTCCTTTTCACTTCGGCTTTGCTCGTAAGCTCGAGTGCTTGTGACCCCACAGCCGGCAACGCAACCAACGGGGCAAGCGAAAGCTCCGCATCGAGCAGCGCCCAAGCGCAGGAGCACTCGGCCGCGCACGAAATCGCCGTTGCTCCGTGGATCACCAACCTCGTTGCTGCGCCCGACCGTAGCAAAGCCGACCGTGCCCTGGACGGTGGCCGTAAACCGGCACAGATGCTTGCGTTTTTCGGAGTCAAGGCAGGCATGCGCGTGGCCGAACTCGGGGCGGGCACGGGCTACACGACCGAACTGTTGGCCAGGGCCATCGGCAAGAAC
>CAZKLE010000240.1:0-2395 GCA_964553415.1 uncultured Myxococcales bacterium
GAAACCAAGGCGACCACTGTCCGACCTCGAGCGCCGAGGCTTGATTGCGCAGAACGGCGGCGTCGGTCCGATAGACGAAGTTGGTACGCGGGTCGAACAACTTGTCCAGGCCGAAAACCTCGCCGGTGTTGCCGCCGATCTGCGATCCGCTCAGGGGAAAGCCCGACAGCATGACACCGTTGAGTTCGGTAGGCGGCCAAGTGGAAGGAACGTTAAAAACGAAGGTTTTCAACATTCTGTCGGAGGCCATCTCCCAAACCGTTTTGACTTTTCGGTAGGTGGATTGTGAGGATTTCCAATCTTTAACGCCGTGTTCTTCGGGCAGGCGTCCCGTGAAAATCGTCGACCAGACAACCGGCGAGATGGCCGGTGGCCGCGAGCGCAACTCGCCGTGGATTCCCCTGTTGTAGTAACGCGCCAAATTCGGAAGTTCGCCGGCCTCGATCATCGGCTCGATGAGCTGCCAAGTGCCGCCGTCGATGCCGAAGACGAGCACCCGGTGGGGGCGCCCTCGCGAACCCATGTGGCCCATCACGTAGGCGGCACCCGCGAGAAGGGCCAGGCCAATCGTCGCCGCCGCTACTCGACGCACGATCGCTTCCCTTGCCGCCGCCGCTCCCCGTCAACCGAGCGTAATTCCGCGTCGCCGCGTCGCGAACCAAACGATGGACTGAGATTCATGGGTTCCCTACAGTGGAGAGGTCGTTACAATAGGTGAAACCGCGCAGCCAATCCAACCGTACCCACACCGCCAACTTGGGGCTTGCCGCCGCGTTCGTGCTGTCGATGACGACGGCCGCTTGTACTAGCCGTGCATCCTCCCCGACGGAAGCCGAGCACACAGTCGCCTGTGCAGGATGCAACGTTGTCTTGATCTCCCTGGACACGGTGCGCGCCGATCACTTGGGAATCTACGGCTACGGGCGCGCCACCTCTCCCAACCTGGACCGCTTCGCGTCGACGGCGCTTGTTTTTGAGAACGCCCTCAGTCAGTCGGCGTGGACCCTGCCGGCTCACGCTTCGATGTTCACCGGGCTCTACCCTCGCGAACTGGGACTGGAGGCTTACCCCGCGGACCGTCGCATTCCGGCCTCCGCGAAGACGCTCGCCGAGACCTTCCACCAAAACGGCTACCTCACCGCCGGCTTCACCGGCGGAGGCTTCGTTGCCGGCGCCTGGGGTTTCGCCCGCGGTTTCGACATCTACACCACCGGTGGACGCCGCTTCGAACACAACCTTCGGCAAGCGATCGACTGGCTGACCTCGAACGAGAAGCGGCGTTTCTTCCTCTTCCTGCACGGCTACGACGCGCATCGTCCCTACTACTCCGAGGTCACCGACAAGAAGGCCGTCGGTGGCGTTGCAGGGCACGCCGATCAGCTCGACGGCTATTGCTCCAACAGCGAAGCTGAGCTGCCCGAGGGAGTGTCGGCAAACCGTCGGCCGGGCTCCGAACGCCTGCACCAAATCGTCGGCTATTACGACGCCGCCATTCACCACGCCGACCGCAGCCTGGCAGCGCTCTTTTCGGCACTCGATGACGCTGAAATCGCGCAGCGCACGATCGTTCTCGTCACCGCCGATCACGGCGAAGAATTCTTCGAGCACGGCCACTGCGATCACGTCCGTTTTCTGTACAACGAGACCATCCACGTGCCCTTTCTACTCCGTGTTCCCGGCATGACCGGCCGCCGCATCAAGGGCCCTGTGCCTGCTTCAGTGTCGATAGCAAACACGTTGATCGAACTCACCGGGCTAGGGCCGGTCATGCCCGGTCCGAGCCTACTGCCTCGCATCCGCGGCCAATCGCCGCCTGCCGCTGCCGTCTACAGCCAAACCGGCAGCAAACTCGGCTACAAAGGAAGTCTCGGACGTAGCGCCGCACTTTCGACCTTGCGATTCAAACTCATCTCCTACCCGGAAGTCGCGGCCGTACAGGCGTTCGACCTCTGGGGTGACCCCGGCGAGCAGCATGCGCTGCCTTCCACGCACCCTTTCTACGCGCGCAAAGCTCAGCTCGAAGCTTGGCAGCGATCGCTGACCCCGCTACCGGCCGAACCCATCCACGCGGCGGAGCGGAGCAACGGTGGTACCCCTGTACCCGAGCCCGCCATCCGCGAACACTTGCGCGCCCTCGGTTATCTCCAGTGAGACGCCCACCAGCAACGCCGGAGTACGACGTGTCGAGCGGCCGGCTATGACGGCCGCAGCATTGCCCGCATCCGCCGTCTCGGCTATACAACGGTGTTTCGCGGCGTTCCCCGGTAGCTCAGTTGGTAGAGCAGGCGGCTGTTAACCGCCTTGTCGCTGGTTCGAGTCCGGCCCGGGGAGCCAATCTTCAGAAACGCTGTGCAAAGGACCCGCCGCAGGCCACGTGAGTGTCCAGCGCGACGGT
>CAZKLE010000241.1:0-2389 GCA_964553415.1 uncultured Myxococcales bacterium
GGCCCTGGGAGGAGGTCGTCGTATACGCCAAGACCTCGGGCTATCTGTCCACCATCTCGGTCGACATCGGCGACCGCGTTCAGGCGGGCGATGTCCTGGCCACGCTCGAGATTCCCGAGATGGAAGATCGCATTGCAGGCCTCAAAGCCGAAGCGACCAAGAAACGGCAAACCCTCGCCCGGCTTTTGGCCATCCAACACCAAGAACGCAGCGCCGTCGCTCAGCAGGAGATCGACATCGCCGGGGCCGACTTGGACGCCGCGCGCGCACACCAGCGCGAACTCCAGGCCGAAGCCGCCTATGCGCAAATCTCCGCCCCGTTTGCAGGAGTGATTTCCGAGCGCTACCTCGACCCCGGCAGCCTGGTTACGGCCGGGACGGAATCCAAACCAACCGCCATCGTCAAGCTGGTCAACGACGCCAAACTGCGCGCCGTCGTCGCCGTTCCGGAAAGCGACTTTCGCTTCGCCAAGCCGGGCAACGAGGCGCAGCTACTCCTGGACAGCTACCCGGGACGGGTGTTCACCGGCGCCATCAGCCGCCGCGCCGGGGCGCTCGATACCGCCACGCGGACCATGCACACAGAGGTGCTTCTCGACAACAGCGATCATGAGCTGGTAGCCGGCATGTATGCACACATCGCCGTCAACCTCGAGACCCGCCGCGACGCACTGAGCGTAAAGCCCGGGTGGTTGCACAACAGAAAACAGAAATACTCCTTGTTCGTGGCCGACGGGGAGCACGCAAAACTCGTCAACGTCGTAACGGGTGCCGACGACGGTCGCACCGTCGAGATCGTCAAAGGTCTTACGGGCAACGAACGAATCATCACGGCGTCGACGACCGGCTTGCGCGACGGCGCAAGCATCCGGGTTCGTCAAGCGGCAGAGGGGAACTGACATGAGAGCAGCAATCCGCAATCCGTCACAGTTCTGTTTCTCGGTCGCGCTGCTTTGCGCCTTCTGCTTAGCCGCAGCTCCTCGCCAAGCACGAGCCGCGCAGTCCGCGGCTTCGCCGAAACCGCAAGCGATCGCTGCCGCCGAGGGAGACGGTACGGCCGCAATCCGGCGGCTTATCGGTTTGGACGAAGTCCTCGAACTCGCCGGCAGCGACAACATCGACTTGCGTAGAGCGGGTGCGACCCATCGTATCGCCGAGGGGCGAGCGAGCGAGGCCAAGCTGGCGTGGGTCCCGGAGCTGGAGGCCTCCGCCGGATTCTCGAAGACCGATGGTCAGGTGCAAGGGTCATTCGGCGCGTTCCGCGATGTCAACTTTCAAACCACCGAGCCTTTCGGCCGCCTCGCCTACGAACTCAACCCCGCCGAGGTCCTGTTTCGCGTGCGCGCCGCCGACGACCGCGCCGCGCAGGCGGAGGCGCATACCCACGCGGTACGCAACACCACCCTGACGCGAGCCGCGATCGCCTACTATGACTTGGTCTTCGCCCGCGCGGCGCGCGCCGTAGCGGTACAGGCCCGCAACGACGGGGGCGAACTCGTGCGCATCGCCGACCTGCTGGTTCACCAAGGATCGGGCCGCGGCGACGACGTTCAACGCGCGCGCGCCGAACTCGCGGGGGCCCAACAACGCGTTGCCAGCGCGCAAAACCGCCTGGAGACCGCATCCATTCGCCTCGCCGTCATGCTCGACCTCGACCCGACCGTCCAGCTATCGCCCGCCGAATCGGCACCCGCGAAAGTCACCCTCGTTCAAGACGCCGGGAATGTCGGCGCGCTCGTTCAACGCGCGTTGCACGCCCGGCCGGAGCCCCGCCAGGCACAAAACCTGCTCAGCGCACTGCGCGCCGACCGCCGTGCGGCCATCGCGCGGCTGGCCTCGCCGACCTTGCAGGCCTACTACCAAGAAGGGGCCACCGGAACCACATACAACGACCTGAACGGACTCAGCCAGTACGGTGTGGTCGCCTCGTGGACCCTGTCGGCCTCGCAACTGGCCGGCGTCGGTACCGCACGGGCGCGCGAACGTGAGGCCCGCCTCGCCACCCGCGCACTCGAGCAGCGCGTTGCCTCGCAGGTGGCCGGGGCGGCGGCAGCCGTCAAGGCTGCGCAGGCACGGATCGAGCCGGCGCAGCAAGCCTTGCACGCGGCCAACGAAACGGCCCGCATCGTGCGCGTGCGATTCGAGCACGGCCGTAGTCTCGCCATCGAAGTCATCGACGCACAAAAACTCGCGGAACAAGCCCGCCTGGATTCGATCGAAGCCGTCGTCGATTACGATCAGGCCCAGCTAAAATTGCGCTCGGCGCTCGGCGAGGTCGAAGCGGTTGACCTCGGTGCCGCAGCAAGCCGCAAAGCGCCGCAAGGCAACGGATAAACGAGCCCGCAGCGGCCGGCCGGGAATCCGCAAAAGCATCCTTGACCGGTCTCGG
>CAZKLE010000242.1:0-2365 GCA_964553415.1 uncultured Myxococcales bacterium
TGTCGGGTTGTTTGGACTGTGGCTGGCGTTCGGACGTGTGCTCTTCGGTTCTCGGGGACATAGCCGGCGTGCGTAGCGTGGCTTCCGTCGGAGAACTGAGGGAGAGGAACCGTCGTTGGCAACGCCCCCAAAGCCGGACGGACGGCATCGCCGATCACCATAGCCGTCGCCGGCGGAGTAACCAGATCGTCGGCAACAACCACATTACAACGAACCTGATCGGAGCTCGCCACGATTCGACCGAGCCCTTGCAGTTTGTTCTGCGTGGGGATGACGATCGTCTCTAGATACGCCGAGGTCGTACTGGTAGCGACGGTCACGGTCTCTCCCGGGGCTACGTTCAGGCTCGCACCAACACCGGCACCCACATCGTTGGTCAACGCGCCGCTGCCGTCGAAGATCTGCACACCAATATCCACCGGCACCGAATCGACGGAGGTGCACAGAAACAAGGTCTGCAGATCGTCGCGTTTGAGCACACCGGACACAGTAGCGATCGAGACACTCTGCTTGCCGTCGGAGAACTGAGGCAGAGGACTCGTCAACGCCACGTTGCTAGCGCTCGCCGTCGCTGCACTGCCGGCCATGTTCGACATGGCGGCCGGCGGGGCCCCGGTCGCCGTGGGCGCAGCGTCGAGCACGATGGCCGAACAAGTAAGCTGGCCTGAGTTACTGACCACACGCACAAGGCCTTGGGCCACGGAGCCTGCTATCGAAAGGATACTGTTATCGAAGAACGCGGCGGTCGCGCCGGTACTAAAGGTGACCGTCCGCCCGGAGGAGACGTTCAGAATAGCGCCGTTGCCGGCGTTTACGGAGTTGGCGGACGTCCCGTCGGCGTTGAGCACTTCAATGCCAATATCGATATTCGTGCCTGCCAGAGAGGTACAAGAGACCACTGTCTCCATGACATTACGGCTGATGATGCCCGGAAATACCGCCGAGTGCGTCGCCGCATGACCGTCGCTGAAAATCGGCAGCGCGATACCGGACGGGATCGCGACTGCCTCCGGCTGGATCCCCTGACCCAATGTCGCAAGCGAAACGGGCGGAGTCGTCCCCTTATCCAGAATCATCACGTTGCACCGGACCTGGCTCGAGCCGGCGACGACCCGAGCCGAACCTTGCGCGATCGTCGTCCCCGCCGTCAGAGTAATGAGCTGGGTCTCCAGGTAGCTAAGAGTCGAGCTGGTGCCAAAGGTCACGGTCTGTCCCGGGCCCACGCCCAGAACGGCACCGTTTCCCGCGTGAACATCGTTAAGAAGCACGCCGTTGGCGTCGAACAATTCTACGCCGACGTTGACAGCAGTGCCCGACAGCGAAGTACACAAGAACACCGTCTCGATGCCGTTGCGCTTGATAATGCCGGGCACCTCGAGAATCGAGACAGCAGAGGAATTGTCGGAGAACATCGGCAAGGGCGTATCCGCAATACCGGCTTCTGCTGCCGTGCTAAGGCCGACGAGCAGCATCAGCGACAGTGCGAAAACTGGGCCGAGCCGGCGCCCCAGGGCGGCCGCACGCGCTTCGCAGCTGAGGTGCACAAAAAAACCAATGATAGGGTTCAGGGGGGTTCCCACTGCTCGCATCGTTCGCATGACTATTCCAAAATCCTCCTTCGATAATGGTGCCGACTACCGCCGACCCCGCCGCTGCCACCGATGGCGGCAACGCAAATCGCTGGTCACGTAACCGCCGAACCGTCGATCGCCCCGTCAACCGAAAACCCGGTTGCCCCCCGAAAGCTCGCTCTGGTCACCGCATCGGAAACGAGAGTAAGACACTAGCAGTCCACATAGCGCAGCAGCAATGCCCCCATGGGCGGAAGCGAAGGAATTCGTGGCGCCGGTCTTCGGCCGGGGATGTCTCGGCATCAGTCAGCGCCGTGGAGTGACTCGATCGGGGACATGTGACGCGATGCGTATTCGATTTAGCCTCTTCCAATGGCAACGGGCCCCGGGGTAGACTCGCAGGGCTCCGGCGCGGGCGACGCGGCGGGCAGCACAGCCACGATTTCGTATATCCGGAGGTCACACATGACGATGCGACGCGCAACTATGGGCCTGAGAACATTGTCGTTAGCGACAAGCCTGGTCCTATCTCTTCCACTGATCGTCGGCGCGCAGCCCTCGCAGCCCTCCTTCGTCAACTTCGAGTCCGGCCAAGTACGTCCGTTGGCACTCAGCCCCGACGGCTCAAAATTGTTCGCGGTCAATACTCCCGACGATCGTGTCGAGATATTCGACGTCGGCGTCTCCGGCATTGCCCATGTGCAATCGGTTGCCGTAGGCATGGAACCGGTCGCCCTGGCAGTTCGTAGCAACACCGAACTCTGGGTAGTCAACCACCTATCCGACAGCGTCTC
>CAZKLE010000243.1:0-2324 GCA_964553415.1 uncultured Myxococcales bacterium
CCCCGCGGCGCTCTTCGGATCACCCGGCCGGCGGAATCGCCGGGCACTTTCCCCGCTCGCAGCGCGAGCCATCACGACGGGTGGCTCGCGCGACATCCCGTCGCAACCTCTCTCTTTTGGGGTTGCTCTCAGCCCGCCGCTACTGACCGCCCGGGCAGGCCCTGACATTTCACTTTACTTGCGGGCAGCTGTCATGGTAGCCCCGCGTCTAATGACATCCTTAGATCCTTAGGACAAAAGGGGGGGCCCCGTGGTCAAAGATAAAAAATCGGCACTGTCGCGTCGAGCATTCGTAGGGAAATTGGCAACCAGCGCAGCGGGAGCCGCAGTTGCGGTGTCGGTTACCCGCACCCCGTCCCAAGCTGCCTTGCATCACTCCAGGAAGGCATCCGGAGGGTCGGCAATCGACGAGCCCGTTGCGCCGAGGCCGACGTTGGAAGAGTCGAAGAAAGACCACAGTGAAGCCAGCCCACCGCCGTGGGAGTTGCTCCAGCCACTGCGTTCGGGTTCGCCGGTAGTTGACGGATGGCATGTAAAGAACCTGTCGGGAGTCATAGACGGTTCGTGTGTACTGACGCTTGCGAACGCGCGAGGTCGCACCAACCGGTTGCACATCTGCCGCAACGACGGCAGCCCCGCGGGAATGGTCTACACCGACCAGCTCGATCTGGTGGCGATGAACGGCGGACGCGGTGACCTGCCGACCGAAGAGGGATTCGGTCAGGCGGTAGCGGCGGTCGCGCACGTGCTGGCGGCGAACGAAAACCGAGCGCGCGGTGTGGTGACGACGCTGCTGTCGCAGAAGCAACGAGAAGAACAGTATGCAGCCACGGCGAGGCTGCGATGACGGATATGAAAATTGTTGCCGGTGAGTGCAGCAGGGTGAAGGAGGGGACATGAGCGATCAGAAGAAGAACGGGCTTCCCGAGTTGCGGAAGAAGCCACTGGATTTCCTGAGCCCGGCCGAGGCGCGCCAGGCGACCAAGCCGGTAGCGGCGCTGGACACATCGGAAGCGGCGCAGGCTCTGCGCAGCGAACCGAACAGCGAGAAGATGTTGCTGGCTCAGCACATGTCGCACGCCTCGCACGGTTCGCACGGATCGCACGGCAGCCACGGATCACACGGATCGCACGGTAGCCACGGCAGTCACGGTTCACACGGCAGCCATGGCTCGCACGGCTCCCACGGTAGTCACGGCAGTCACGGCAGCCATGGCTCGCACGGATCCTGGTAAGGGGGCGCGCGATGAGATCATCCAGCAGACAATGGACCGGCAGCGTAGTGGCTGCCGCAATCGTAGTGCTCGCAGGCCTCGCCTCCAGCGCCACCGCCCTGGTCATCACCGGTGGCCCCACCTACACCCTTCCCGGCGGCGGTAGCTGCACGGTGACCGGGGACCCGGCCATCGGATCCGCAGCGACGGTCAACTGCACCGGCGTGAGCTTGGCCTCGCACTCGAACGTATATTTCGGAATCAAGAACAACACGACCGCACTCGGCAATGTGCTCGACGACAACGGCCCGACCGGAGGAGAGAACTGGAACTTCTCCTCCGGCACCGGATCTTCGATCGCTTACACGGCGGCAACGACGGTCAACAACGTGCTCGGCAGCGCAACGCAGGCCGCGAGCACACGCCTGACGGTCACCCGTACGGCGGGGACCGCCTCGATCGTTTCGACCGGCGGCAATCCGGCCAACAACGGCAACAGTGACATCAGCAGCCTGTTCAAACTCACCAGCGGTAGCTCCTACACCTTTTCGGTGCTGGTCGAGGCGAACACCGGCGGCAGCGGCTTCGGCACCACCAACACCAGGTACGACGCGGTGACCACGCCGGTCGGCGCGACCCAGGCCGACCACTCTTCGGTCGACCTCGGCTTCTACTACTCGGACTGCGGTGACGGAGTCACCGACAGCCCCGAGCAATGCGACGAAGCCGGTCAGAACGGTGCGGCATCGTCGTGTTGTACGGCGACGTGCACCTTCCGCACTGGCGGGGCAACCTGCCGCGCGGCGTCCGATACCTGTGACGCTACCGAAACCTGCAGTGGCTCGAGCGGAGCTTGCCCGAGCGATGTATTCCTTCCCGCCGGATCGCTGTGCCGTACCGGCTCGGGTGACTCCTGCGACTTGACCGAGACCTGCACGGGATCCTCGGCCGCATGTCCCACCGACGACGCACCAGTCAATTTCGGCACCGTCTGTAACGCCGGTTCGGGCGACTCTTGTGATCCCGACGAGACCTGCACCGGTACTCCGGGCGCTACCTGCCCGGCCGATACCATCACCAGTGCGGGCACCACCTGCCGCACGGGTTCGG
>CAZKLE010000244.1:0-2314 GCA_964553415.1 uncultured Myxococcales bacterium
CTCTGCGAATCACATTCCGCATCCGTGCGACAACTCAAACCGTCGCTCGGGCCACCAACGCACTGCGGACCGGCGATCAGACCGCCGCATGGAGCCGGACATTCGGCATAGGAGAACTTGGCCGGCGACCCCAACGCCGCACAGGCATCACGAACCTGTTGACGCAGGGTTGTGGCGGCGGCGGCAACCGTCCCGTTTGGGTCGGAGGCCGCACTAACGCTGTTACACACAGACTGATCCAGGAGCGAATCATCCGTATGACAGGCAGCGAGCACCGAATAGACTTTGTTGGTAAGTTTCTCCACGTCGGTCGCGACGGTCTGCCGGCACTCCTGGATTTGCGGCACCGGTAACTGCTCGAGGCCGATGGGATCGACGACCAAGTCACTGGCGGCGCCGATCGCCGCCGGCAATGCACCCGCTGTCGGCAGGAAGCTCAGAGAGACGCTGTTGTTGCGGACTTGAAGGTTGATGGGATTATCCGTCGTCGTCCCCCACTTCGTTCCTTTGCAATCGGGGGTTTCGTAGCAGCAAATGTCGAGCTTGGGGCCTTTTTTGACCTCCCCCGTCGATTTTTTCACCTTGTAGGTAAACTTGATTTTGCACGACGGCCCCGAACCGCCGCTGCTATTGCTACAGATCTTTTTTGGGTATTTGACCGTACCGTTCGGTTTGGTCGCCCGCGCAAGGGCTTCGGCATCGGTCGGGCACGGGGGATTGCTAAGTGTGGGATCGTCGAGGAACCACTGAATCGGTAGCCGCGCGCCAAGTGATGCCGCCTCTTCGCTCTCCTGCACGGTAACCTGACAGGATTGGTCGATGACTGTGCCGCCGTTTTCGTCGACCAACTGAAAGACGACGCTATCGGTGGACGTGTCGCCTGCCGTACCGCCGAGCATCAACGTGCGGCAGTGATCCTTGCCCGCCAAGCTCTCCGACGGCAACGCCAATACGACGAATGCGAGAACGACCACCACCGACGATGGCAACAACGAAAACGTTCGAATGCCCCGCGAATTCCCAGCCATAGGCGCCCCCTTATGCTCCCTCGCTGACTCTCTTGTCTGCGTAAGGCCTACTCGACCGTACAGGGCATTGTCAAGCGAAATAGAGCGCGCAAACTAAGCGTGGGCTGTGCAATCGCCCAGGCAACGGCGTCGCCCGCGATATTTCCCCGCGGCCACCGCGGTGCGCAAAAAAACAACCGCCCATTTTTACCCATATGGGGGGGCTTAGTCCGGGGCTCGGTTGTTTTCTCGTTGACAGCTTCAGGTGCGATGCGGTACACGACGAAGGGAGGGGGCCTACAGGAGAGGCCGCCAAGGGGGCTTCGCCTATGCGCGCTCGCGTTCAAGGTTTCTGCGGTGGTTCACGCACGGGGCGTCGTGTGGGACGTGCTAAGCACCATTCGGACTCTCTCATCAGTGTCGCCTTCGTGGCATGCGCTCTCGTGGCTGCAGCGGTTCCTGCAGGCGCGCAACCGGACTTCCAAAGGTTTGCGGTCGGCAACGGATTACCCACGCCGAAATGCATCTCCGCAGGCACGAACGGAACGGTGGAATCCACTCCCGTGGGCGACGATACGATTCCGAATCCTCCAACTCTGCCACAGATTCGCGGCGGCGACGACGGCATTTGTGATACTGTGGCGACCGGCGACGACGTGCAAGAAATCCCGGTCGGCCAGGGACTGGCCAACGCGGACTATATTCGCTCTGGTCGCGACGGGCTCAATATCGACGACCAAGACAACGGCGTCTGCGACAATACCGTTATTTTCCTGCCCGGATCCGACGATATTCTTTTAATCCCCGCGGGCCAGAGCATACCTCAGCAAGTCGGCGTCGTGCCGGGTCCCAACGCAACTTTGGATACCAGCGCTGCCAACGACGATATCGCCTCAGCCATCATATGCCCGGGCTCGGGCAACAACCTTGACTCATCAAAAGCCGGCGACGACATTCAGGAGTCGACCAGCATCAACTGCTCGATCTGCGTCAGCGCCAGCAACAGTTGCTTTACGCCCGGCCCCAACGGCATTTTGGAGACCATAGTCGCTGGCAACGATTTCATCCTGCCGGTGATCTTGACCGGAGCGGACGGCATCTGCGATTCCACCATGGCCGGTGACGACGAAAATCTCATCCCCGTGGGCCAGGGCTTCCAACAGCTTCGCGGGTCGTTTTTCACAACCACGGTCTGCGCTGACGCCGGCGCCAACGGCATCGCCGAGTCCACCCTGTGCGGTAACGGCGTAATCGACATCATTCCAACCGCATCCCTCGTTCAAACCGGCATCAACGAACAGTGCGAT
>CAZKLE010000245.1:0-2290 GCA_964553415.1 uncultured Myxococcales bacterium
CGAGATATTCGACGTCGGCGTCTCCGGCATTGCCCATGTGCAATCGGTTGCCGTGGGAATGGAGCCGGTCGCCCTGGCGGCTCGTAGCAACACCGAACTGTGGGTAGTCAACCACCTATCCGACAGCGTCTCGATCATAGACCTGAGTTCCAGTCCGGCGCGCGTCGTGCGTACCTTGCTCGTCGGTGACGAGCCGCGCGACATCGTTTTCGCCGGCAGCGGCGGCAATCGCGCCTTCATCACAACGGCGCACCGCGGCCAGCAACGTAGCGATCTTTCAATCGCGGCCGTTCCCGGGGCCGGCGACCCCCAGTTGACGACCCCCGGCATCGGGCGCGCGGACGTCTGGGTGTTCGACGCCGGCAGTTTGGGTACAACCCTCGGCGGCACCCCGCTGAAAATTGTCAGCGTCTTTTCCGATACCCCGCGCGCGCTCGCCGTCAGTACAGACGGCAATACCGTATACGTTGCCGGCTTCAACACCGGCAACCAGACCACCACCGTCGCCGAAGGTTTCGTCTGTGACGGTTTCGCCGGGGCCGCCGCCTGCGCGGGTGACGGCATAACCTCTCCCGGCGGTCTCTTCGGCGGCTTACTGCCCGGCGGCAACCCCGGCCCGTCCACCAACGTAGAGGCAATCAATGCGCCGGAGGTCGGACTGATCGTCAAGTACAACAAGGCTACCGGCACCTGGGAAGATGAGCTCGGCCGCAACTGGAACAACGCCGTGCGTTTCAACCTTCCCGATGAAGACGTCTTTGCCATAGATGCCAATACTCTTTCTCAATCGGCCTTCCACACGGGTGTCGGCACCACCCTGTTCAACATGGCCGTCAACCCCGTAACCAACGACCTGTACGTCAGCAACACCGAGTCGGTCAATGAAACACGCTTCGAAGGGCCGGGCGTCCTCGGAGGATCGACGGTGCAAGGGCACTTGGCCGAATCGCGAATAACGGTCATCAACAATCCCAACTCGACCGATATTTCAGGGCTGGGCGTCAAACCGCGCCATCTCAACAAGCACATCGATTACAGCAAACTCGCCGGAGACCCGGGCTTCGACCCCACGGCCAAGAACCACTCGCTGGCAACCCCCCTCGGTATGGCAATCGACAGCACGGGGAACACCCTCTATGTAGCGGCCTTCGGCTCGAGCAAAATCGGCGTTTTCAACACAACCACACTCGAAAACGATACGTTCGATCCCACGGTGACGAGTGCCGACTACCTGAGCGTCAGCGGGGGCGGCCCCAGCGGCTTGGCGCTCGACGAGGTCAACAATCGCCTGTACGTGCTGACCCGTTTCGACAACTCGGTGTCGGTACTCGACCTGGGCTCGGGCAGTGAGCAGGCGCACGTGGCACTGCACGACCCCGAGCCGCCGGTGGTGGTGGACGGCCGTCCCTTCCTCTACGACGCGTTCGAAACCTCGAGCAACGGAGAAGCCTCGTGCTCGAGCTGTCACATCTTCGGCGACATGGACCAGCTGGCCTGGGACCTTGGCAATCCCGACGAGTTCGTAAGCTCGAACCCCAACAGCATACGGCTCGCGATCGGCGCCGGCCCCAACGTCAACGGCGGTGCCGCCACCAACGAGTTCCACCCCATGAAGGGCGCCATGACCACACAGACGCTACGTGGTCTCTCCAACAGCGGGCCAATGCACTGGCGCGGCGGTCGCGCGACCGGGTTCTTCTCCAACGGCAGCCCATTCCACGACCTGGATGAAACGACCTCGTTTGACAACTTCATCGTCGCCTTTCCGGGACTGGTCGGGCGCGAGACGATGCCGACAGCAACCGAGATGCGCACTTTCACGAATTTTGCTCTGACCATTACGCTGCCGCCGAATCCGGTACGCGCGCTCGACAATTCGCTGACCCCGGGTCAGCAGGGCGGCGCCGACTTCTACCTCGGGACCCGCAAGTCGGACGGCTTGGACATTCCGAACCTCGGCTTCACCTGCAACGGCTGTCACGTGCTCAATCCAAGTCAGGGATTTTTCGGCACCGACGGCAAAGCCAGCTTCGAGAATGAAGAGCAGATCATAAAAATTGCTCACCTTCGCAACGCGTACCAGAAGGTCGGGATGTTCGGTCTGCCGGCGATTCCGTTCCTCAACGCCGGCGACAATGGATACAAAGGCGACCAGGTGCGCGGCTTTGGTTTCTTACACGACGGCAGCATGGATACGGTGTTCCGCTTCCTCCAAGCGACGGTGTTCAACAACACAGGCGCCGTAGGTTTCGACGGCCCCCTGGGTGGCGACCTAAAACGAGCGCAAATG
>CAZKLE010000246.1:0-2265 GCA_964553415.1 uncultured Myxococcales bacterium
GATCGCAAGGAAAGGGATCAGGCATACCATGTTGTGCTCGAAGTACACGGGCGCCGATCCGAGAACGGCGAACAGTGCGATAGGAAATGCGGCCGTCACAAGGGTAGCCGGCCATGAGCCGACGAGTGTGGTCAGCAGGCCGACGGCGGCGAGCCCGAGGGCGAAGGGGCCGAACTTTGCGAGCAGAATTCCCGCGTAGGTCGAGTAGCTCGTGACGTGCCCGGCGGCGGGCAGCGAAAGCGACGAGGCCGCGAGTCCGTAGGCGGCGCGATGGGCGCCGACCGCTTCAAGCAAGGCGCCGCCGTCACCCAGTGCGTAGGGCGTCGTGGCGGCGAAGCTCAAAGCGGCGACGAAAACGGCGAGGTACAGCTTTCCGTCGAGCAGTCGTCCGAGTTGGAAACCGGGCCGGAGAAAATGCGCTGCGACCAGCGGCAGCACTGCGAACACGCCGGTGTATTGGCTGCCCATCGCCAGGCCGGCCGAGATCCCCGCCCACAAATAGGCGGTGGTGCCGGCGCCGCCGGTGAGGATGCGTAGGGCGACGAGATAGGCGGTGACTACCCACAGCGTGAGCAGCATGTCGGCGTTGATCGAAAACGAACTCTGCACCTGCAGCAGCGAAGTTGTGGTGAGCAGCGCGGCAATCAATCCCGCCGTCGGACCCGACAGCATTGCTGCGCCTCGCCAAACCAACCAGACGACGGCAAGCGAAAATACCAGCGTCGCCAGGCGCCCCCAAAAATGCAGCGTCAAGGTCGGCACCTCGGAAAAATTATCGAAGCTCTTTCGTACCACGCCCAGACCGTAGCCGAGCCGGTAGACGGCGGCCTGGGTGTAGATCGGCAAAGATGGATACACGAAACTTTGTGGGTCTGTGTCGCCGCCGGCGGCAATGCGTATTGCCGGCTCGGTGATCTGCGGCTCGTCGGGCTGCAGGAACAACGGAAATCCGAAGCGGATGCCCGGGTAGCGGAGCGCGAAGGCCCCGGCCAGGCACAGGGCCAGAAGCAGATAGTGAACCGGCTTGGCTTCGTTCATGCGCTCGTCTCCCATCTCAGGGTAGCGGTCGGAGCAGCTCGGGGCTACGTTGCCCTAGCTTTTGCCTTTTGCCAGAATCTAGAGGCAGCGGTCCCGCCCCCTTATTGTACGACAGGAGTTCGCATCATGGCTTTGGATTTTTCTTTATCCGACGACGTCGTCGACTTGCGCGATCGTATACGTAGATTCATAGACGAAGAGATCGCTCCCGCGGAGGCCGAGTGCGGTGAGGACCGACGGCGTGTGCGCCTACCGGAACGAAGGCTCGACCCGCAGCGCCACCGGCTACGGCCTATTGTACTGAGCCGGCCCCTGAGGGCCGCGCTCAGCCGAGCTGTTTCAATATCTCGTCGGCGTGGGTTTTGGGGTCTACGTTGGGAAGCGCCGCTTGGATGACTCCATTCTCGTCGATCAAGTAGCTGATGCGACTGGCAAAGCCGGACTCACCGGCGCCGTACATTGCGCCGACCTTGGCCTCGGGGTCGCACAAGAGCGGGTAGGGGAAGTGGAACTTGTCGGCAAATGCGCAGTTGTCGTCTACGTCGTCGAAACTGATGCCGAGAATCTGCACCTTGCGGTCTTCGAACTCTTGGTAACGATCGCGCAGGCTGGTTCCTTCGATCGTACATCCGGGAGTATCGGCTTTTGGATAGAACCACAGCAAAACTTTCTTGCCGCGGTAATCGGACAGTCGAATCTCTTTGCCGCTATGGTTCTTGATGATGAAATCGGGGGCTTGGCTTCCTACTTCGAGCATCGTGGGACTCCTGAGCATGGCGCCGACGCCGTTTGTGACAAAGCGAAGGATTTTCATCGGGCTCATCGACATGGAGGGGGATCCTAGCGCAGATCCTGGTCCGATTGCACCCGTGCCCATAACTCGGCCGACCACTGCGCGAACTCCGGCCCACTCCATGTGCGGTGTTCGCCGCGTCGGTAGGCTTGGGCGTTGCGGTGGTAAAACCATGCGTTCATGCGGTTTGCCCTGGCCGAGTCCTGATGTTTGATCAGCTTGGCGGGCACGCCGGCGATGATCGAGCCGGGCGGGAACACGCTGCGCTCGGTCACGAAGGCACCGCCGGCCACGATCGACCCGGCACCGATCTCGGCTCCGTCCATCAGGGTGGCGTTGACGCCGATCAGGCAGGCGTCTCCGATGGTCGCACCGTGTACGGTCACGTGGTGGGTAATCGAGCAGAACGCGCCGATTCGTGTCGGCGATGTATA
>CAZKLE010000247.1:0-2259 GCA_964553415.1 uncultured Myxococcales bacterium
GTGTTTTGGTAGCCTCCGGTCTAGCTCGACCGGTGGGGATCGAGGCTCCGCCGCTGGACCCGGATCGTGTGTTCATCCTCGAACAGGGCGGGGTGGTCAAGATCGTTAAAAACGGTGCGCTTCTAGCGACGCCTTTCCTCGACGTGAGCGGGCTGAGCGCATGTTGCGGAGAGAGGGGCTTGCTGGGTCTAGCATTTCACCCGCTTTACGATCAAAATCGTACCTTTTTCATTAACTATACGGACGTGAACGGTGCGACCGTGATTGCCCGCTATCAGACCAGCATCGGCAATCCCGACGTCGCCGATCCGGCCAGCGCCACGGTGCTTTTCACGATCGCCCAGCCCGCCTCCAACCACAATGGCGGGCAGCTGGCTTTCGGACCCGACGGATATCTGTATGTGATGATGGGCGACGGCGGCGGATCGGCCAACCGTGTAAACGCCCAGGACGACGCTTCGCCGCTCGGCAAGATCTTGCGCATTGACGTCGATGTCGCCACGGCGCCGTTTTATGCGGCGCCGCCGACCAACCCGAACCCGACGGCTGCGGGGCTGCTTGCCCTGGTATGGGGCAAGGGTTTGCGAAACCCGTGGCGCTTTAGTTTCGACCGGGCCACCGGGGATCTCTACATAGCCGACGTGGGGGAGACCAGTTGGGAGGAAATCGATGTCGAGCCGGCGGCCTCGGCCGGGTCCTTGAACTTCGGGTGGCCGATCTTCGAAGGAGACTCCCATTGCTTCCAGCCCTCGCCGGGCCCCAACTGTCCGCCGACCACAGGGTTTACCATGCCGGTTTTTGAATACGGCCACGCCCAGGGCTGTTCGGTAACCGGTGGCTACGTGTATCGAGGCTGTTCGATGCCCGACAACGCTGGCCGCTACTTCTACGGCGATTTTTGTTCGGCGTTCATACGAAGCTTCCGGCTTGTGGGTCAGACTCCGCAAAGCTTCGTGGACCATACCGCCGATTTGGTACCGGGCGGGGGCTTGGGAATTACGCACATCAGCAGCTTAGGAGAGGATGCAGGTGGTGAGCTTTATGTCGCCGACCTTGCCGGCGAGGTCTTCAAGATCGTGCCTGCCGCCAGCGTTTGTGGTGATGGTGTAGTCAGCGGTAGCGAACAGTGCGATGACGGCGGCGAGTCTGCGCTTTGTAATATCGACTGCACTTTCAGTGTCTGTGGCGACGGGACCCTCAACCTAACCTCCGGCGAGACATGTGATGACGGCAACACGGCCGATGGCGACGGTTGCGATAGCAATTGTACGCTGACCGCCTGTGGTAACGGTATCGTGACGGTCGGTGAACAGTGCGATGCTGCCGGACCCTCGCCGACCTGCGATGGAGACTGTACGTTCGCTGTATGCGGCGACGGCACTCTCAACACATTGGCCGGGGAGACCTGCGATGATGGCAATACGTTGAACGGCGACGGCTGCTCGGCGACCTGTCAGGTCGAGACCGCTTGCGGTGATGCCAACAACGACGGTCGTGTGACGGCTTCCGACGGCCTCGTGGTGCTTCGAAGCAGCGTCGGCCAGGGGCTGATCTGCCCCGATTGGCGTTGTGATGTCGACGGCGACGGTTCGGTGACTGCAACCGATGCGTCCGCCATACTGCGCATGTCGGTGGGTTTGGCGGTATCGAAGCTTTGTCCGCCTCAGCCGGTTTTGGTTGTTGAGTTGCTATCGCCGCAAACGCTGGGCGCGTTGCAGGTGCAAATCGACTACTCCGCGGCAGCAGGGAGCTTCGTCGGTCTAGCAGATGCGGTGCTGTGCTCTACCTCGGCGACAAACACGACGGCGGTCTTTAATCACGATGCTACGGCGAAGACGCTGACGGCCAGTCTGGTCTCCGTGGCCGGGTTTGCAGGCCCGGGACCGATCATACAGTGCGACTTTGCGAAAACCGGGCTTGTTGCCGCAACCGACTTCGCGCTTTCCATCGTCGATGCGACCGATGTACAGGGTGCTCCGGTGACGCCTGTTGCCGATATAGCGCTTTTCTAGTGGCTGCATGCATGCTGGTGCGCTACGGTTCTCTAAATTAGCCGCTCGATCCGAGCGATAGGCCATCTGGGTTCAAGGCGCGGCATGTCTGAGGCGCTATAATTGGAATACCTACTGCTGGCGGCATTGAAACGCGCACTTGTCGTCCGGTGCGACGGTCGAAGAGGGACGACCCGTCCAGTCGGCCGCAGTCGGAATGCGTACTTGTTTGGTTTTTTGATGACGGTCAAGAAATAAATCCCGTCTC
>CAZKLE010000248.1:0-2257 GCA_964553415.1 uncultured Myxococcales bacterium
CCGGATACGTCAGGAGGAGCTGAAGGAGGCCAACGGCATTACGGCGGTGGACGTCGCCCGCACCGATCTCGACGTTCAACGCGACAAAAACCAGAGTGATATTCGCAAGGCTGATTTGGCCATCGAGCTGGCGCACCTCGAGCTGGAGAAGTACGAGAAGGGTGACTGGGTACAACGGCTCAAAGACGCTCAGGTGGCCATCGACCAGGCGACGATCATGCTGGATCGGCGCAAGGAGGACTTCCAGGCGGCCAAGCAGCTTTTTGCGAAAAAGTTCATCACCAAGACCGAATACCAGGAGGATGAGTTCAACCACCAGAAGGCGATCTGGGACTTGGACAAAGCCCGAAGTGCCAAGCAAGTGCTGGAATCGTATACGCACGTCGCGGAGTTGCGTCAAAAGCAAGCGAATTACGAGGAAGCCCTGAAGGAGCGCGACCGGGTGGCCAAGAACGCGGAAGCGCAGGAGATGCTCAAGACGCGATCGCTCGAAGGCAAAGAAAAAGAGTTAGCGTTAGTGCAGGATCAACTCGCCAAGTTACGTCGTCAACAGGAGAAGTGCAAGATTACCGCGCCTACGCAGGGGTTTGTTGTGTACTACGCCGGTGGCGGGCGATACTGGTCAAGCGAGGAGCAGATTCGCGAGGGCGGTACGGTACATGAACGGCAGGTTTTGTTGTCATTGCCGGACACGTCCGAGATGCAGGTTGTCGTGCGTGTGCATGAGGCCAAGACCAACAAATTGGCGCTAGGTCAGCGCGCCAGAATAACCGTGGAGGGCATTCCGGGGACCGAGTTCGACGGCACCGTTACGAAGATCGCCGTGCTGGCCGATACCCAGAATCGCTGGCTGAACCCGGATCTGAAGGAATACGAAACCGAGATCACGCTCGATCCGTCGGATGTTCCTCTTAAGCCCGGTGTCACGGCCTACGCTGAAATCATGGTTGATGCGGTAGAGGACAAGTTGGCGGTGCCGGTCCAATCCATCTACGCACGGGGCGGCAAGCACTATGTGTTCCTGGCGGGGAAGACCGGACCCCGGTTTGCGGAAGTTACGCTGGGTGCGATCGGTAGTGAATGGGCCGAAATACGCGAGGGGCTTAAAGCCGGCGAAGAGATTCTTCTGGCGTATTCCGATGAACACAAACGCTTGATTCCGGAACCGCATGACCGATCGGAGATTACCGCCGGTGCGCGCCATCGCACGCAGACGACCACGGCGCGCGCCGCCGACGGCGCTGCAGCGGTGAAATCGACAGCGGCGTCCAAGGCCGACGGGTCCACAAAGGGACGCGGATAGTGAACGAGTCCAACGGCTCGATCGCGTCGTTGCAGAAGCTCACAAAGGTATACGGTACACCCGGTGGGCCGGTGTGTGTGTCGGCGCTGCAGGCGATCGACCTCGAGTTGCGCCAGGGTGATTCCATCGCCATTTGCGGTCAAAGCGGATCGGGCAAGAGCACATTGCTCAACATTCTCGGTTGCCTCGATCGGCCAACCTCCGGCTGCTACCGGTTGGGTGGTGTTGATGTCTCACGACTTGACGACGATCAGCTCTCCGACATTCGCGGCCAGCGCATCGGGTTTGTATTTCAAAACTTCAACCTGATCGCCCAGCTCACGGTCATTGAGAACATCGAAGTGCCGCTGTTTTACCGTGGTGTTCCCCCGCATCAACGGCGCGAGCGCGCGGAGCGGTTGGCCGATCTTGTGGGGCTGGGCGAACGACGTTTTCACCGCCCCAGCGAGCTCTCGGGCGGACAGCAACAGCGGGCGGCGATAGCCCGGGCATTAATCAATGACCCCCTTGTCATTCTCGCGGACGAACCGACCGGAAATCTAGATACGGCCACCGGCGAGGTGATACTCGGTTTGTTTGACGATCTCCGTGACCAGGGACGTACGATCATCATGGTCACGCACGAGGCGGATGTGGCCTCACGCTGCGATCGCATCATAACGATGCGTGACGGACGCGTCGTAGGTGATGAAGCCGGCTGCCCGCGTGCCGTGCGAGACAAGGCCCGAGCAACTTCCCCGTGATTGACGGCGTCTGGAGCTTGCTCCGGGCAACGGTAAGGACGGCTTTAGCGTTTCCCGGTATTGTGTATCGCCGAATCGAGTCGTTTTACCGGATGAAACAGAGATTCAACCGCTATACAAAACTCGAGCTTGCTTCTAAGTGGGTTTGCAGAAGGATCGATCCAATCCCGCCGCGATTCTGCCGGTCCGATACCGCATCGGACGACTTCCG
>CAZKLE010000249.1:0-2222 GCA_964553415.1 uncultured Myxococcales bacterium
GCGAATCGCTTTTTGGGCGTTATAGGTGGAGCGGCTCTCCGAGCCGTGACCGCCTCGTTCGAGACCTTATGGGCCGAGATTTGATGATCTTGAGTCAAGTTTTTGGGGCGAGGATCAGCCGGTGCCACGGGAGTTGATGTCAGGCGCGGGACGCGTGTAGTGCAGAATCACCGTTCCACCGGGATGAACCCGGCGGTGACGAGGCGGCACGGGAGCCAGCTCAAGCGTCAGTGGGTTAGAGGCATCGCCTCGCTAGATTCTTACTGAAGTTTTGCATTTTGGCGTTTCAAGACCAGTCTTGGCGCTCCGAGCCGACATAGAATTACGACAACAAAACTGGCCTTGATTTTGCGTTTTGCAAAACTCCAGTTCTTAGGCTGCCACATGCGCGCACGGTGCGCGCATGTTTCCAAGCGACGGGCGGGGAGAGCGATCGAAGGAGGGCGTACTCCGTTGTGGGTTACGGGCCTCCCGCATGAGCATAGGCGGTTTTTTTCTCGAATCGGATCGCAGTTTTGGTGCGGTTGTTGTAGAATGTGACCGTTGGAAAAGCGACTTTCTTCGACTTCCGAGAGTCAGGAACGGCAAATGAAATTCGACATCAGCGGAAATCCTTCGTATGGCGACTTGACAATCGCCTTGGCGGCCGGTGAATCGGTCTGGTCCGAAGGGGGCGCCATGAGTCGCATGAGCAGTCACCTTGAGCTCAAGACGAAACTGGTCGGTGGGCTGTTGAAGTCGGTCGTTCGCCGGTTGGTGGGTGGCGAGTCGCTGTTTATTTCCGAGTACACGGCACCGCGAATGGCCTACGTCTGCCTGACGCCGGCGTGTCCGGGGTGCGTGCTGCACCGCGAGATGACAGGCGACCGCTTCTTCTTGACCGCCGGGTCGTTTCTCGCGTGCACACCGGGCATGAATCTGGAGCCACGGTTCGGCGGACTGCGTGCGTTTTTTTCTGGGGAAGGCGGTTTTCTGATCGAAGTGTCGGGGCAGGGCGATTTGTTCTATAACGCCTACGGCGGGGTCGTGGAGAAAGAGATCAAGGGCGAGTTCGTCGTCGACACGGGACATGTTGTTGCCTGGGAACCGACACTGTCGTATACGATTGGCGGCATGGGTGGAATTAAACAAACGCTCTTTTCCGGTGAGGGGCTGGTTATGCGATTCACGGGTCACGGCAAGATAATTCTGCAGACGCGGCACCTGCCGGCCTTGGCAGGCTGGCTGCGGCCGTACTGCATGTGAATGGCGGCAGGCCATCGGCGAATGCCACATCGTAGCCAACGAAAGAGAGACGATCCATGGAGATTGAGGTACTTGGCAAGGGCGCGTTCGAGTCGGCACTGGTCCATATCGAGCCGGGCGAGCGGTTTGTGTCGGAGTCGGGGGCCATGTATCGTGCTTCGGCCAACATCGACATCGATGTCACGACCAAGAGTCGCGGGTCGGGCGGGCTGCTGAGCGGCGTGAAGCGGCTGCTGGCACGCGAGAGTTTCTTCTTCTCAACGTATTCCCTCCGTGGTGGTCAGAGCGGCGAGGTTGGCCTGGCACCCACGCATCAGGGCGAGATCTTCGTGATCGATGTCGACCCGTCAACCGTCTGGGTCTGCACGGGGGGCAGCTATCTTGGCTCGAGCGAGACACTCAACTTGGACACCAAGTTCCAGGGGTTGAAAGGGTTTGTGTCGGGCGAGAGTCTGAGTTTCCTCGAGGTCGCCGGTAGCGGAAAACTATTGGTCAATGCTTTTGGACGCATCGTCGAAACGGAGGTCGAGGATGCGGTCACGGTCGATACGGGGCACGTCGTCGCTTTTGAGAAGACGCTCCAGTATACGATCACGAAGGCCGGCGACTCCTGGCTCCAATCCTGGTTGGCCGGTGAGGGGTTCGTAATGAATTTTACCGGTCACGGCCGAATCTTGACCCAGTCACACAACCCGAGCAATTTCGGAGCGATGTTGGGTAAACAACTTCCTCCTCGAAAGTCGTAGCGAAGACCATGAAGTACAAGATCATTTGCGATCCAACGTACAGTGCCGTGGATATCGACCTTGCCGTGGGCGAACGGATCGTCGCCGAGTCCGGCGCGATGGCCTGGATGACACCCAATATCCAAACCAAGACCTCCACGCGCGGGGGGATCATGGCCGGCATGTAACTCAAATTTCACTATGGCGTGAGCTGTTATATGGATAAGTATCTGTCTAAAGATGGTGTCGTCT
>CAZKLE010000250.1:0-2200 GCA_964553415.1 uncultured Myxococcales bacterium
CGCATTCCTCTGCAATGATGTCGTTGCAGAGCTCGATGCACTCGTCGCAGATGTAGACCGTCGGACCGGCGATCAGCTTGCGGACCTCTTCCTGGCCCTTGCCGCAGAAGGAACAAACGAGATCTCTGGTTTTTTCGTCTCCGTGCTTGGGCATCTCAGGCTCCCGTACGTTTTCCCGTTTCGGGCCTCTTCTGTATGACTTCGTCGACGATCCCGAACTCCACCGCCTCGGCCGCGCTCAGGAAACGGTCGCGATCGGTGGACTCGATAATTTTATCAAGTTCCTGGCCTGTATGTTTAGCCAGGATTTCGTTTAATTCCTCGCGCACCCGCAATATCTCGCGCGCGTGGATATCTATGTCGGTAGCCTGGCCCTGAGCCCCACCCATAGGCTGGTGGACCATGACGCGCGAATGCGGCAGCACATAGCGTTGCCCCTTGCTGCCTGCGGCCAGCAAAATCGCGCCCATGCTGGCGGCCTGGCCGATGCACAGCGTCGAGACCGGCGGGCGGATATACTGCATCGTGTCATAAATGGCCATCCCCGAGGTCACCGCACCGCCCGGAGAGTTCACGTAGAGATAGACTTCCTTGTCCGGGTCCTCGGCTTCCAGAAAAAGCAGCTGGGCCGTGACCAGGGTGGCCGTATGGTCGTTAATCTCGCCGGCGATGAACACGATGCGCTCGCGTAAAAGGCGGGAGAAAATGTCGTACGATCGTTCCCCCCTGCCGGTCTGTTCTATGACGATGGGTACGAGGTTCATATCTTGTTGCCGAAAGGCTTCCTCCGTACGAAATCGTATCGGGTTTACCCCTTGTCGGCAACTTGGCTTTCGTCAACCTCGACGTCGCGTTGCGTCGATAATTCGACGACTCGCTCCAAGGCCTTCTCACGCAAGAGGCTCGTGTGGAGCTCGACGAGCGCGGAGGCATCCGAATAGTATTTGCGCACCTCCTCGGCTCGATCACCGGCGCGCATGATCTGCTCACGCAGGGCTTGCTCGAGTTCCTCTTTGGCCACCTCGAGTTTCTCCGAGGATGCGATCGCGTCCATGACGAAGCCCGCCCGCACCTGCCGAACTGCACGCGGCCGCAGCGTCGCGCGTAGCTCCTCGACTTTGTCTTGCGGCACCTCGCGCAGACCCATGCCGTAGGCGAGGCGGGAAATCGTCTGCTCGATCAGTGTCGGCGGAACCTCGAATTCGTTCGCGTCCACGAGTGTTTCGATCATCTCGCTTCGAACTCGCCCGTCGGCGTCGCGCCCGGCCCGACCTTCGAGATCCTTACGAACACGGCGGCGCAGGTCGTCGAGAGAATCGCAATCTTCCCACCCAAGGTCTTTGGCGAATTCGTCTCCGAGATCGGGAAGCACTTTTCGCTTGATCTCACGCACCGTCACGTCGAAGCGGATCGTCTTGCCGGCAACCGACTCTTCGTGATGATCATCAGCGAACTGCACGACGATCGGAGTCTTGATCGCACGCGTCACGCCTATGAGTTGCTTCTCGAAGTCTTCCGGAAAACCGCCCTTGCCGGTCTCCAACTGGATGCCTTCTCCGGAAGCGCCCGCAACCGCCTCGCCGTCGTGGAAGCCGTACATGTCGAAGACCACCACGTCGCCCGGCTCGACGTTTACACGATCGCTCTCGGTCTCCAAGATAGCCATGCGTTCGCGTAAACCTTCGAGCGCTGCCTGGACGTGTGCGTCTTCGACCCGCACGATCTTGCGCTGGACCTCGAACTTCTTGTACGGCCCGAGGCTGAATTCCGGGCGAACCTCGACCTCGGCTTCAAACTCGAGGGCGCCATCCTGCTTGAGGTCATGACGAAGCAGACGGGGCGCGATCACGACATCCAGTTGGTTCGACTCGATGGCTTCCCCGCACGCCGAATCGATCAGCCCGTTGACGACATCTCGCCGCACTTCCTCCCCGTATTCCCGCTCGAGCACCGCACGCGGCGCCTTGCCTTTACGAAACCCCTTGAGCTTGGCGCGACCGGCCAGGGACTGGAACGCCTTGCCCAGCTCAGCGTCGACACGCTCGGCGGCAACCGATACCGAGAGTTTTCTCGCCAATGCACCGGTCGGTTCTACGGTTGAGCTGACACTCGAGACGTTTTCCATACGATAATCCACTCGCCGTCGGGCTATTTTTTTCCGATCCATCCGGAGGGCTCAGCCGAGCCGACGGTCCGCTCT
>CAZKLE010000251.1:0-2181 GCA_964553415.1 uncultured Myxococcales bacterium
TCCTAAACGCGGTCGCAGCTGACGGCGTTCGATTCGGTGACATCAAGCCACGGTTCGCGTTTGTCGGCATCGATCCTAAACCGAAGTTCCCCCCTGAGTCCGAGTGGAAGTGGTTGATTCCGTGGGGTTTTCACCGAGATCAGGATGCGCGCGACTGGGTACAGCGGGCAATCAGGGCGCGAGCTTGACGCCGAGCAAATCGAACGCCCGCTGCTGCAGCGGCGTGGGTCGCGTGGTCTTCTCGAAGGCGGGGGCACTGATCGCGGTCGGCGTACAGGTATTGCGAACGATCGAGCCGAGGTCGCTGAGCAGTGTCGAAAAACTGTGGACCGGTAGTCCGTCTTTCATCTTCTTGGTCCTGGCCTTGGCGAGCGCGGACGGCGAACGCTGCGCCGGTGCGACTACCGAAGCGCGCAGCGCCTTGGCGGCTTCGTGATCATCGTCATCGAAGAGGATCGGCGCGAGGTCGCGCCGCATATGCCACTCGACGTAGTAGGCGAGCATGCAAAGGAAGATGTGGCAGCGTACGCGGTCCTCGAGGCGATGATGGATCGGTCTGACCTTCAGATCGACGGTCTTGATCGTTCGAAAAGCGCGCTCGACACTGGACAGTGACTTGTAAGCCTCGACGCTTTGCACCGCTGACATCGTCTCTTCGGGTACGCTGGTTCGGATGACGTAGAGACCGTCGAGCCGAGCTTCCTCAGTGATCTTCTCTTCCTTGCGGCTATAGCCAAGCGAGGTGTCGGTGATCTCGAACTCGAAGTGCTTGGCCATCTTGTGCTTGTTGCACTCGCGCTCGACACGCCTTGCAATCGCTACTTTGCCCCGAAGCGGCCGACTTTTGCGCCTGGTGGCGGCTACGATCTTGTCGAGCAGCTTCTCGGTGACGGCGAGCAGTTCGTCTCGCTTGCGCCGGCGCTCATCGCGCAGCAGCGGGTTGCAGCAAGCCACCAGACGTTCGCCGGGGAATGCCGGATCACGGAACTCGGCGAGATCTTGTTGATCGAATAAAGAAAGTTGCAGACTACCCGAATCGACCAGCTTGCGAATCTGCTCGTTGCGTAGTGCGCTGATCCAATCCAAAGCCCGGGCGGGCTCGAGATCTTCACGGATGCGCGCCGAGGTGAGCATGCCCCGGTCACCGACGAGCACGACGCGTTCGAGTCTGAAACGCTTACAGAGTTTCTCCACCTGCGAGGCGACCGTTGTCGGGTCGGCGGTGTTGCCCTCAAAGACCTCGACGGCCACCGGTCTGCCTTCACGGTCGCACATCAGACCGAAGTTGATCTGGGGGTTGCTCTTCTTGCCGTCACGCGAGTAGCCACGCTTGGCAAGTGGGCAGGTGTGGCCCTCATACCAGGTGGAGGTGAGATCGTAGAGGACCAAAGTACCGTCTTCGAGATGGCGTTTTGCCAGCGCCTTTTCTATCTTCTCCTGGCGAGGGAGCATCCAGTCCATTGCCTCGTAGACGTCATCCTCGTCGAGCTCTTCGAGGCCGAGCAGCTCGCCGAGCGAGGAGGTCAGGGTTTCTTCGCGCAACCCACGTACGGTGGCCAGTTTCGAGCGCGGGTCGAGGATGCGGGCGACGATCAATGCCTCGATGATGTCGCGTTCGTTGCAGCGTGTACGCGAGATCATTGAGTGCAGGCCGAGACGGCGCAGAGAACCGAGAACGGCCGCAACATTGCCATGTGGGCGGCTTCGGGTGATCTCGAAGGCGTCTGATGGAGCGGTGCCCGCCGGTGCACCTTTGAGGACGGCCTTGAGAGCCTCCACCTTTGCCGCGGGCCAATCGGTCAGATTGGCAATCGTGCGCTTGCGCACGCGCTTTCCCTCGCGCCAGCCCTCGCGCAGTAGTATGGCCGGGCGGGAGTTTCGGTTGGGAACGACCTCGACGTACATGGCAACATCATACCACAACTATGGTCCGATACAATACCGACTACGCACAATTACATGGGAACATTACGCGACGCCAACAACGCCGTTTTCCCCAAGGCTTCCATTACTTATGACGATTTATGGCCCTTGATCAGGGGGAACTTCGGACTAGCACCGGCGCCAAGGACGAAAAACAGGCCGTGGGCAGAGCGGCCGAAGTAACCGAATTTCCAAACGGAAACTGGCGCGCCCGGCAAGATTCGAACTTGCGACCTACGGGTTCGAAGCCCGGTGCTC
>CAZKLE010000252.1:0-2163 GCA_964553415.1 uncultured Myxococcales bacterium
CTGTCATCCAAGACGGAAATTGAAAAATACGGGATTGCCGAATTCAACGAGCGCTGCCGTAAAAGCGTTTTCCGCTATCTGAAGGAATGGGAATTTGTTACCGAGCGAATAGGATTCTGGCTGGACCTGAAAAATGCCTATATCACCCTGGATAATTCCTACATGGAGTCCTGCTGGTGGATAATAAAGCAGTTATGGGACAGGGACCTGGTTTACCAGGGATACAAGGTTACGCCCCACTGCCCCCGCTGCGGCACTTCGTTGAGTTCTCACGAGGTCGCCCTTGGCTATAAAGACGACATCGGTGAGTTGCTCGAGTCAAACGGCATTCCTCTGTCGCGTGCGGATAAGAACAGCTTGATCGCCGAAATTACGAGCGAGGTCCTCGGGTTTGGACCGCTCGACCAGTTGCTCCGCGACGACTCGATCTCCGATATCCTGGTGAACAACTACCAGCAGGTCTATGTCGAACGCAGCGGCAAACTCGAGCTGGCGCCGGTGACGTTTCGCGACGACGAGCATCTTCTGCAGATTATCGACAGGATCGTGTCTCAGGTCGGCAGGCGTGTGGACAGTTCGTCGCCGCTCGTCGATGCGCGTTTGCCCGACGGCTCGCGTGTCAACGCTGTCATCCCTCCGGTGGCTCTCGACGGCCCGTCGGTGTCCATACGGCGCTTCGGGAAAGATCCGCTTCTCATCGGCACCCTGATCGAATTCGGCTCGGTCACCGAAGAAATGGCGGAGTTCATGGATGCCATCGTCAAGGCACGGCTCAACGTCGTCGTCTCGGGCGGCACGGGTTCGGGAAAAACCACGTTGTTGAATTGCCTGTCGAGTTTTATCCCGCAGGACGAACGCATCGTGACGATCGAAGACGCGGCCGAGATTCAGCTGCAACAGCCCCACGTCGTCAGGCTCGAAACCCGTCCCCCGAACCTGGAGGGTAAGGGGCAGATTACGGCGCGCGACTTAGTCCGAAATGCGCTGCGTATGCGCCCGGATCGTATCGTCGTCGGTGAGACCCGCGGCGCGGAAGCGATCGACATGTTGCAGGCAATGAATACCGGTCACGATGGTTCGGCGACCACCATCCATGCTAACAACCCGCGCGACTGTCTCAGCCGCCTCGAGATGTTGATTTTGATGTCGGGCATCGATCTTCCCGTGCAAGCGATGCGACAGCAGATATCCTCGGCGGTGGATGCGGTCGTCCAGGTCTCGCGGCAAAAAGACGGCAGCCGTAAAGTGACCAAGATCACGGAGATCGTAGGCATGGAGGGCGATGTCATCACGTCCCAGGATATATTCGAGTACGTTGTTACGGGGCTCGACGAAGACGGAAAAGTCCAAGGCCATCACGAATGTTGCGGTATCCGCCCGAAGTGCATGGAGCGCCTCGAGATCGGCGGAGCTCGCTTTGACATGGGGTTTTTCTCAGCGCGGAGATTGAATTAGTCCATGTCGTTCCCTCTGCTCATATCGGTCGCCGTTGCGTTGGCGGTGATCCTGATTCTGGTTGGTGCGCTTGCGGGTAAGGGCAAGGGTAAGGAGCGTGAGGAACTTCGTAGCCGACTCCTCGACACCCATCCTTCCGACCCCATCAGCGATGCCCAAATCCAAGCGTCGATTCGACGCGATATGCGCGCGCGCAATGGGGGCGCCCTCAATACGTTTCTGCGTAGATTTTCTATTTTCGGGACTCTCGAAGGCTGGCTCGTGCAGGCGCGTTCGAATGCGCGCCCCGGCGATGTACTTATTAAGAGTGTGGTACTTGCTGCGGTGGCGTTCTTCGGGACCTACGCCGTTACGAGATCCGCATCTTCGGGGATCGTTGCCGGCGCTCTGCTGGGGATGCTCCCGGTCCTAAACGTCGTACGACGCAAGACGAAGCGTATGGCGGAATTCGGAAAGCAGATTCCGGACGCCATGACGATGATCAAAAACGCGCTGCGTGCTGGGCACACGCTGGGCAAAGCGCTGGCTATCGTCGCCGACGAAATGCCCGATCCTCTAGGTATCGAGTTTAGCGACACCGTCGAAGAGCTGCGACTGGGCCAGTCGATGTCGACTGCCATGAACAATCTCGCGGGGCGAATGCCGAACGACAACCTGAAGATCTTTGTTGCTGCCGTGCTGATTCAGCATGAGGTGGGAGGCAACCTG
>CAZKLE010000253.1:0-2130 GCA_964553415.1 uncultured Myxococcales bacterium
CCGGTCGATCCCCAACGCAGCACTTAGCCGATCACATCGGCTGCGCGAGTTGCCGGCATGTTTGGCCGCCCTAGTTCGTTGACCGCCGGCGACGCTCAGGCCCGACAGAATCTCCCGCCGCTCCAGAGCCGTCAGATTCCGATCGAGTGGGCCGAGCGACTCGGACGTTGGCGCCGCTTCCGTGGCACCATCCGATTCACACCGGCTTCGCAGTTCGGACTCACGTTCGACGCTTTCCGTGATGTCGCGCATTACGCCGACTGCGCCGATGATGCGCCCCTGCTCATCGCGGACCGGTGAATAGGTGGTTTCGATCCAGGCTCGGCGCCCGTCGGTGCGTTCGATCGTCATCCGCTGACGGGCCGACGATCGTTCGCCGCTGATGACGCTGTTCGCCGGACACAAGACTCCGGACAGAGAACGTCCGTACTCGTCGCGGCAGCCCGTAAACTCGTAGCACGCACAGGCCGAACCCAACACCGCCGCTTGGCTGGTGCCAGTGAGGCGTTCGCAGCCTTGCGAGAAGAGCACCAACTGCCGGGTCGCGTCGATGACGAATACGCCATCCACGCAGTCTTGCATCGCTTGTTCCAGCGTCAGGTCGCAGGTTGGGGTTGTGGACATGATGACCGGTACTCCTTGGAACGCCGCGTGGACGGCTCCGGCGAACGCCGTTCTCGATACTCAACTCAGCCCTATGATAGATGTCGCACCGGATCGGTTCAATATTCATTTCACGGAATTCGCAGAACGACGGTCGGGATACCTGTTTAGCGTGGGTTGTATCCGCCGCCGCAGGCGGCATGTAGCGTCGGGGCTTGTCCCCGGCGCAACTCACGGTGTTTGAGGAGACGCCGCCCACGAGGGGCGACGCTACACGCTAAACACGTACCCCGACGAAGTCGAGCGCCGGCATGTCGCCGCGATTCATGGCGGCGCTTCGCTTGGCCATGCCGCCCATCATCCCACGTGTCCAATAGCACCAGCAAAGAGCGGCCGCGAGAACGAACGCTTCGTTCACAAGTCCGGTAAAACGCCCCGCGCATCATGCCGGCGGTTGGGCGCGCACGCTCGTGGGTGTAATTACTTCGGCTCGGCGACTGCGTATCCGATCAAGCGCCAATGGAGAGCGCACCCTTGCCAGCTACGGCGTACCCCCCAGCAGATCGTCGCGAGTTCCGCACCTCGATCAGCCCGTCGCTGATGCCAACCCCCACGCTGCGTCGGGCGCGCGTCGGTTCGAGCGGCGCCGGACTGCTCCCTTGCTTTATCGTGACGATCTTCCTCAGCGCCACGCTGCTGTTCCTCGTGCAGCCGATGGTGGGCAAGATGATCCTGCCGCGGCTCGGTGGAACGCCCGCGGTGTGGAACGCCTGCATGTTGTTCTTCCAGGCCGCGCTGCTGGCCGGGTACGGCTATGCGCACCTGTCCACCACCTTACTCGGCGTGCGGCGGCAAGCGCTGGTCCATCTGATCGTCCTGGCGCTTCCTCTGCTGGTGTTGCCGATAGCCCTGGCTCAGGGGGCCAAGCCGCCGGCTGATGCGAGTCCAGCTCTGTGGCTGCTGAGCGCTCTGTTGATCGCCGTCGGGCTGCCGTTTTTCGTCGTCTCCACGACCGGGCCGCTGTTGCAGAAATGGTTCGCGTCCACGAAGCACGATTCGGCCGACGACCCGTTCTTTCTCTACGCCGCGAGCAACGCCGGGAGTTTAATCGCCCTGCTCGGTTATCCGTTGCTCGTCGAGCCGTACCTGCCCGCCGATGTGCAATCGCGATGGTGGTCGATGGGGTATTGGACGTTCGCGGGGCTGGTAGCCCTCTGTGCCTTTATCATTTGGCGGGTGAATCTCCGCACCGTCGCAGCGGCCGATGCATTACCGACGGTGCGAGACTTCGTGGCGCCGGCCGGCGTCATACGACCCAGGGAGATCACGCTGGCACGACGGATGGGATGGGTGCTCGCGGCGTTCGTTCCGTCGAGCCTGATGCTCGGCGTGACGACGCACGTCACGAGCAACCTCGCGCCCGTGCCTTTGCTCTGGGTGCTTCCCCTGGCGATCTACCTGCTGACGTTCGTGCTCGTGTTTTCGAAGCGCCGGCCGATCCCGCACCGGCTGATGTGCCGGCTGCTC
>CAZKLE010000254.1:0-2126 GCA_964553415.1 uncultured Myxococcales bacterium
CTACTCGACTCCGGCCAAGGCGGCCTTCCGCCAGTGGGTGCGCGAACGTTATGAGACGGAGACGCTACTCCAAGCGGCCTGGCAGGATCCCGGGCTTTCGTTCGATTCTGTTGAACCTCCCACTCCGCGCCAGATTGCGGCATCCTTCAAGAACGACTTTCTCGACGTGTCCCGTGGCGCTCGAGTTGCTGATTGGTGGCGATTTCTTTCCGACCTTACCGCCGACACGATCGAGCACTACGCGAAGATTGTCAAAAAGGAATCGCACGGTGACTGGCTTTGCGGTGCGTTCTACGGCTACGTCGTTCAGTTCCACGAGCCGAGAATCCTTACGGCTGGCCACCTGGCCATCGACCGGCTCACTCGCTCACCCTACCTCGACTACTTCTTTAGTCCGGCACTTTACTCTCACCGGTCGCTGAAGCCGGGCGGTTACAGTACATTCATGTCGCTTGTCAATAGCTACCATGCAAACGGAAAACTCTGGTGCAATGAGAACGATCTGCGGACCTTTCGCGTACTGGACGTTCCCAACGTGAAGGCCGAGCAGATCGATCGCCGTCAAACTCCCGAAGAAACGATCGCTCTGCTGCGGCGTCAACTCGGCTGTGTACTCGCCTATGGCTGCGGCCACTCCTACTTCGACATGTCCGGCGGCTGGTATGCGGATCCGCGCCTGGCCGAGGAAATCCGGAAGCAGGTTGCCCTGGCGGACCGAGTGCTCGGGATGGATCGGTCCTCGGCCAGCGAAGTGGCGGTGGTCATTGAGCCCGATGCATTCACCGAGCAGTCGCTATACACGACGGTCAATACCTGGCTTGTGCTCGGGCAGATCGCGTCTTTGGGAAATATGGGTGCACCCTTCGATCTGGTCACGCTTCGGGATATGGAGGCGCTGCCGCGACGCAAGCTGTGGGTCTTCCTCAATCTCTTTCATCCGACCCAGCAGCAGATCGACAGAATCCATCGGCGACTTCGAGAAGATCAGGCCACGGCGCTGTTCGTATACGCGCCCGGATACTTGACCGGTCCGGAAGCGATGCACCGGCTGACCGGGATGCGAATCGTCGCGGATGACAAGCGGCGGCCGGTCACTGTGAGCGTGTCAGGTGATGGTTCTCTGGTCGGCCGGGCAGTTACCTATGGCACCGGTTCGCCGATTGGGCCCGCATCATTCGGCGAAGGCAGGATCGCACCCACCTTCCATGTCGATGACGATAGTGCGAAAGTTTTCGGCGTCGACGCTGCCACGAATCAACCCGCACTTTGCGGCAAGAACATGAAGGGTTGGAGGTCCGTCTACTCGGCCGCTCCGTGCATCGCTCCGTCGGTACTAAGAGCCCTGGCAAGGAAAGCCGGTGTGCACATCTATGTGGACGAGGATGCGGTGGTGTATGCGAATCGATCGTTGGTCAGTGTGACCGTCGTTAAGCCGGGCGTGCGCACGATTCGGCTACCGAAGCCGGCCATGATTGAGGACGGGTTCACGGGCAAGGTGCTCGCTGAGTGGGCTGCCGAGATCGACGTTGAATTCAAGGAACGAGAGAGCCGGCTGCTGCTAACGCATCGAGGCAAAGAAGTCGAACGAAGTGATTGATCCTTCGCGTCATCTAGATGATCCTTCGTCGGCTCCACCGTGTGCACGTCGACCGAGTCGATACACGGAGGTTGGAGCACGCTGAAAGATTAGCCGGTTACGCTTCCTCGCCAAACTCGCAACAAAAGAAAAACGAGCTCTAGGGACTGGGGCCACGCCACTTCTTGCGGGGGGCTGCGCCGAGTGGGTAACTTCGCGTCAGTAGCAACATCGTGGTACTTGTTGTCATTGGCAAAAAGGCACTCGACCCAGCCTACGCGTTTTGTGTTCATTTGTGGCGTGGCCCCTTGCCCGATCTGCAGGCTCACGCCTGCAGCTAGGCTCTGCCGCCGCGTTCGCGGCTTTCGGAACGTGTTGGGCGACGCTGTCCAATACCAATTATTCGCCGGGATCCTGGTCGAGCCCGAAATCGAACGGTCCGTCTTCCGCGGCCACGCTGTCTGTGAACGTGCCGCCGATCCAATTCGACCCCGAGGCTGGGCTGTTGAAAACCCCGGAATATGGGCAAACTGGAGGTACTGGATTATTG
>CAZKLE010000255.1:0-2118 GCA_964553415.1 uncultured Myxococcales bacterium
GGATCGCTTGGGGTGTCAAAAGGTTGGCCGTCGCGGGTAGGTTGCCGCTGACGGAGAGAATGAATGGCTTTCGGTAAGGAGAATCCGATGATCGCAAGACGCATACCGTCCATGATGCTGGCAACGGCTGCTGCCGTGATGTTCGTGAGTCTGGAAATGATGACGGGGTTTGCGCAGGCGCAAACCGCCGCCGAGGTGAAGTGTGTCAATGGGATCAATAAGGCGTCGTCCAAGGTGGGAAAGACGGTCGGCAAGAACAGCGCCAAATGCGTGGGTGATGCGACTAAGAACAAGATCGCCGATGCCGATATCTGTATCGACGGCGATCCCAAGGGCAAGATAGGCAAGGCCACCGGCAAGGTCGACACCACCGATACGAAGACTTGCAGCGGAGTCGGTGTATCGCCTCCCTTCGGCTTTACCGGTGCGGCCACGGCCAAGCAGTCGCCTCAAGACAAAGAGCGAGCGCTGGTGCGCGACATCTTCGGCGCTACCGTACAGGCATCGATCAGCACTTCAGGTGGTACCGCAAGCAAATGCCAGGCGGCGGTGATCAAGGCGGTGGAGAAGCTGGCGGCGACGGTGGGCAAGGATTTCGTCAAATGTAAGAAAGACGGATTCAAGGCCGGCACTATCACCACCAGCGCGAACCTGGAGCCCTGCGTCGGCGCCAATCTGAAGCTCAAGATCGACAAGGCCAAGGCGAAAGTAGACAAGATCCTCGACGCCAAGTGTTTCGTAAACTTCGATACCGCTTTCGGCGGCGACTGCCCGGGGCCGAAAGCGGCCTTTGGCGCCTGCGTGAAAGCGAAAGCGGTGGGACGCAGCTGCGAGACGATCAACGCGGTCGATGGCTTGAGCGTCGGTTGCGACCTGGTCGACGACGGTATTCTCAACGGCAGCTCGATTCAGTGCAACAACAATATAGTGGAAGCCGGTGAGACCTGTGACGACGGCAACAATATCGATGACGGCAACGGCTGCGATGCGGCCTGTCAGCGCAACGATGTATGTGGCGACGGAGTGACCCAGAGCCTGTTCGAGGCCTGCGACGACGCCGGCGAGTCCGCCACTTGCGACGCCGACTGCACGGCGGTGGCCTGCGGCGACGGCACCTTGAACATCACGGCCGGCGAGGTCTGCGACGACGGCACCAACAACAACACCGGCGAAGGCTTCTGTATTTCGGATTGCTCGGCTGTGCAGATCTGCGGCGACGGCATCCAGAACGGCACCGAGACCTGCGACGACGGCAATCTGATCGACGGTGACGGCTGCAGCTCGACCTGCATGCTGGCGCAGAACGCGCAATGCCCCGACTTCAGTACGCTGCAGTTCTTCGCGCAGATTTCCAAGACGGCGTGCACGACGGACGCCGATTGCAGCGCCGCCGGCAACCCGGGGATCTGTGACACTGGGCTCGGCGTTTGTAGGACGCCGTCCGCTCTCGATACGGGCTGGACCGGCATCGCCCATGGTGCCGACGTGCTCGAAGGTGGCTTCGTCGCGGGCACGCTTCTTTGCCCGGGTGGGGCATTGGGCGGGGCGCCGGGTCCTTGCGGAGAGTGCGTCGTGACCGGCGTGGATCCGAGTACGCGCAACTGCCGCTGTTCGCAGAATACGCAAACGGTCTGCCACAACACCTTCGACTTCGACGGCGCCGATTGCGGCACGGGAGTGACGTGTACGAGTGATACCGATTGCAAGTTCTGCGTCGGAGACAGCAGTATCAAGTGCAATCTCAACACGGAGTGTGCGGGTGCCGGCGGCGGTATCTGTTCCGGCGGCTCGCCGACACTTACCTGCAATCCCGGGACGGGCATGTGCGAGGGCACGTGCAATTGCTACCTGGGCACGACGCTGCCGCTGTCTTCCGGTAACACCCCGGCCTGCGTGGTCAATAGGTTCTCGAAAGACGTCACCGGCACGGCCAACGTCGACTCGGGGTCGTCTTTGCTGAACGTCAGCCTGCGATCGATAGTCTACCTGGCCGACAGCAAGGTGCAGCCCTGCCCGGTCTGCGGCGGAAGCTGCAGCGCTCCTGCGGGTGGAAAATGCAAATTGCCGACTGTGAATCGGGGTAACGCTTGCACCGTGAACAGCGAGTGCGACGATCCG
>CAZKLE010000256.1:0-2084 GCA_964553415.1 uncultured Myxococcales bacterium
GCTCATAACAGCTCTTTCGGGGGGTTTGGCACTACTCGTGGCTGTGGCGCCCGGCCGGGCCGACGGGCAGGTTGCAGCGCTCGAAAGCGATTTCGTCGCCAACGGCTTTACCACCGGCGCCCAGCGCAACCCCTCGGTGGCCAGCCAAGCCGGTTCGGGGTTCCTTGTCGCCTGGGACAGCAATGGCGCCGGCGGCGACTTGCAGGAAATTCTCCTGCGTCGTTTTCGCTCCGGCGGAGCACCGTTGGGTCTTGAGTTCCAGGTCAACGAGTTCACCACCGGTGTGCAGAACTCGCCGTCGGTGTCGGCTGCCGCCGACGGCGGCTTCGTGGTCGCCTGGCAAAGTTTCGGCCAGGACGGCGCACCCTCATCCACCGCCGTCGCGGCCCGCCGTTTCAACGCGATCGGCACACCGATCGGCAGTGAGTTCGTGGTCAACAGCTACACAACCGATGGCCAAAAGGAGCCGCGAGTTGCGGTCTCGAGCGCCGGTGAGTTTGTCGTTACTTGGCTGAGCGGTGGCGCGGTCGGCAACACCCAGGACGGTAGCCGAGAAGGAGTGTTCGCGTGTAAGTTCGATGCGGCAACCCTGCCGGTCGGCAGCGAGTTTCAGGTCAACAGCGAAACGACCGGCTCCCAGTTGGCCGCGATGCCGGCGATTGCCGACGACGGCAGTTTCCTCATCGTGTGGGAAAACGGCCTGCTGTCTTCCGGCGACGGCAGCCAATCGGGAGTCTTCGGTAGAATCTATGATACGCAAGCAAACCCGATCACCGCGCCGTTCGCCGTCAATACTTATACGAGCAACGAGCAACGGCGCCCGTCGGCGGTGGCCGCCGCCGACGGCAGTTTCATCGTCGTATGGGAAAGCTTCCAGCAAGACGGTGACGGCGGCGGGATTTTCGGCCGTCGCTTCGGTGCCACCGGTACTCCCGCCGGATCCGAATTCCTCGTTAACAGCTACACCACCGGCACGCAGTTGGAACCCGCCATCGCCAACGACGGCAACGGCGGCTTTGTTGTCGTCTGGCAAGACACCGGAAACGGTTTCGGCTCACCGTCGAGCGTGCTATTCGGACGTCGCCTCGATGCCGGCGGACTCCCGGTGGGAAGCGATTTTGCGGTCAGCTCGGGCACGCAAAGCTACTTGTTCGGGCAAAGCGTGGCTGCCGCCGGAGCGGGCCGCTTCGTGGTCGCATGGAACCAAGACACGGGTGACGGCGATGCCGCGGCCATTCTCGCGCGCCGCTTCGTGGCTCAGGCGCTTTGCGGCGACGGCGACGGCAGCACGGCCATCACCGCCAGCGACGCGCTGGTCGCCTTGAAGACCGGGGTGGGAGCCTCCGAGTGCCTTACCTGTCTGTGCGATGTCAACAACAACGGCAGCGTCAGCGCCGGCGATGCACTGATGATTCTTCAGTTCGCCGTCGGCCAAGCGGTCTCGCTTTCCTGCCCGGCCTGTTAACGAGCCTCAGCCACGACGCGCTCGGGAACGAACACGCTGCGGCCGAGAATCTCATCGACGGCGATCTCTTCGTCCACCAGTGCCCGCAAGACCTCGCCGGTGATGGTCACACGCACACTGCCGGCCGTGACCGCTTTGTCAAAATCGACGGCGGCCCTCAGATTGCGTGCAAAGCTCTGCGTGCTGTAGGCGAGCAGGAGGTCGATCCCCGCCGGGTGAAGGACCGTCGACTGCAAGCGACCCAACGCCGGTAGAGCAACGCGGTTCCACACCGATCGGCCGCGGCCCTCGGCCGTGGTCGTGTCCGCATCGAAAACGATACCCGTGCGCACTTCGATACGCAGGTAGTCCGCTCCGGCATCGGGGGAGACTCCGACTACGGATACCTCGGTCGGTCCGGCGGCTCCCGCACGAAGGGAAGTCAGCAAAAGAGCGGCCTGTAAGGCAACGGCATCGGTGCCGTAGTTGGTCGCCGTATCGCCGAGCGATTTCGCGAGATCTTGAATCTCGCTGTCGCGCCGCGCATTCGCATCCGCAGCCGTCGGTGGTGTAGCGCTGGTCTCAGACTGCGTGCCTACGGCTGGAGCTTGGGCCAGGGCTAGGGCAGCATGGGCGACGA
>CAZKLE010000257.1:0-1996 GCA_964553415.1 uncultured Myxococcales bacterium
AAATCGGGCTCGAGCGAGCGACCGCGATCGGCAAAGAAGTGCACTTGGTGGACGATCTCCCATCCGCCGACGCCGGCGTTGATCACTTCGACGCCCAGACGCTTCTCGACGATATCGGCAAAGAGCTGCCCTCTTTTCACCCCGTAGCCGCTGGCAAAGGAGTCTCCGAGTAACAGGATTCGGAAACCCGATTTACGGCCGACGGGATCGTCACGAAAGCCCTGGGCATTGGTCTCCACGAGTACGTTGTACTCGGGACGGATCATGCGCTCGTGGACGTGCGGCGCGAAGCGGAAGCCGGTGGCCCGATCGGCGATCCAAGGCGAAAACGCCGACGGCGGATAGTCGACGGCGCGCAGCGTGAGTTCAACGGCGCCGACGGTGACCGTCAGCGCCACGACTACCGCAGCAAAAGCGAATACGAGGCGCCGCATCTCAGGGCTTTCCTATAACCCGATCTCGCCACCGGCGCATGGCGCGAGCGTCGGGCGCACTACCCGAAGGTTTAGAACAGCGTGTAGATGAACGGCGCCGCCGCCGTACCGCCCAGGAGTACCAGGCCGCCGACGAGCAAGAGGACGATGATGATAGGCGTCAACCACCACTTTTTGTTGTAACGGAGGTAATCGAAGAACTCGGCCGCAAGACCCCGTTTGGCCATTCCGGCCTCTTTGGAGAACTCGGACGGTTCGACTTCGGCATTGTGTGAACGGTTATCTGCCATGATGAATGTTCCTCTGAACTAAAATTGCCGAAAGTAGTGGGCCGCATCGGTCTTGGGGCTGCGCCGCACCCAGTAGCTCTCGGCCTCGGGCTCGAATTTGCGATGCATGGGATCATACCCGAGCAGTCTCATGATGCCTCCGATCGGAGTCAGGACGAGATAGAAAATGGCACCAAGAAGAAGATGCGAGACCGTCCATCCGATCGGGAAAGCCGCAACGATCCAGCCGACGTAGATCCATCGGATCGCCCGCGGTATGGCCAAACCTAGAACTCCGACGACGGCCGAAGGAATCCAGACGTAGGACGCGGTTTGCACCGATCCTGTATTTTTCAGGATCAGGGCGCCGATGATGCCGAAGAATACGAGCAACATGCCGGCGAAGGCGCGAAGTTCCCGTTTGGAAGGGTTCCAGTTGATATCAATCAGGGCCATGGGTTTCTTGTGCCTTCGTCGTCAATCCAGTTGGAATTGTGACAGATACGCCTCGACATCGATCTCTTCGGCGTTGGGCTGCTCGCTCTTACGCAAGACAAACCCTTCTATGGCCAACACGTCCATGTTCGTCGACATGAAACACCGGTAGGCATCCTCGGGCGTGCAAACGATAGGCTCTCCGCGTACGTTGAAGCTCGTGTTAATGAGCAGCGGACATCCGGTTTTGCGGTCGAACGCCTCGAGCAGTTTTCGATAGCGCACGTTCCTGTCGGAATCGACGGTCTGCACTCTCGCCGAATAGTCTACGTGAGTAATCGCGGGCACCACGGAGCGGGGGATCTTCAGTTTGTCCAAGCCCGAACACTCGGCCTCACTGCCGTTCACCGGCAAACGTTGCGCCTCGTTCACGGGCGCTACCAACAGCATGTAGGGACTCTCATGCTGCGGGTCGAGCCCGAAATACTCCGAAGCTTTCTCCCCTAGAACCGATGGAGCGAAGGGCCGAAACGACTCGCGAAACTTGATCTTGAGATTCATGACCGACTGCATTTCACGGCTACGCGGATCCCCGAGAATACTGCGGGCGCCGAGCGCGCGAGGGCCGAATTCCATGGGGCCCTCGAACCAACCGACGACGTTTTCGTCGGCGAGAAGCTCGGCTACACGATCCGTCAACGCTGCGTCGTCGGCAAAGTAGTCGTAGCGGGCACCGATTCCGTCCAGGTAGCTACGAATGTCATCGTCGCGGTAATGAGGGCCGAGAAGCGAGCCGCGTTGGGAATCGGAGACACCCACGCTACGAGGGTTGCCGAGCAAATGGTACCAAATGAAGAG
>CAZKLE010000258.1:0-1947 GCA_964553415.1 uncultured Myxococcales bacterium
CGATGATCTTCCAGGAGCCGATGACGTCGCTGAACCCGGTCTTCACCGTCGGCGATCAGATTGCCGAAGCGGTTCGCCTTCATAAAGGGCTGGACAAGCGCGAGGCGATGGCAGAGGCGGTCAAGATGCTGCGCCTGGTCGAGATTCCCGAGCCCGAGACTCGCGCCGCCAACTATCCGCATCAACTGAGCGGCGGCATGCGCCAGCGGGTTATGATCGCCATGGCGTTGTCTTGCAATCCCAAACTTTTGATCGCCGACGAGCCGACCACCGCGCTCGACGTGACCATTGAAGCCCAGGTTTTGGATCTGCTGGCTTCGTTGCAAAACAAACTGGGTATGGCCGTCATGCTCATTACGCACGACCTCGGAGTCGTCGCCCAGCAAGCCGAGCGCGTCGCCGTCATGTATGCGGGCAGGATTGTGGAAGAGGGGCGTATTGACGCGGTCTTCGAGGATCCGCTCCATCCCTACACGCGTGGTCTGCTGGGGTCGTTGCCGCGTTTGGGCGGTCCGCGTCGTTTGGCCACGATTCCCGGTATGGTCCCGCGCTTGACCGAGCTTCCCAGCGGCTGCCGTTTTCACGATCGCTGCCCCGAGGCTGAAGACGACTGTGCGAAGGTGGATCCGATCCTCGAGTCCTACGGATCCGGACACGATGCCGCGTGTCTTGTCGCCTCACGCCACAAGAGGGTGCGATGAAGGCGGTGGGGGCCAAGCCGACGGTGTCATCGACGGCCCGTGGAGCTTCGCGCGGGGAGAGCGAGTTGCCTCTGGTGGCGGCTCGCGGCCTCAAGCGCTATTTCTCCGCGCACGGCGGTTTGACGATCGGCGCTAGGGAGACGGTCAAGGCGGTCGACGGCGTCGACTTGGAGATCCGGGCCGGCGAAACCCTGGGAATCGTCGGCGAGTCGGGCTGCGGAAAATCCACCCTCGGGCGTCTACTGATCGCGCTTCTCGCGCCGACCGAGGGGCGCGTGGAATTCGACGGTATCGATCTTAGCTCGGTAGGATCGCGCGAGATGCGTAGCCTGCGCCGGCGGATGCAGATCGTGTTTCAAGATCCCTACGCCTCGCTTAACCCGCGCATGCGCATCGGCCGTATCATCGGTGAGGGTCTGAAGGTACACGGCCTTGCCCGCGGCGCCGAACTCAAAACCAAGGTGCTGGCTCTCATGGAGAAGGTCGGTCTGGGGGTCGACGCTTACGATCGCTATCCTCACGAGTTCAGCGGCGGTCAACGCCAGCGAGTAGGAATTGCCCGTGCGTTGGCCGTATCACCCGAGTTCATTGTCGCCGACGAACCGGTGTCGGCTTTGGACGTGTCCATTCAGGGACAGATTTTGAATCTACTCAGCGATCTTCAGGAAGAGATGTCGCTGACCTTCGCGTTCATCTCCCACGACCTACGCGTGGTCGAATATGTCAGCCACCGAGTGGCGGTCATGTATCTCGGCCGTCTGGTCGAGGTTGCCGACGCCGCCGACCTATACAGGGATCCGCAGCATCCCTATACGAAGGCTCTGCTGTCGGCCGTACCGCGGGTGGAAACTCTCGGCCGTACTCATCGCACGGTGCTCGGCGGTGACGTGCCGAGCCCGATTTCTCCGCCCCCCGGCTGCCCCTTCCATCCTCGCTGCCCCATTGCCGAGGCTCGTTGCAAGACCGAAGTCCCCGGGCTCGAAGAGCGTAACGGGCGTATGGTGGCCTGCCTGTTGGTGTGAGGGGTCGAGACATTTTGTCGGAGATTCCCGCTCTCGGGAAGCCGACGGCTATCTATTTCTCTACGCATTCACATAGACATCATCGCGCAGCCGCAGCTGCGTCCCGAGTCGCCAGTGGATGGCGTGTTCGGCGTCCCCGTGGGCGCGCACGATGCCCGTGTGGATGCCGCGCAGATGATGCCAGGCACAGATCGAGATTCGGTTTGTGCGCGCGTTGTCGCCTC
>CAZKLE010000259.1:0-1944 GCA_964553415.1 uncultured Myxococcales bacterium
GGTTAAAAAAAATCATGCGACCGCTCGCCGCAACCCTTCGCGGCTCACGATTCGCCATGAACCCCTTGACGACGAGACCCGTGTGCCGGGCGTGCAGGATGCCGCCCGCCGCCCGGCTAGATCGCGTCCGTTCCCGCTTCGCCGGTGCGGATGCGGACGACCTGCTCGATCGAGCTGACGAAGATTTTCCCGTCGCCGATGCGTCCGGTTTTGGCGGCCTCAGCGATTGCTTGTACCACCGAATCGACCTGATCGTCTTTGACGATCACGGCCAGCTGCACTTTCGGCAGGAAGTCGACCACGTACTCTGCGCCGCGGTACAACTCCGTATGGCCACGTTGTCGGCCGAAGCCCTTGACCTCGCTAACCGTGATGCCCTGAACGCCTACGCCCCCAAGGGCTTCCTTTACCTCATCCAGCTTGAAGGGCTTGATGATTGCTTCGACCTTCTTCATTGTTTCTAAACCTCCTTAAAGACTGGGCGCGACCGCTAAGCAAGCTACGCATACTAGGCAAAATCTCGGGGCTGTAAAGCAAGGTTCCCAGTTGTTCCCCGTGTTTCGACCGCTCGACCGAGACCGCGAATCCAAAGCGCAGCTCATTCGGCCACGGTCTGTTTTGCAAACCCGGTGCCAGCGAAAGCGGGCGAAAAACAGCGTTTTCCAAGGTACTTCGGCTACTTCCGTGCCTGCAAACTCGGCAATGCCCGCTCTGCGGGCAGCCCCGATTCGAATTGGCGAAGGGCTACGCTAGAAATCTTCTGAGCAAGAGACTCAGGAGGGTGCTTTCCGCATGAGAGTTCAAAAAATGAGGGGAGCCGTTGCTGCGGCTGCGCTGATTTTTAGTAGCGGCTGCCTGCTATTGACGGCAACCCCTGCTCCAGCGGCTGCGCTCGCCGCCGGCGGGCCGGAGCATCCCAAATACCAGGTCCTGCGGCAGGACGAGGACTGGTCGGGGTTCAAGGGCAGGGGTCGTTCGGACGCTCTCGATTCGCTCAAATACATCGAGGTCTCCGGCGACGGCGCGGTTTGGCTGAGCCTGGGAGGCCAACTGCGCGAACGCCTGGAGGTCTGGGACAACTTCGCCTTCGGTGCACCCGCCGTTGCCGATGACGCGTTCCTGCTGACCAGGCTGCTCGCCCACGCCGACCTCCACATCGGTAAAGCTTGGCGGGTGTTCCTGCAAGCCAAGAGTTCGCTTTCCTCCGACCGCGACCTACCCGGAGGCCGACGCACCCTTGACGTCGACCGCCTCGACATCCAAAACGGCTTCGTCGAATTCAACGAGCGATCTTCCCGGGCCGACGTGCGCGTACGTGCGGGACGCGAAGAGCTCCTTTTCGGTAAGCAACGCTTGGTGAGCCCTTTGGATTGGTCGAATACGAGACGGACCTTTGACGGCGCGAGCGTCAGACTGAACTCCGGGGCGACTACCGCCACGGTGTTTTTCACCAAGCCCGTGGTCGTGGACCGCGCCGAGATCAACGATGCCGGTAGCGACGAATTCTACGGTGTATATGCGACTCACAAGTCCGGCCCCGGCTCGGGACTGGACTTGTATATGCTCGCTCTCGACCGTGACGGGGCCGGTTTCAACGGAAGCTTGGGCAACGAAGAGCGCTACACTACAGGAATTCGGATCTTCGGGGCTCTGCCGGCCAAACTCGATTACGATCTCGAGTCGGCCTACCAATTCGGCAGGGTCGGTAGCGCCGATATCGATGCGTATATGGTCGCGTCGCAGTTGGGCGGTGCTGCGGCTTTGCTCGGTCGCGACCTCCGATGGGAACTGGGCTTCGACTACGCCAGCGGTGACGACCGTGCGGGCGACGGTGACGTTGGGACCTTCAATCAACTGTTTCCCTTGGGGCACGCCTATCTCGGTTACATTGACATCATCGGCCGGCAAAACATCATGGATGGGCGCGCAAGCGTGAAACTCCCG
>CAZKLE010000260.1:0-1938 GCA_964553415.1 uncultured Myxococcales bacterium
GAATCGCCGACTTCGACGAATGTAAGCCCGACGACGGCGACCGTTGAACGGGGGATAGCCGCACGCTGTTCGTCAGTACTGCTTGGTGACTCGCGAATCGAGCCGGATTCGTGCTGGTCCGGGGGTTCCTGAGGCCAGATTTACCGCGTCGGAAACTGTCGGTGGGATGCAGAAGGTGGCTGCAAGCACCGGGTCTTTGCGATCGGGCACCCCGTTGGCGACGATCGGATCGAGGAAGCAGCGGCGCTGTACGGACAATGAGCAGTTACCGCAATCTCCGTTGCACTGAGCGGAGATTGCGTCGCAGTCTGCGTTGGTCCCGCACGTCAGAAACCCTTCTCCATTTGCGCGAAGCATGCCGTCGCAGAAGGTATCCGCGGGGGTGAGCGCGCAGACGCCGTTGATGCCGTCGCCTGTGTCGCTGCACACGAGGCCGTCATCGAGGCAGTTGTTCGGCCGTCGCTCCGCGCCGACGGCGGTGTTTGCGGTACAGGTGCCGGCAGCGATCGCCGAGCACTCCGCGTCGCTGTTGCAGGCCACGGACGTGTTCCCGGAACAGAGCGCGCAAGCACACATGAAGCCTGCCGTTCCCGATACCCCTTGACAGAGCGTGCCGAAAGGAAGCGATGCCGATCCGGTTGTAAGCTCGAGTTTTATGCGGAGGGTGCTGATATCGGCGGCCAACGCTTGCCGGCAGTCCAGGCTGGTACCGGTTCCGAGCACCGGCGAGAAGGTTCGATCGAAGCTATGTACGTCGCAGGGGGAACCGTTGTCGATTCCGCCGATGCATGTGCCGTTATTGATACCGTCGTCGGCTTTCTCTGTGCTTAGGTCGCATACGCCGTCGTTGCTGCCGACGAAGGCGTCACATTCGTTGTCGTTGACACAGCCGTGTCCGAACGCCGCCCCCGAGACCGGCTCGGTGCACGTGCCGCCGCAAATCGGGCACGGTCGGGTTAGGGTTTCGCCGACGGCCACGACGGATTTCAGAGTCGGCACGGCGAGGGTGCTCTCGCCGGTTTCGAGATCGACGGTTCCGGTCACATCGTCGTCGAGGCGGTTGTAGACGCACACCGGGGTGTTGGTCACGTTCAGGGGCAAGGGCCCGCTCAAGAAATACGAACAGAAACCGTTGCTCGGGCATGCCGGATCCGTTTGGAAGGGGGTGGTGCAGGGAATCCGTTTGTCGTCGCGACAGCGCAGGTGGTAGGGGTCCGAATCCGTGGAAGCATTGATGCCGTCGATCTTGCATGCGCCGCAGGGCGTGGAGCCGGCTGCGCATGTCAAGCTCAGATCGAGAGCGTATCGGTCGGGCAGATCTTGGCCGTGGCCGAAGCCAGTCCAGCCGACGTCGAGGGATGTGCGGCTACGGACGGCGGTGTGCAGGTTTTCGCCGACGCCGTCACCGGCAAAGATCAAACTCCGGATCCCCACCGGGCAGATGGTGGCATCCATCCGGTAGGCGGCCAGGACGATCCGGTCTCCGTGGTCTTCGGCGATGGTTGCCAGGCAGGCCTTTGTTACGGCTGGGTCAGCGTCGCCGCAGGGAAAGATGCCGCTGGTGTCGCCGCCGCAGCTCTTGTCGAAAAGAGTTTCGGCTTTGTTTATGGTTCTGGCGATTTTCGCTTTGGCATCGGAATCCACACAACCGGCGCAAGCGCTGCCAGCCAGGAACTGTTGGCAGTCGGCGTCGTTGCTGCAGCTGCGTCCGCTCACTGTGCAATGCCGCTCCACGAGGTTTTCGATGGGGGTCGTCGCAGACTTGTCAGCCCGTCCTTGGCACCTGGTGCGGACCTTGACCATCGTGTCGACCACCTTTCCGTAACCTTTGGCGACGGCTTGGCTACACCTGGCGGCATCGCCGGCGGGGGCCGGGCTGGCCATGCCCAGCAGAGCCGCGGAGCGAGCGCCCGTACTCGTCTGCGCCAAACAGATCAG
>CAZKLE010000261.1:0-1923 GCA_964553415.1 uncultured Myxococcales bacterium
CGCGACGCGATAGAACGACGGCGAAGGACAGTGAAACTGTGCCCAAGAAGACCGAGAACCACATGGGGACACCCTCATTGCTTATCTCACCCGAAAGTAGCATCTGCCCGGTAGTACCCATTTCCACGAGACCTATCCCCCAGAACGGTGCGGATAGGACACGCCTGGCAATCAAATCGGCACGTCTGCTCATCAAACTACCGAAGAAAAACCCACCCCCGTATCCTAAAATACCGACGAGAGCGCCCATTACACCAGCCATCAACCAAGCGATGAATCCCGCGCTTTCGGGTTGAGGGAGTATCCTAATTCCACCTGATAAACGTAATAGCATTCTAATGCAGATTCCGAGCGAATCCGAACGCCGATTCCAAACCAAGCCGAACACTGATTCCGATTGAACTCGAACGGGTATTCCAATCGAAGTCGAACACCGATTCCGATCCAAGCCGAACACCGTAGGGCGGGCTGAGGGCCTGTCGTAGCGGGAAAGGTCGAGCACACAGCGGCGCTGGAAAGCGCGGCGCGGGCCAAAGAAAAGGGGTGCCTCCAACCCAAATACAAGGAGGACACCCCCTATGCCCGCGCCCAGACTTACCATGCGCAAGACACGAGAAATACTTCGCCTACGCTGGCACCTGAAGCAATCGGCACGACGCACAGCCATAAGCTGCGGCGTGGCGGCCAGCACGGTGGTCGACACCGAAGCCCGCGCCCGCGCGGCCGGGCTTGTCTGGCCGCTGCCGGCTGAGCTTGACGACGGCGCTCTGGAGCGCCTGCTATACCCGCCGCCGAGGGCCAGCCGCGAGCGCCCACAGCCCGATCTCGAGCACATCTACCGCGAGCTCAAGCGCAAGGCCGTCACCTTGGAGCTTTTGTGGCAGGAGTACCGCGCGGCCCACCCCGAGAGGGGTTATGGGTACTCGCGGTTTTGCGACCTGTACCGGCGCTGGCGCGGCACGCTCGATGTCACCATGCGCCAGGAACACAAGGCCGGTGAGCGGCTGTTTGTCGACTGGGCGGGCATGAAGATGCCGATCATCAATGCCGAGACCGGCGAGGAGACCGAGGCTTCGATCTTTGTCAGCGCGCTCGGCGCCAGCGACCTCACCTACGCCGAGGCCTTCGGTGACGAGAAGATCGGCTCTTGGCTCGCCGGTCACATGCACGCGTTTGAATACATGGGCGGGGTGACCGAACTCACGGTGCCCGATAACCTGAAGACGGGCGTGACCAAGGCCTGCTTCTACGAGCCCGATCTGAACCCCGCCTACCTCGAGCTGGCCGAGCACTACGGAACGGCAATTTTGCCCACCCGAGTGGCCAGTCCCAAAGACAAGGCCAAGGTCGAGAACGCCGTCTTGCAGATCGAGCGTTGGGTGCTCGCACCGCTTCGCAATCAGCGTTTTTTCTCCCTGAACGAGCTCAATCAGGCCATCCGTGAGCGCCTGGAGTGGCTCAACAATCGGCCGCTGTCCAAGCTGGAGGGCACGCGTCGATCTTTGTTTGAAGACATCGATCGGCCGGCGCTCGGGCCGCTGCCTGAGCGTCGCTTCGAGATCGCCCAGTGGAAGACCAACGTCGGTGTCGGCATCGACTACCACATCGAATTCGAGCGCCACTACTACAGCGTCCCTTACCAGCTCACGCGAAAGCGCGTCGACGTACGCGCGACAGCGACGACGATCGAATGCCTGTTTAAGGGGCGGCGCGTGGCCTCTCACCCGCGCTCGCAGGTGCGTGGCCGCCACACGACCGACCCGGCGCACTGCCCTGACTCTCACCGACGCTACGCCGAGTGGACGCCCTCGCGCATGATCAGTTGGGCCCGTACTATAGGCCCGCAGACCGCTTCCGTGGTGCGCCATGTGCTCGAGAGCAAGCCGCATCCCGAGCAGGGCTTTCGCTCGTGCCTGGGGATTA
>CAZKLE010000262.1:0-1919 GCA_964553415.1 uncultured Myxococcales bacterium
GCGGGGGGGGGGGGGGGCGCGGTGGGTTTGGGCACCAGGATGCTGAATCCAAGTGGCCGGGGCTGTGGCAGAGTGAAGGCGGGCTTTGTCAGTGCGGCAGCGAGAGGTACATAACGCAAACGAGCGATCCGTCGTTGGTGCGCAGCTTCCTAATTGCGGCGGTTCAACTAGACCAGATCGCGTATGGCGCACTGGGTGATCAATACAATCGGTTCCGAGAGCGCTTTCGCTTACCGAAACTGGGTGGCCATGGCCTTGGTGGCTACGCTTCGGCGGGTTGGCTCGTTCGAAACGGCTACGGTGATAAGGACGAAGATCGACGCAATCTGGAGTATGTCGCCCGGCTGTTGGCGGCAGGGACTACGACATGGGTTCGGTCGAATCTGGGGCCTGAATTGGCGCAACGGTATCGGAAAAAGATGACCGGGTGGGGATTGCCAGAAGAACTCGGAGCGATTCTACGGGATGCGTTCGCGATGAGTGATCCCGAGTTGGTGATTTGAAAGCCCAACTATCAAGAACGGCCGCATGACTCGCTCGGGAAAGTTCCACCCGCGCAGTTTATGCCACGGGCACGGCGATGACTGCGCAGGCTCGTAAGGGGGATCACGTACCCGTGAAATGTTCGCATTGTTCGTGCATCAACTCGGAAGACGCGGTGTTCTGTCGCCAATGCGGCCGGCCGCTCGGCCCCATCTGCACGGGCTGTAGACGGCGCCTCGGGGCGGGAATCCGTTACTGCCCATACTGCGGTTCGGAGATCGATCGCGAATCGCGTTCCGGCGACGGGAGAGCACCGCCGGAGGCGGACGAACACGAACACGAACGCGCCGATGCCGAGCCGTTTCCCGACCTCGCAGCGGCGGGGACCCGTCGCTATGCCACCGCCGTGTTCTCCGACCTTGTCGGGTTTACGGCCCTAGCCGATCAGTGCGATCCCGAAGACGCCCGGGCCCTTACCGACAGCCTCGCCGACGGCGTGACAGGGATCGTCGAAGCACATGGTGGCACCGTAAATCAGATCTCGGGCGACGGGACGTTCTGTTTGTTCGGGGTGCCGGCAGCTCTCGGCGACGATGCCCGGCGGGCTGTGGCGGCCGCCGTCGAATTGCGTTCCTTCGTCCACACCCTGAGCACCAAGCCGGAGTGGGCGCAATTTGGCGAGCTACGTCTTCACATCGGGGTTTGTACGGGCTTGGTTATCGCAAGTACGACGGGGGCACCTGTCGGCCGATACAACGTGAGCGGCGACGCGATCAATGTCGCCTCGAGGCTCTGCTCGGCCGCGGCCTCCGACGAGATCCTCGTCGGAGACTCCACCTGGGCGGAAACCGCACCGTATTTCACTGCTGAAGAGGCGCAACCGTTCACGCTAAAAGGAAAGGCGGAACCGGTAGCCGCCTTCCGGATCATCGCTCGTAGAGCACGTACGTCCTTCGATCTAGCCCTCCAGCGTGGCTTGAGTCCCTATATCGGCAGGGAGCGGGAGCATGCACGTCTGCAACAATGCCTCGAGCGTGCACGCGCGGGCCGCGGCGAATTCGTCACCGTCGAGGGTCCTCCCGGAATCGGCAAAAGTCGGCTCTTTTACGAATTCCGTGAGTTCCTACGGGCCGACGGCGATTTTGCCTTCGCCGTCGGCCATTGCGAATCGTTCGGGGCTGCGGAACCTTACGGCCCGTTTCGAACCGTTTTGCGCGGCCTCCTTGGACTCGATGCCCACGAGGCGACCCCCATCCAGCTCGACCGGGCACGGAGCGAATTCCACCGCTTGCTGCCGAATCGAAGCGAAACGGGCGCTTTCCTGCTGCGGCTGTTATCGATCTCGAGTACGGAGGCCGACGAAGTGCTCACCCTCAGGGAGGATGCACGCCGGGAAGCGATTATCGAAACGATCACGGAACTCGTCATCGGCTATG
>CAZKLE010000263.1:0-1905 GCA_964553415.1 uncultured Myxococcales bacterium
GTCGAGAAGCGCGATTCGGGTACCGAGCAGTGTGGCTTGGAGTCCGTGCGCGTGTTAAATGATTTGCGTGGTCGGTCTTTTGGCCAGGTTTTTTACGGCGGTCTTTTTTTCCGGCGTGTTGACGGCCTTGCCCGCACAGGCGACGGTCAACCAGCCCTTTGCCAGCCATCCCATGCCGTACGCGGCGGGTACGATCCTTCCTGACCATGTCGGTCAGACGGTACTCGATCAGTCGGTGGCCGACTTTTACGATCTTTGGAAAGCTCGATACGTGCAGCAGGATTGCGGGAACGGACGCTACTACGTCCGCGCCGGTATCGATGCGTCCAATCTGACGGTTTCCGAGGCGCACGGCTACGGGATGGTCATCACGGTGTTGATGGCGGGACATGATCCCGATGCGCAGAGCATCTTCGACGGCATGTTTGCGTACTACAACGAGCATCCGACCATTTTTCATACCAACCTGATGGCCTGGTACCAGAACAAGTCCTGCAAGGATGCCCGGGGGGTCGACAGTGCATCGGACGGCGACCTCGATATCGCCCTGGCTCTTCTGCTGGCCGACAAACAATGGGGGAGTTGCGGTGCCGTCGACTACGCGACGCAGGCCCAAGAGATGATCGCCGACATCAAGGACGGTGAACTCGACGCCAACGCCGAGTACATTTTGCTCGGCGATTGGGTGACCCCCGACAGCACCCAGTACTATTCGTCCACGCGTTCGTCGGATTTCATGCCCGATCACTATCGAAGCTTTGAAGCGGCGACGGGAGATGCCGCTTGGTCGGGGGTAGTCGATCGCGGCTATCAGATGATCTCCGTCTTGCAGACCATGTTCAGCCCGGTCACGGGCTTGCTTCCCGATTTCGTCGAAGACCCTGCGGGTGTTCCACACCCGGCGCCGCCGGATTTCCTCGAGGGTCCGGGAGACGGCAGCTACGACTTCAACGCCTGCCGCGACCCCTGGCGAATCGCTACGGATTACATGGTTACGGGAGACCCGCGGGCGAAGGCCGCCGTGCAGGCCATCAATACGTGGGTTCAAGCTGTAACCGCCGGCGACCCGGCGTCCATCAAGAGCGGCTACCAATTGGACGGTACCGTGAGCCCGAATGCCGATTTCATCCATCTGTGCTTTTCCGCGCCTCTGGCCGTGTCGGCCATGGTCGACTCGAGCAACCAAAGTTGGCTCAATTCGCTGTGGGACTTTCTCATCGCCCGTCCGATCGACGGTGAGTATTACGGCGATACACTCAAAATGATGACCCTGCTCGTTGTGTCGGGGAACTGGTGGACGCCCGAATCCGTAGCGGCGCCGGCCTGTGTGCCGGCGGGAAACGCGCTGTGCAGCAACCCGGCCGCATGGTTTGACGCATCGATTCGTTTGAAAAAGCTTTCCAACGGTGCGGGCAAACAAGGTTTGGTCCTACGCGGGTCGGCGTTTTTCCCGTCGGGCAGCCCCGCGGTTCTCAGCGACGGTGCACAGATTCTCGTCGAAGACCTTGGGTCGGGGGGCGCGGCGCTCTTCGACCTCAGCCAGGCCACGGCGCCCGTGCCGGCGTCGGCGGTCGCCGGTTGCGACACGCGCGATGGATGGAAGGTCAAGTCGTCCAAGGTGAAGTATCGCAACAAGTCCGGTGCGTTGGACGTGCCATTTTGTACTCCCGGCTCGGCCAACGGACTGCGGGCGATCCGCTATCGAACCAAGACCACCGAGGATGTCGACCTGGCGGTCAAGGCGAGCCGAGCGACCATCGCTACGCCGGTCGGACCTTTGCGCGCCACCTTGGTGTTCGGAGATAGCGGTGGCGCGGGTATCTCCGGAAAATGTGCAATGACGTCGGCTCTCGTCTGTGAGAGCACCGGTCGAACGCTGCGCTGTCGTTAAGCGCGTTACCCGCC
>CAZKLE010000264.1:0-1892 GCA_964553415.1 uncultured Myxococcales bacterium
GGGAAGGTGAAGGCTGTTACGCGCCGCTGAGAAGACGTTGTAGCTCGGCCCAGTCGATGAGGTCGACGTCGCCGTCGTTGTCAAAATCTGCACAGGTGCAATGGTCGCTGATCGGTCCGCCGCCCGGGCCTGTGCGGCAGAGCAGGAAGCCGGCGAAGTCGTCCAAATTGAGAACAAAGTCGATCGCGCAGTCGCCGACGACATTGCACAGATCGCCGCAGAGGTCTCGCGCTCCGCCCACGCCGTTGGTCCCTTGCACACACTGACAGTCCCAAAAATCGTTGCAGCAGACAGGATCGTTAGCCTGGTCGCAGATCGTGTCTCGGCAGGGGATGTCACTGCAGCCGACGCCTTGGCGACTGAAACAGCAGTCGTTTTCGCCGGCGGTGCAAAGATCGACGCAACGGTCGGCCGCTTCGTCGGCGCAGACGCAATCCCAAGTATCTGTGCAGCAGAAAGGGTCGCCGGTGAGCGTGGCTGTGCCGTCGCAGACGAGACTTTCGCAGACGGATTCATTGCACCCGGGCGATCCGTTTCCGGGGACGCAGCAGTGCCCCAAGCTGGCGAACGAGTCGGTTGGGGGTGGCCCTGTTTGGGCGAGGGCGCTGGTTGCGAGAGAAGCGGTCACCATCGCTACGAGGATTGCAAGAGTATTGGATTTGGCCGGCATACACCCCTCCGTATTCAAAGCCTTTGCTGATCGCGTGATTCCAGGTCCGGGCGATGCGGGCACGTTCGCCACGCTGGCAACAGACCATCCCCCCGCGCAATCGCGACGGTCGCATGCTTTCAGACGTGCCTGATTGTAGGCAGGGGGGTAAGAGGAAGGCAAGGGTCCGAGAGCAACGAATTGTTCCCGACGAGGCCGCGAATCCGGAACCCTTCGGATGGCAACGGGCCGGGCGTTATCGGGCAGCCGACGTCAACGAGGTCAGATGCCGGCTTCGCCGTTGGGCCGCTGTCAGCGATGCAAGGGGGAGGTGATGGTCCGAATCCACCGTGGACAAGGCCTGCGAGACGTCCGCAGCGAGCCAGCGAGAGACCTTTTCGGCGCCGGAGACGAAGAGGTGTCGTCCGTCGAAGAAATCGGAGTCGTCGAGGATGGAGTTCGGCACGCGGAGGCAGGTGACGGAGGTGTCGGTTGTGATCTGCTCGACGAGGGCGCGGTAATCGTGCTCGAATTCGTTGGAGTAGTGTTCGAGGGCTGATGGCAGGATGGGCAGTTCTATCAACCTGACTTCCACGCCGTGGTTGGTCAGAATCGCAATCGCTCGACGCAGCGCTGCCGGGATGATACCGCCGCGGGTCAAGGTGCCGTTTCCGGGAGTCCAGTGTTCTTGCGTAGAGTCGGGAATTCGACCGCCGGTCCACCAAGCCCATCCGCGGTCATCGTATTGGGTTTTTTGCCGGGGGACGAGGTGAGCGCCGATCGCGAGGCGCTTGACCGTTAGCCCGAAGACGTTCCACCTCGCATGACTGGCGAACAGGGAGCTGAGAACGGTTGGGCTCACAAGATCCCTCCCACCCATTGTAGCCATGTCCAAATCCTCCCAAGTTCCGAGCGTTCGCAGATCGTTCTGGAGGGCGTTGTGGCGAGAATCGTCAGCGACCATGCGACTGACTTCGATGTAGGCGAGCCTTGGGAGGAGGCCTGTATCGACGATTCGACGCGCGACGAGCAGAGCGCGAAGAAGGGTTGCGCCGCCGGATGAGAGGTTGTGGCTGCGGATGTTGCGATGGAGGTATTGCCGAACCTGGGCATCGACGACTTTGGGGTTCAGCGCGTAGAGCGAATAGGACGAGCCGATGAACACGACGTCCGGCGGGGTTTGGGCGGGAGCGTAGAGGGCCGGCCGCCATTGGCCACTGATGCCCGCGCCGTGAAGCCGGGG
>CAZKLE010000265.1:0-1876 GCA_964553415.1 uncultured Myxococcales bacterium
AGGCCCACAACCGCCTTGACGGGACCGCGTTCGACTGTCGATTCCAGCGGACTCGGCGCAACCGGCGCCACAGCCGCGGCGGGCAGGGCCGCTGCACCGGACGAGGCGACGACCGCCGCGGCCAGGGCCGCGCACGCCGCGCAAATCCCCGCCGCTACCCTCATCGGCGCAGCCTTCGTTCCCGCATGCGAAAAAAACGCACCAAGGGATCGACGACGGAGCCGGATGCGTCAATGTGAATGAAGTCGATCCCCGAAGAGCGCAGTCGCTTTTCCAGCGACTCGATGCGTTCCGCTGCCGCGCGTTCGGTCGCTTGCCGAAACGACGGAGACGAACTGTCGTAAACCCGCGTTCGGCCGCTCTCCGCATCGCGCAGGGCAATGAGTCCGACCGGAGGAATACGCAATTCGCGCGGGTCGCTGACCAGGACGGCGATAACATCGTGGCGTTGGTTGGCGGCTCTCAGCGCGTGCTCGAATCCTTCATCGAAAAAGTCGCTGACCAAAAAACATACGGCCTTGCGCTTGGTAACCGACATCAAGTACTCGACGGCGCGGGCAACATCGGTTGCTTGTCGAGGCGTTCGCAAACGACGTCGTAGAAGTGAGCGCAAGCCCCGGCCGCGCACGCGCGGCGCCGCCTCCGATCCCCGCGCCAACACCTCGCGCACGACGCGAAGTGCATGCTTGTTGCCCTTGCGCGGCGGAATGTATTGCTCAACGTCGCCGGCGAACAGCAACAGCCCTACTTTGTCGCCGTTGTGGATAGCCGAGAATGCCAACAACGCGCACAGCTCCGCGGTCGCCTCGCGTTTGCTGCGCGAGCCGGAGCCGAAATCCTGCGAGGCGGAAACGTCGGCCATCAGCATCAACGTGAGCTGACGTTCCTCGACGTAGCGTTTCACATAGGGTTGGCCGCTGCGCGCCGTCACGTTCCAATCGATGGAGCGGATTTCGTCTCCGGGCACATAGGGACGGACCTCGTCGAACTCGACGCCGCCGCCTTTAAAAACCGACATGTACTCGCCCGCCAAGACATCGGACACATGGCGACCGGTGCGCACCTGGATTTCACGAACGCGTCGTATGATGTCGCCTGCGAGCATAGAGAGAGGGCGATCAGGGGACGCGGACGTTGTCGAGAATCTTGTCGATCAAATCCTCGGGCGTCTTCCCTTCGGCTTCGGCCTCGTAGGTCGGGCTGACGCGGTGACGTAGGACATCGGGGGCCAAGGACTTGATGTCATGCGGCGTCACATAGTTGCGGCCTTGAAGAAAAGCGTGCCCCTTGGCCGCGCTCATCAAACAGATCGCCGCTCGCGGTGAGGCGCCGTATTCAATCATGCCCTCGAGTTCGCCGATGCCGGCGGCAACGGGATCTCGGCTGGCGCGTACGAGGTCGACAATGTAGTTGCGCACCTTGTCATCGACGAAGACTTCATCGACGACACGGCGCGCAGCGAAGATATCTTCCGCAGAACACACGGCATGAATCTCGGGCAACGCCTGACCGCCGGCGATGCGATCGAGCACGCGGCGTTCTTCTTCTTTGCTTGGATAACCGACCTTGACCTTCATCATGAAGCGATCCACTTGCGCCTCGGGCAGAGGATACGTCCCCTCCTGCTCGATGGGATTCTGGGTGGCAAGGACGATGAAAGGCTCGCTCATCGGGAAAGTCTTGCCGCCGATCGTCCCCTGCCTCTCCTGCATCGCCTCGAGCAGTGCCGCCTGCACCTTGGCGGGGGCACGGTTAATCTCGTCGGCGAGCACCAGGTTGGAGAAGATCGGCCCTTTCTTGACGCTGTAGGTTCCCTCCTTCGGGTTGAGAATCTCGGTCCCGACCACGTCGGCCGGCAGCATGTCGGGGGTGAACT
>CAZKLE010000266.1:0-1866 GCA_964553415.1 uncultured Myxococcales bacterium
GAACATTCTTGGTGACCACGATCTCGACGTTGCCATCGACGGCTGGCTGATCACCTGGCCGGCCGAAGAAGTGTACGGCCGCATGATCACCGACCGGGCGCACTACGGTAACCTGGAAAAAGAAAGTTTTCCGCCCGGCTACATGACCGAGTTGCAGCCGACTCCTCTCGAAAAGGTCCTGAAGGCCATGCCTTCATTCATGACGGAAGACTTCGACTTCGCGCACATGGACCGAAACAGCAAAGACCCGGAGGAGCGGCTCAATTTTCTCGTGTACGATCGCTTCGTACGCGCCTATGCCCGCGATGAGTTTTATCTGGAAGCCGCCGAACGCATGCTCAACGATGGTCCCTTGCCGGATGCTTCGTTTATCTATCTGCGTGGTACCGACGACGTGCAACACGGCTTTTGGAAGTTCATGGAGCCGGAAAAGTTCAAAGGCGTAACGCCCGAGGAAGCCAAGCGCTTCGGTAAAGTGATCGAGCGTTACTGGCAGTGGACCGATCAGGCCGTCGGTAAGATTCTCTCTCACTTCGACGACGACACGTTGGTCATGGTGCTATCGGACCATGGTGGCGGTCCGGCCGTCGGCAAGTACAAGATCATCACCAAAGAGTACCTGCAGCTGTCGGGTTCACACCGAAACACCGGAATCTTCATTTTGAACGGGCCCGGCGTGAAGGTCGGTAAGAAGATCGACTTTGCCAGCGTCTACGACATTACGCCGACTCTGCTCGCCTACGTCGGGCTGCCGGTGGCCGAAGACATGGACGGGCGTATTTTGAAGGAAGCATTCCTTCCCGGTATTGCCGACGGCAGCGCCGGGACCGTTCCGACCTACGAAACGGGTAAACCGAAACCCGTGGAAGCTCCCGTGAAAGAGCCGACCGAGGTCGACAAAAAAGTGCTCGAGGGGCTGCGCTCGCTCGGCTATATCCAGTAAGCCCGGCGTTGCCGTTGGCCCGCCCATCCGGCTTGGATTCACCCGGATGGGGCCTGTTGGCGGATTTCTGCCTGCCGGCACAGCAGTTTCGCTAGACACGGCGGTGTCCGGTTTGCTAGGCTCGCGCCTCTCACGCGACGCAGGTCCCGGTGGTCACGTGCCCTAGGACGGGAGGTCTATGTGAATATTCCACGGTTATCGATCTCGAGTATCTTCTCTGTATCCCTGTGTTTGGGAATCGCAGCTGGTGCGGCGTCGATTGCGCCGGCTGATGCTTTTGAGGCCGACCTCGACCAGACGATCGACGGACTCAAGGAGGGTTCGGCGTATGTGACTGCGTCGCCTTTACGCCGGGCCGAGAGTGGTCGGGTGACGCTTGGTCTGACGGTGTTTGGACGCCCGATGCAACTGGAAGTGGCACCGATCAACATGTTCGCGCCGGGAGCTACGGTCGTGCATGTCACCGATCAAGGCAGCTTCGAAGAGCCCGCCACAGCCAATACCTATCGTGGCGTGGTGTCCGGTGCTTTGGGTTCGGTCGTTGCCGTCAGTCTCGAAGGCGGCATTCCCGAGGGTTTGATCTTGGTCGGCGACGACCTGTATCTGATTGAGCTGGCCTCGCGCAGCAACGCAGCTGCAGCGGCCGGTGAGTTGATCGCCTTCCACGGCTCGGCCGCGCGCCTGGGTCTGGCTGCAGGCCCTCGCGGTTCCAGCGTGGAGACTGTTACACGGGCGACACCCTTGAACCTACTCGAGATCGCTGCGGTCGGCGATTTCGAATACTTTGAACTATGGGGTTCCAATGCGACCTCTCAAATCGCCTCCGTGATCAATCAAGTGGATGCCGTCTACACGAGCGAGATCGAGACGACGATCCAAATCCTCACGACCATGATATTCGAAACCGCGGCTGACCCGTTCTC
>CAZKLE010000267.1:0-1763 GCA_964553415.1 uncultured Myxococcales bacterium
GAAGGCTATGAATCCGGATCCGCTGGTGCTGCCCGGCTGAGCCACGAGAGCTCCGCAGGCAGCCGCACCTACCAGTTGGATGGCATCGAGAGCGAATCCGACACCGAATCGTGGTGCGGTCGGATTGCAGACCAGGCGCTGGGCCTCGGCCGCCTCTACGTGGTAGGGGGTGACGGCGCCGTCGGCGCGCTCGCCTTCGGCATCGCTATAGGAGGCGGCCCGTTGCGACAGGTCGCGAGCGTAGCCGTTTACATTGAACCAGAAATACTCGCGCGCTTCCTCGCCCATTCGCTCGAACTCGACGCCCTCGAGATCGAAATGCTCGTCGATCAGGGGCTGTGTTCGGGTGCGCCCCCGCCGTGCGAAGCGCGTACGAGCGTCTTCGATGGAGACGACCTTGCTCGTCTGGACGAACTCTTGTTTGCCGGCTTGTACTGTTGCCATGTCTCCGCCTTCCACCCCGCGGGGAAGAAGGTGAGCAATCGTTGTGCCATAAGTCATATCTAATAAAATCAATAGGTTAGCCGGTATCCATATACTGAAACGGTCAAAAAAGTGCCCTTAGCGTCCATCTATTCACAGATCTCGTCGCTGAGGTCGGCTATCAGCGCGTAGGACTCTTCGCTACGTGCTCTCGCGCGCATCGATGTCGGTGACCTTTGCTCGTGTGCGGCCGAGAAAGCGTGGCCTGTCGACCACCGAGGTCGAATAGCCGCGGCTTCACGGTTGCCCTGCCGCGACTGGGTCTGGGACGGGTTGAGGCGGCAACCTCGTAGTGTAATGTGAACGACTTGGCTACGATCGGAGACGATCCCGGAGAGGTGACCGAGTGGCCGAAGGTGCTCGCCTGCTAAGCGAGTGAGGGGGCAAAACTCCCTCCGAGGGTTCGAATCCCTCCCTCTCCGCCATTGTTTGCCGACCGAGCTTTTGGTAACCGAGCGTGTATAGTGGTTTTGGTCGACGGCGACGAGGAGTCAGGGAGGTGAGAGCAATGCGGCGTGGACTGGTTTACGGCCTGTGTCTCATTTTGACCTCGTGTTCCGTGAGTCGACCTCTCGGGCCGGCGCCGCCGGCGCCCGATTACTTTACTCAGGTCGTCCCCCAGGGGATCCGCTATGCGCACAATTACCAGGACCGGCCGTGCTTCAGCATGGTGCTCGGCGACGAGCACTGGATCATGAAGGAAGCCACCCAAGACCGTGTACTCTGGCGCCGCGGCCAACAGGTGCTCAACGTGTACCTGACCGATAACCGCCAAAGCGGCTTCGCCGTCTCCGGCATGAACGACGAACAGGCGCTGAACGCCTTCATCGGGTCTGAACTGGAATACGTCAAGCCTCGTTTCGACGTTCAGGACCTACGGTCGCCGCGTACCGCCCGGGATCGCAACGGACTATGGAGCCAATGGAGTTGGAAGGGGCACGGCGGCAAGATCGTGCGTCCCGGTCAGAAGAAGCCCCTCGACCAGCAGCACGTCATCGCCAGCCTGTGGCTCGATCCCTGGGTGCTGTCGTTTGATTGGGCGACCACCCAAGTTACTGGAAACCTAGGCCCCACCCCCGAGATGATCGATGTTCTCGAGTCGCTGACGTTCAACCCCAAATGTTTCGCCGGTATGCGCCCCGGCGAGACTTGGAAAAAGCACTGACCCAGTCTAGGTCTAGTACGCGCATTGCGCACACGCCGCCTTATTGCGGCGTCACCCCACGCGCCCGTAGCTCAGCTGGATAGAGCACCAGACTACGAATCTGGGGGTCGCAAGT
>CAZKLE010000268.1:0-1755 GCA_964553415.1 uncultured Myxococcales bacterium
ACCGCCGGCTTCGATGACCGATTGGAGAGCGTATCCCGACTCCGACACCGCTGCCGACGTTCGCGCCTGCGCGACGGGCGGCAAGTTCCAGTCCCGGTCACCGTGCGAGGGAACGGCTACCATCGCCCGCGCCGCAGCGACCACGCTGTCGAGCATCGCCTCGCGCAGACGACCCGGCCAACGCAACGATATTCCGAGCTCCAATTGCACAGCATCAACACGGCCTGCCAAGGCCGCCTCAGCCAAACGCCGCACCGTTGCGTGCTCGTGAGCAACATGGCGGCCGCTAAAAAGCTGCAGGGCGTTGTTGCGACCGTTTCCCGGATAGCGCAGACCGATCGTGGTACGCAGGCCGCGCGCCGAGAACTCCTTTTCAAAAGCCGCCACGGCTGTTTCGAAAAATCGTTTCGATACCGTCGGGTGGCGACCGTAGAGATCACCACCGCGGCGACGCAGGCCCACACCGATGTCGCAACAAGGAACCACCATGTTCCAGCCGTGCACAAACAGCACCGTCGCACGACCACCCGCTACTCCGCAAATCGTCTCACACAAAAGCTCTAGAAATTCAGGCGCTTTCACGACGAGGTCTCCGATTCGGTTGAGGTTGATTCGATTGCGATCCAGGCCCCGATTGATCAAAGCGACGGCGTCAAGACGCTCGGCCAGCTGCTCGGCCAGCTCGGCGGTATACAGGTCGTTCACGCCGTCTCCACGGCGGATCCCATGCCGACGACGGCCGCCGTGCGGCGCTACAATGATGAGGGAAGATCGCGCAGGTCGGTGCAACAACCAATCAGCCATCTGCACCATCCGGGCACGCTCCGGCCGCTCCTGAATCCGAAGCCCGGACGACACGGCCGGCAAAAACCGCCAAGCCGGCGGCGATCAAGAATCCGAACACCGGCACGTACATGGCTACAACCAGGCTGTCGGCACGGTCGGAGACGAAGCCGAGAATCGCCGGACCGGCCGCGGTCCCCACGCCCCCGAGGAAAAGGATCTGCACGGCGAAGGCCAGACCCAGATGACGCGGAGAGACGAGGTCGGCGAGGATGGTCTGCAGGCTGGGGAAGAACGCAAAGATGGCCACCGGTGCCAAAATACCCGAGGCAACGAACACCGGCCACGAGTCGACGGCCAAGGTCAAACAGACCAACGGTGCCGCAGCCAGGGCGGCAACCGCGCTCACATCCATTTCTCCGGCCACCCGAACCCGCCGGCGGCGGTCGGCGAAGACGCCGCCCAGCAAACTACCGAGGATGCCGCCGATCAACGACGCGGCACCGAAAAGGTAACCGGCTTGCGCCACACTCAATCCACGCTCGCGAACGAAGTAGGAAGGTACCCACGCTCCGTAGCCGATTCCCGCGGCGATCATAATGCAGCCCGACGTATAGACGGCAAGCAAACGTTTGTCGCGCAAGAACCCGCCGACGACCTGCAGAATGGGGGTCTCGTGTTCCGGCGAGGGCGGTCGTCGCGGCTCACGTAGCAACAACAGCGCCGGCAACAAAACGATTCCCGCGGCGCCGTAACTGAAAAACACACTTCGCCAGCCGACGCTGCCGGCAAGGTGGCCACCCAGGCCGATCCCCACGCCGCTCCCAACCGCCGCCGCGGCACCGAAGATTCCCATGGCACGACCACGCGCCCGCGCCGGGAACCGTTCGGAGATCAACGAGATGGCACAAGGATAGAGGCTGGCCTCACCGATGCCGGTAAAAAAGCGCGCCGCGAACAGCGAAGCAAAAC
>CAZKLE010000269.1:0-1708 GCA_964553415.1 uncultured Myxococcales bacterium
CCGCGATCGATCGCTTGGCCGTCGATCGCCACGTCGCCAGGATGCCGGCAGGCGACGCTTTGTCAGCCGGCCAGCTTGCTGAGCGCGAAGGAAACGAGAAAGCCGGCCACGGTGATGAGTCCGGCGAAATCGTGCGTTTCGGCGAACGCTTCCGGCATCATGGTGTCGGCCACCATTGCCAACATCGCGCCGGCCGCCACCGTCGTCGTGGCAGCGACGGTCGGCGCGGAAAACGATCCAAAAACCGTGTAGCCGACAACCGAAGCAACGGCGGTTGCCAGTGCGATGGAAATCCACATCCCGAAAATATAGGTCGCCGCGCGCCCGGCGCGCCGCAGGCCGGCCGAGCTGGAGAGCCCTTCGGGCAAGTTGGAAAGGAAGATCGCGACCAGTGTCGCCATGCTGACGGCTCCGCCGTGCAAAACGCTCAACCCTAACACGATGGACTCGGGAATCCCGTCCAGCAGAGCGCCGACCGCGATGGCGACGCCAGTGCCTTGCGTGTCGGTCGGCTCGGTCGTTGGCATGCGCGACCTCTTGCGATGCTTCGCGCCCCAAGAGGCCAGCATGCGGTTGGCGAGCGTGTAGACGGCCGCGCCGACCAGAAACCCGAGCGCCGTCGGTACCAGACCGGCCTGCTGATAGGCATGGTCCATCAGCTCGAAGGCAATCGCCGACAGCAGCACGCCGGCACCGAACGCCATGACGCCGGCGACCACTCGGCGTGGCACGTTGGCCCAGTAACCGACCCCGGCGCCGACAACCAACGCGGCCCCGGACACACCGCCCCACAACCCTGCCTGGTAGACTTGATTCATCGTCGCAACCTCCTTCGGCAGGCCATTCTACCATGGCCGCCTGGCCGCGTGGGAAAATCGCCGGTACCACAACCTGCATCGAGGACCCATCAAGCGATTTGTGCCACGAAGGAAGGGGCCACGCCACGTGTTGAGGGGAAATAGGACACGAAGATCACGAAGCGGCGCGGCCATGGCCGAATACGAAAGTCCGTATTTCTGCCGTTACCTTCGCGCGCCCCATGCGCCTCGTGGTTCACCCCACCCCGCTTTTTCTTATTTCTAATTTCTTATTTCTAATTTTTTGTTTTTTCATTTTCGCGCGCTCCATTCCGCACGGCTTTACGCTTATCGTAATAGGTGGAAAACATTACGGCTCGCCGAGCCGTCCCAGCGGGATGCGGATTCGGCACAGGAACACGCCATGCCTGAGCAAGACAGCAGCAGCCAGTCGCCTGGCCAACAGCGTTTGAATCGGATCGTCGCGGATTACCTGGACGCGGTGGCAGCCGGCCGGGCACCGGATCGGGACGCCATCGTGGCCCAAAACCCGGACGTCGCTGATGAACTGAAGAGGTTTTTCGTCGATCACGACCGGTTGCACAAATTAGTCGAGCCGATCCCTTTGGCCGGCACGCCGGCCGGTGGGGCCGAGGATCGTTGTGAAGTAGCAGTGGGTGAAGTGGCCGAACAGCCGCCGTCTGGCGACGAGGCGGGTGTGACCGCGGCGGACCTTGACGGCCCCACGCTGCCGCCGACACACGCGTCAGGCCTCGCGTCCGTGGAAGCGGCCGAGGCGGACGGCGGCACCGAGATCGGCCTGCCGCCCGGTACCAAGGTCCGCTACTTCGGCGACTATGAACTGTTGGAAGAGATCGCCCGCGGCGGCATGGGCGTGGTCTACCGGGCGC
>CAZKLE010000270.1:0-1704 GCA_964553415.1 uncultured Myxococcales bacterium
GGGAGCGGCAGTCGGCTCCTCGGCCCGATCCGACCTGGCCGGTTCGGCCAAGGCCACAGCGCCGCCGAGCTGTCGCGCAGATCCCGCCAGACCAGCGAGCCCCGGAACAGGGGCAAAGAAACGAGAAGAAGCTTCGGCTTGTGCGCTTATCATGGGGGACCCGATAGGTGCGAAGATAATACGAAAGTGATGCCGGCGTCAACAAAAAAGGGTCGGCGAACGCCGACATATACACACGGTGTAATGGCTGGGCGTGCGGGAAATGATTGGGCGGGCGCGGGAAGTCCGGTCCGCTCGCGGAGCCGCGAGACTCCTTAGCCCGCCAAGACCGCCAATGCGATCCGCTGTGAAGTCAACAGCGGCCCGAGCGAGTTGCGGGCGTGGCCGTCGCGAACGGTCTCGATCATGAAACGAAATACGGAACAGACGGCGATCCCGTGCGCAAACACATTGACTCGGCGGGTGGACTCGCAGCCGAAAAAGGAACCATCCGGTGCCGCCATGCGACTGCAAATGGATTCCTCCTATGCGGCTCTCCAGCGTATGGATGGCTTGCGCTTGGAGGCAGCACAATCCCTGAGGAACAAGTTGATCAGAGTCTGGTAGCGTATCCCGGTTTCGTCGGATAACGACCGAAAGTATTCGAGCGTGTCCTGGTCGAGACGGATCGTGATCTGCTTCTTCAGACGCTTCGCATAAGGGTTACATTTCGCTTTGGAAAAATCGTAATTCTTTCTCATAGTCTTCTCTCGTATTCGCGTCGCTCCTCTCGGTGTGCCTTCCGCGCAGAGATGATGCGAATGACATCTTCGTTTTCACGGTAGCAGTGGCATACGACGAGCGCGCGTCAAGCTGAGCTTAGTCCGAGCAACACAAATCGGTCCTCCGCATAGGAGTGATCCGGGTCCGCAATAAGCAATGAAGATTCGTCGTAGAACACCGTACTCGCTTCTTCGAACGATACGCCGTGCTTGCGTTGGTTGGCAGTACTCTTGCGCGGGTCCCACTCGAACCTCAGTTCGGCCATCTTACAGGTATAACTACAATGTAGTGTTTGTCTACCAACATCTCCACGTAATCGTCGATCCTAACCCCGGTCATCGGGGCCTTGGCGTCGGAATCCCGCCACCTCGTAGCAAGCGGGCAAAGGGCCCGGCGCCGTGGTCCGTCGCGTTCAGGCCGGTACCGTCGGAGGCAAAGAGTTACGACGGCCTTGCCTCTGCTCGCGCATCCACCAAATTCCGTAGACGGCCAAGACCGCCAGCGCAATCCACTGAGAAGTCGACAGCGGTCCGAGCCAGTTGCGGTCGGGATCGCCACGGACCATCTCGATCATAAAGCGAAACACCGAGTAGGCGGCGATGCCGGGTGCGAACACGTGAGCGCCGCCTGCAGCGATACGCCGGTACGACCACACCACCAGCGCCACCAGCGCCAGCGCCGAGATGGCTTGGGTGGGCACGACGGGAAGCGTCCAGGACCCGGCGCGGATCAGATGCTCGTGCAGCTCGCGGTAATACAGCACCGAGCCCGGCGCCAGCGGCAGCCCGAAGTGCTCGGAGCGAATCCCGTAACAGCAGCCTTGGAACCAACATCCCAAACGCGAGACGGCCATGACCGCAAACATCGCCGGCGTCCAGCGATCCAGAGCCTCGGCAAAACGACGCTCGCGCCAGGGCGCGCAGGCCAGACCGACGGCGATGG
>CAZKLE010000271.1:0-1685 GCA_964553415.1 uncultured Myxococcales bacterium
CGTTGACTTGAACGGTCCCGAATACGGGATTGACGGCGAACGCCGCAAGCGGCGTCGCCAAAACGAACGCGGATACAAGAACGAACCGGAGCGCGCGGGCCGAGTTACATCTCTGCCTCATGAAACTGTCCTCCTCCAACCTAAGCCACTGTACGATCCAGCGAAGACGCAAAAACCACTGATGATGAAGGTAGCGCGCGGTGCCACGCAGCGCAAGCACGCGAGTGCGCAAACTTCGGTGCTTCAGGGCCGATCGAGGGGGATGGTGATGGTACAGGAAGGAGACGGGGTGTTGGTCGCCGCTTCGAGTGTCCAGCCGAAACCGTTGAGAATACGTCCGGCCAACGACTCACAGATGCGCTCCGCGGCTCCACCCGGCCTCCACGCGCGCAGATCCTGCGAACCGCCGTCGCAAGGGGAAAGGTCAAGGTAAAAACGAGCCGCGGTTCTTCGATCGCCTTGCTCGAGCCGCAGTTGCACTTCGACCGCCGAGCCGCTGTGGCGATCCGTACAACCGAGGGCTTCGGCGATCATGTCGAGCGCACGATCCAGCGGCATCGGATCGACGGCGACCTCGCAGTCGGCAAAGCCGGCGAGCACAGCTTCGTCGACACGGGCACTGCATCCTAGACGCTGTAGAATCCGACGGCAGACGTCGATAAGCGCCACGCGAAAGGTCCGCACACGCACGGGGCGCATGAGATCGGTGGTGCGGCCGATCAAGCGATACAACTCACCCAGAGATTCTCGTAGTTCCACCGTGGCTTCGGTCGCAGGGCCATCGTCGCACACGGTCTGTTCGAGAAACTCGCACCAGTAATACATTCGGTGCATCAGGTTGCCGACGTCGTGTTCTACTTCGCAGAGCAAATCGACCAGCTCGGAAGCGCCGTTCCCGAACCTTTCCTCACTTGCTTCGCTTGAAAGCGTCTCCGTCACCACAGCCATACGCAACGAAGTTGCACAATCGGTGCCAGGTTCCAGTCGCGTGCACGTGCGGCGTTCTTCGCCCCCAAGTTAGCGGAAAACGTCGCATTCCGGGACAATCGAGCGTCACTTTGACATCTGTCGGCACAGGTTTATAAAAGAGTCCCGTGGAGCGCGCCTATGGCGCGGCCACGGTTTTTTTATGCCCGATGCTCAAGCGATCGCTGTAGCGATCATCCCGGCCCGTTTCGGGTCAACACGCCTACCGGGCAAACCTTTGGCCGACATTGCCGGTCGCCCCATGATCGAGAGGGTCTATGCGCGTGCGGTTTTGTCTCGAAGCCTCGCACGCGTCATCGTGGCAACCGATGACGGACGAATCGTGCGAGCCCTCGACGGCAAGGCGGAGGTTTCGATGACCCGCAGCGAGCATAGCAGCGGTACCGACCGTGTGGCGGAAATCGCCTCCGGCCTGGATGTCGACATCGTCGTCAACATCCAGGGTGACCTACCTTTGCTCGACCCCGAAGTGCCCGATGCTTTGGTCGAGGCGCTTCGCGCTGATTCCGCCTTGGAGATGACAACCCCGGCGGTGCCGATCCGCAGTAGCCAAGAATTCCACGATCCCTCCGTCGTCAAGGTCGTGTGCTCGCCCGACGGCAACGCTTTGTATTTTTCCCGCGCGGCGATCCCTCACGACCGAGACGGGTCCGGCGACTTCGGCCATGCCCGCCACCACATCGGCATCTACGCCTACC
>CAZKLE010000272.1:0-1618 GCA_964553415.1 uncultured Myxococcales bacterium
TTTCGTGCCCAACCACATCTTCGACGTTCAGCCCGTCGCTCGTCAGGACCTTGACCCCCACCAGGTTGCGAGCCGAAAGCTCCAATACACGATTGTGTTCGGCGGTCACGATCAAAGTTTTTGCGTCGGAAAGGCCCAAAGCCTGGATGACAGCCGCCAAGCTTTTTGTTTTCGGTGCTTCGAAACTCAGCCCTTCGATCACCCGTAACTGCCCCTGCTGAGCTTTCATTGCCAGAGAACTGCGAAGCGCCACGCGACGTGCGCTCCTTGGCAGGCGATAGGCGTAGGATCGAGGCTGCGGACCGAAGGTGGTTCCGCCGCCACGCCAGATCGGAGAGCGATTGCTGCCGGCCCGCGCCCGGCCGGTTCCTTTCTGCCGCCACGGCTTGGCACCGCCTCCGCGAATGCGTCCACGCGTCTTGGTCGATGCGGTGCCGCGGCGGCGCGAGGCTCTCTGCGCCATGATCTGCTCGAACATCGCCGCCTCGCTTATGTCTGCGGAAAACGCCGCCGGCAGGGTAAGCCGCGACACTTCTTTGTTGGCCGCGTCGACGACGGCCACCTCGATCGCCGCCTCAGCTGTCATATTTCTTCACCTTCACGGCCTTCTTCACGAGAATCTCTCCGTTCTTGCCGCCGGGAACCGCTCCGCGCACGAACAGGACGCTCTCGTTTTCGTCGACCTTCACGACGACAAGGTTCTGTGTGGTCCGTCGCCGGACACCCATGTGGCCCGGCATCTTCTTGCCTTTGAATACCCGACCCGGGTAGGCGCACGCACCTACCGAGCCCGCTCCGCGGAACGACTCGTGGGTACCGTGAGTGGCACTCTGACCGCCGAAACCATGACGCTTCATCACTCCGGCAAAGCCCCGACCCTTGGTCGTGCCGGTTACGTCAACAACATCCCCGGCACGGAATATGTCGGTGATTTTGATTTCCTGTCCGACGGAGAATTCCGAGGCGTTTGTGGTTCGGAATTCGGCCAGCATGCGAAAGGTCACGTCCCCCGCGGCCTTACAGTGCCCTCGAAAAGCCTTGCTCACCGTGTTCTCGCGCCGGCTCCCGAAGCCAACTTGGACAGCTTCGTAGCCGTCCCGGTCGCGTGAGCGCAGCTGTACGACGGTGCAGGGGCCGGCTTTGACTGCCGTTACCGGCACCACCTGCCCCTCTTCGTCGAAGAGCTGCGTCATGCCGAGTTTGGTCCCGATGAGGCCGTTCATTCCCTTCTCCACTACTGCAACTTGATCTCAACATCGACGCCCGCGGCGAGGTCCAGCCTGCCCAAGGAATCGATGGTCTGTTGCGTCGGCTCGAGGATATCGAGCAGGCGCTTGTGGGTACGAATCTCAAACTGCTCACGGGACTTTTTGTCCACGTGCGGTGAACGGTTCACCGTGAAGCGCTCTATGCGGGTCGGCAGAGGAATCGGACCGGCCACACGACCGCCGGTACGGCGAACCGCATCGACAATTTCCCGCACCGATTGGTCGAGGATCCGGTGATCGTAGGCCTTCAAACGGATCCTGATTCGTTCGCTCATCATCGCCGTGTTTCTCCGCTCCTCGTCCGATTACTCTTGGATGGCGGTGACGACGCCGGCACCCACCGTTCGGCC
>CAZKLE010000273.1:0-1579 GCA_964553415.1 uncultured Myxococcales bacterium
GCGGGCGGGGGGGTTTTTTTCAGGGCGGCCCCACTCACCGTGGGCCCGCTGCCGGTGATTGGTACCGGGCTGGGCAATCCCGGACGTATGCTCATGAACAACCATGACGGGACGTTCTCCGATGCTAGCGCACTGATGCCGCTGGATCTGAGCAGTCGTTTTACCTCGGGCGTGGCCACAGCCGACTACGATAACGACGGTTTTGACGATATCGTCGTGGCGACCGAGGGGATTGGCGGCGACGGTGGTCATCCGGCCCTCTATCACAACCTCGGTTCGTCTAATTCTTGGTTGCGGGTGGAGCTGGAAGGATCCGTGGGGAATCGCTCGGGCGTCGGTGCAACTATCGAGCTGACAGCATCGGGGCTGACCCAGCGCCGGCATGTCATGGCTGGATCGAGCTTTGCTTCGATGAACTCGCTGAGCACGGGTTTCGGGCTTGGTGCCGCAACCTCTGTTGACCGCTTGCAGGTTCGCTGGCCGTCGGGCTTGGTCGAGCGCTTGAGCACTGTGGCTACGAATCAAGTACTCTCTTTGGTGGAGGGGCAGTGCGGCAACGATCCCGGTGGCTGTGCGTTTTGTGGGCCCGCCCCCTTGCCTTCTGGGTCGTGCCGATCGGCGGCCAAGTCGTTGCTACAGCTTAAACGAAACGGCGGCGTCAAAGACCTCTACAAATGGAAGTGGCGGAAAGGCGAGGAAAGCTTGCTCGCGGATTTCGACAACCCGCCGGCTACTCGAGCGATTACAACCGTTTGTATATACGACGCCACAGGCGGTAGCTCGCTCAAGATGCAAAACCAGCTACCCGCCGGCGGGGTGTGTAACGGTAAGCGTTGCTGGAAGGCCACTGGCAGCAAGGGTTTCAGACGCAAGAGCAAATCCGGGCTGCCGCAGGGGCTCACCGGTGCCAAGTTTCGCGCCGGTAGCGCCGGCAGGGCGCAGGTTAAAGTCCGTGGGAAAGGCGCAGCGTTGGCAATGCCGCCGTTAATGTTGAACTTACCGGTGACGGTTCAGATGCACATAGAACGCGAAGACGGATCGACACAATGTTGGGGCAGCGAATTCGCTTCGGCGCAAATCAACACTGCCGAACGGTTCAAAGCGAAGGCGCCGTGATCCAGATCCCACGGCGGTAGGGGTAGTGGCACGGCGGCGGTGATACCGCGGCCGCAGCGGCGTTGCGCCGGGTGCATGGCCGAAGCACGAGTTGACATAATGGGTAGTGGTCGGCGCCCGGAGTTCAAGCGATATCCTTGGGGTTATTGCGTCATCACGGGTGCAGACAGGGATCGGTCGCATCCGTGCCTGCGGCCACTTCTACCGCATCCGTAAAGCCGTCGTGATCGCTGTCGGCGTCATACGGGTTGCAGGGGTACTCGTGAGGCGGGTTGGCAGCAAACCCCGGCCACATCTGTAGGAACTCCGAGCCCGTTGAGTACAGGCAGCGTTGCTCTTCGAGGTTGCTAAGACCGTCGCCGTCGAGATCGTCGGCAGCGTTGGCGGCGCTTCCCGGTTGGTAGGCATCGTTCCAGCCCATGGCGATTTCAAATGAGTCGAACATTCCGTCGCCGTCCAGGTC
>CAZKLE010000274.1:0-1526 GCA_964553415.1 uncultured Myxococcales bacterium
GCGACTCACCGGCCAGGCTGTCGAAGTCCAGGGTGTGGATCGTCGACCCGTTGGTCGGCACCCAGGAGTTCGTACAGCAGATTCCCGCGTTCTGCGTCTGCGTGGCCTTCGTCGTCGACGGCGTCGTGCAAGCGGGCGTCTGCTACAACCCGGTCGAGGAGAAACTGTTCGCCGCCGCCCGCGGCCAAGGAATGACGCTGAACGGAGAGGCCGTACATTGCACATCCACGAGCGAGCTCGCCGAGGCCACGGTGCTAGCCAGCCGCTCGGAGGTCAAGCGCGGCGAGTGGCAAGACTATGAGAGTCTCATGAAGGTGAAGCCGACCGGCAGTGTCGCCTACAAGTTCGCCCTGATTTCGGCCGGGGAATACGACGCGACCTTCTCGCTGACACCGAAGAACGAATGGGACATCTGCGCAGGGACCATGTTGGTCGAAGAAGCCGGTGGTGTGGTCACCGACCGCTACGGCCGCCCGCTAACCTTCAACAACGAAAAAACACTGCTGCCCGGCTTGATCGCCACCGGTGCGGCCCTGTACGGCCCCGTACGCGACTGCATCAAACGCATGTCGGGCGAGTAAGGCTACCGGCTAGCGTTGCACCATCGTACGTGCGCCCTTGATGAACTCTTTGGCCGCCTCACCGTCACCCTTCTGCAGCTGAGCAATGTCAACCGGAACGGTCACGCCCTTCTCGCAGGCCGGCCGCGCAGCTAGCTGATCGATCCAACGTTGTAGATTGGGCAGGCCCTCGACTTCCACCCCCGACCAACGATGGGTTCGCACCCACGACCAGTTGGCAATGTCGGCGATCGAGTAGTCGCCGGCCAGAAATTCGTTGTCTTTCAACCGGGTGTCGAGCACCGTGAACAAACGCTTGGATTCGTTTTGATAGCGGTCGATCGCCGGCTGAATCTTCTCCGGGAAATATCGAAAGAAAACGTTCGCCTGTCCCATCATGGGACCGATGCCGCCCATCTGAAACATCAGCCACTGGATGACGCGTGAGCGGCCCTTACGATCACTCGGCAAAAGGCTTCCGGCTTTCTCGGCCAGGTAGATGAGAATCGCACCCGACTCAAAAACCGCAAAGTCATCCTCATCGCGATCGACGATCGTGGGAATACGGCCGTTAGGATTGAGTTTCACGTACTCGGGCTCCTTCTGCTCACCGGCCATCAAACTAATCGCGTGCACCTCGTAGGGAAGCTGCAATTCTTCAAGGGCTATGGATGCTTTCCATCCGTTCGGGGTGGCCGACGTGTACAAATCGATCATCAATTCCTCCTGCTCGTCACGGGCTTCGTAAGCATAGGATGCCGGTATCGCTGAATATTCCCAGCTGCTGCCATCCTGGGGGCCGACGTTCACAAACGCTACTGGATGCTAGCCCGTTCGCCATGCTATGGGGAACCCGGCAAAGCGAAGTCCGCCGCCAGCCCTTTCAAGGTGCTAAAAATTGCCGTCGAGCGGGAACTCTGTCGATAGAGCGCGAGTAACCGCCACCGGGCACCGCTGTCATGACCG
>CAZKLE010000275.1:0-1517 GCA_964553415.1 uncultured Myxococcales bacterium
GGGGCTGTGCCCGCAGGTGCCGATCAACGACAAGAAATGGTATCCGATCTACGCCAAGTGCATCGAGCTCGACATCCCCGTCTGCCTCTGCGCGGGAGTACCGGGTCCGCGATTGCCGATGGAGCCACAGAAGGTCGAGCACTTCGACGAAGTCTGTTGGTTCTTCCCGGAGCTGCGCATCGTCATGCGACACGGCGCCGAGCCGTGGACCGATCTCGCCTGCAAGCTGATGCTGAAGTACGAAAACCTGTACTACATGACCAGCGCCTTCGCACCGAAGTACTACCCCGCCAACGTCATCGAGTTCGCCAATAAGCGCGCCCCCGACAAAGTGATGTACGCCGGCTACTACCCGATGGGATTATCGCTGGAGCGCATCTTCGACGAGATGCCGACCGTCCCGCTGCGCGATCATGTCTGGCCGAAGTTCCTGCGTGAAAACGCCGAGCGGGTCTTCAAGCTGTGACGAGTCTGCTTGCCGCAGAGCTACTCGGAGCCACTGGCCTGGGGCCGAGGTGAAGGTGCGCCGCGCGCACCGCGGCGACGACGGCGCGAAACCGTCTGCCGAACCCGCGGGCCTCAGTGGGTGTATCCCGGAATGGCGGCTTGACGACGGTGTTACACCGGTGTACCACTCGCGTTTGGGGTGACTTGCGATGCCGACAACAAAGCGACGTATCAACATCACGATCGATGATGACGTGTACAAGGCATTAGAGCGTCTTTCGGCCAAACGCGATCAATCGGTGGCTGGTGTCGGACTGAGCCTGATCGAGGAAGCATTGGAGTATCAAGAGGATCTGCACTTCTCGCGAATAGCTGACGACCGAATAGCCAAGAAGCAAAAGCGGATTTCTCACGACAAGGCTTGGGATTGAAGTACCGGATCGAGTACTTGGAGAGCGTTGTCCACGACGACATCTCTCGACTTTCCGCCTCAGCCAAACGCCGAATCCGCAGCGCAATCGAGAGAAAGCTGGGTTCGAATCCTGTCGAGTTCGGCAAGCCACTGCGCTATAGCTTCCGGGGCGCGCGTCGACTGCGCGTCGGTGACTATCGCATCATCTACAAGATTGAGCAGCCGGACTTGGTGATGATCGTCAAGATCGGTCATCGGCGAGAAGTCTACGACGATTGATAACCAGGTACGGCGCTCCGGATTCCAGAGGGCGTAGTGTGAATCAGCACCAGCGGGACGGTTGATCCTGATGTCACCAGCGTAACCAACGAGAAAGCCGTTCAAAGCTCAGCAGCGCTCGTGAAAAGACGCCCAGAACCGCGCATTGCGGCATCATCCATAAAGGTATATTTTCGATACCATTATGGCGTTCGAGTTCGATCCGAAGAAGAGCGAGGGAAACCGCTCGAAGCACGGCATCGACTTCGTCGACGCGCAGAAGTTGTGGGACGACTCGAACTTGCTGGAGATTCCCGCCAGAACAGAAGACGAACCGCGAAGCGTCTTGATCGGCCGGATCGAGGGGAAACCCTGGTCGGCCGTTGTCACATACCGTGGG